>NZ_OY760905.1:942617-1256823 GCF_963664135.1 uncultured Acetobacterium sp. | reverse complement strand
AGAAATGATCATCAGTACCATGAGTGTACTGTCATCCGGTCAGGGTGGTAGTTTGACTGAAAACATCAGCCAAATTTTCACCCCGGTGTCAGCCTATAGTTTTGTGATTTTTGTGTTGTTGGCATCCCCTTGTATGGCGGCGCTCGCCACCATGAAAAAAGAATTGGGAAATTGGCGGGATTTTCTGTTTGCCTTGGCCTATCAAATTGGTTTGGCCTATGCGATTGCATTCATTATTTATCAGGTCGGCAGTCGGATTTTTGTTTAAATAAGCGTATTATATAATAGAAGAAAGAAGGACTCAATGATTACCTGGATTCTAGCAGCATTAATATTAGGTGCGGCAGGTTATATTATCTTTAAGAAAGTCAAGAAAATGAAATCGGGAGACTTTTCCTGCGAAGGCTGCAAAGGTGGCGATGGTTGCTCGGGCTGCCATGTTAAAAGTGAACCCCCAAAAGAAGATTAATAAATTGGTCGGTACGGTAGTATAAAGACAAAAACAGCCACCAGCGATTGCTGGTGGCTGTTTTAAAAACTATTTAATTATGCGATAAAAACGTTAGTAGCTTGTAAACCACGATCAGTTTTTTCGGTATCAAAAGTTACGCGTTGTCCTTCAACAAGGTTTTTACGTCCATCAGCAATAATTGCAGAGAAATGTACAAATACATCTTCGCCGCCATCTACTGAAATAAAACCAAATCCTTTTTCCTCGTTAAACCATTTTACTGTACCATTATTCATTTTAGGTACCTCCTAAATATTATTTGTAAATCGTGATGCAAAAACAAAAAACACATATTTTTGCAAATCATTTAAACCGTAAAAATGACTTGCAAAAATATGTGAAATCAATAAATACACTCTAATTCATTTATAAGTATATACCGATTTAGGTCTAATGTCAATTTATTTCATAAACACATTACTTTATTTAAGAAAACTTGGATAATGATAAACTCAAATGATTTGTATCTAAAAATAAGATCGGACTGAAAGATGGCATAAACAACTTGAGCCATCCCAATGCTGGTGGTGAGATGGCTCAAAAAAAGCTGAACTCAAGATTTATGTGGTACAATAGCTATTAAAGTCAATGGACTCATATTTTTGTTTCAAAAGCTCTTTTGCTTCCTTTAAGACTTCCTTTTCTGAAATTGGAAGTCTTATCTCACGTATTTCAATAATTTTAAAGGGATTGTCCTTAATCGATTTTGTCAGAGTAAATCCACCATAAATTTTCGGAACAATCTTCACTTCGAAATTACCGAAAGAAATCAGGGTATTGTGGCCATCGACGGTTATTTTTTCAAACATGGTAACACTTCCTTTCTTTATGATATTCTGATGTTTAAAAAAGTATTATTATTATACCAAAATTAGGTAGTGAATAAACAAAAAAATCCAAAAAAATATTTATTTAAGGTTATTTATATGTATGATAAAGAAAAATTAAAAGATTTACCTCAAAGCTCTGGGGTTTACATCATGAAGAATGATAATGACGAAATTATTTACGTTGGTAAAGCCATTAACCTTCGCAATCGGGTGCGCCAGTATTTTCATTCGGCCAGTCAGCTCTCATCGAAAACAGTCGCATTGGTATCCCATATCGAAACCATTGAAACCATTGTCACTGATTCGGAAATGGAAGCCCTGATTCTAGAATGTAATCTGATTAAGACCCATCATCCCCGCTATAATATATTATTGAAGGATGATAAAAGCTATCCCTGGATTCGCTTGACCGTTAATGAAGAATATCCCCGAATCCTGATGACCCGGGAGTATAAAAAAGACGGCGGAAAATACTTTGGTCCGTTTACCAGTTCATTTGCGGTAAAAAATACCATCGAGGCGATTCTTAAAATTTATCCCTTGAAAACCTGTAATCGTCAAGTTGAGTATGGCAAAAAGAACGGACGACCTTGTTTGAATTATCATATTGGACAATGTCAGGCGCCCTGCCAGGGTAATGTGTCGAAAGCGAAATACGCCCGGGATATCCAGTCAATTTTGGATATTTTAAACGGTCGGCATCCAGACTTAATCAAAGATCTTAAAGAGAAAATGACCACAGCCGCTTTGAACCAGAATTATGAAGAAGCGGCAAAATATCGTGATCAGATTTCCGGCATTGAGCATATTATTGAAAAACAGAAAATTAGTTCAAGTACCAAGCAAGATCAGGATTTTATAGGCATTGCGCAGCAGGAAGACTTAGGCTGCGTTCAGGTTTTCCATGTTCGAGATGGCAAGCTGATGGGTCGTGATCACTTCTTTTTAGATGAACTTGGCGATGTGAGTCCCAAAGAAGTGTTGGAGAGTTTTGTCAAACAATACTATTCAAGCTGTGGATTCATTCCCAAAGAAATCATTCTCAAAGAAACCTTGGAAGACAAGAATGTCATCGAAGCGTGGTTAAACAACCTGGCTGGTAAAAAAATCGAGGTGTTGTCGCCCCAGCGGGGGCAAAAAATAAAAATGCTGGAAATGGTGGGGGAAAATGCAGACCTGGCCTTAAAACAACACCTGCTGGAGAGACGCGAAAAAGAGGTTCGATCCAAGAGTCGATTGGATGGATTGCAGGAATTATTGGGGATGGATAAACGGCCATCCCGAATTGAAGCATATGATATTTCCAATATCAGCGGAACCAATAACGTTGGCGGAATGGTCGTGTTTGATGATGGTAAATTGAATCGAAAAGCCTGCCGACGCTTTAAAATCAAATCGGTTGAGGGTCAAAATGATTATGCCAGTATGCAGGAAATGATTTTTAGACGAATGGAACGGGCAATGAAAACTCAGGAAGTTAATAATTTTCTACCGCTGCCCGAAATCATGATGATTGATGGCGGGGTTGGTCATGTCAATGCTGCGGAGAGTATTGTTTCACTCTATCCGGTCACTATCGAAGTATGCGGTTTGGTAAAAGATGATCGACATCGGCTACGCGGCATTTTTTATCGGGGTACCGAATACCCCATTAAAAAAGCCACCCCGCTGGGCGTCTTCCTTTTTGAAATCTCGGAAGAGGTTCATCGATATACCTTGGGATATCACCAGATTCTAAGAAAAAGGGAAATGTTAACCTCCCAATTGGAGGAGATCCCCGGGGTTGGTAAAAAACGTCGGGAAGCCCTGATGGCGCACTTTGGCCAGGTCGACAAAATAAAAAAAGCTGAGTTAGCAGAATTAATGGCCGTTCCTGGGGTGCAGGTGAAAACAGCGCAGGCCGTGTTCGATTATTTCCATAAATAAGCCATTAAAACACTTTTATCAATAGAAACTTTGAGGTAGAATAACTTGAGTAAATTAATCAGTAGCAAATCAATGAAAAGAGATAAACGAAATATGAATGGTAAAGTAAATTTGGACGATTTCTGCAAAGAAATCAAGCTGGAAAAAATTTATTATCAGTCGGAAGAATTAAATTTGGCGAACAGTGGCATTAATCGCCCCGGTTTGCAACTGCATGGTTATTACCAACATTTTGATTCCAACCGGGTTCAAATGATTGGAAAGGTTGAAGTTGCCTATCTTTTGGATCTGGATCCGGAAGTAAGGAAACAGAAAATAGACGATTTCTTTTCCTATGAATTTCCCTGTTTTATTGTCTGCTGGGATCTGGAAGAAACCTATCTGTTTGAAGAAGCAGCCAAAAAATATGGACGAACCTTGTTAAAAAGCAAGGAACATACAACTTCCTTATTTTATGATCTGGTTAATTATATTGATCAGCTGTCGGCACCGAGAATCAGTTTGCATGGGGTTTTGGTTGAGGTTTTTGGTGTTGGTGTGTTGATTACCGGACCAAGCGGGATCGGAAAAAGCGAAACAGCACTGGAGATTGTTAAACGCGGTCATTGTCTGATTGCTGATGATGTGGTTGAAGTCAAACGCATTCGCGATGGACATTTAATGGGAACCGCTCCAGAACTATTGCAGCATTTTATGGAGATCCGGGGAATTGGCATTATTGATGTTAAAACCCTTTATGGCGCCCGAGCCGTTAAAAAAGATGTGGAAATAGATATGGTGATTCGACTGGAGAATTGGGATGAACGCTCTCCCTATGATCGCCTGGGTCTGGATGAACAAACTCTGGATATTTTGGGGATCGAAGTTCCGGAGGTCATGATTCCCGTTTCCGGGGGACGAAATCTGGCCTGTATCATTGAAACGGCTGCCATCAATAATCGAACCAAACAATATGGCTATCATTCCGCTCAGGTTTTTTGTGATCGGGTTGCTCATCAAAATGATCTGGAAGTACAGAAAAGAGAATTAAAGAAAAAACAGGAAGAAGAAGGAAATTGAATAAAAAAATGAGAAATTACGTTTTAGATGCCCACACCCATACATTGGCCTGCGGACATGCCTATAATACTGTGCTGGAATTAATCGATGCGGCTGCAAAAAAGAATTTGGAGATGATTTGTATTACGGAACATGGTCCAGCGCTTCCGGGGGCACCAACGCCGTTATTTTTTGCCAATTACAAGGTAATTCCCGGAAAAATAAACAATGTAAAATTACTCAAAGGCATTGAGAGTAATATTATGGATAGCGACGGGAATACCGACATTCCCATGGATTTTATTAAATCGCTGGAGATCATTTCGGCATCACTGCACACGCCAACCTTTAAGCCCCAGACAAAATCGAAAAACACCAGTGCGGTACTGGGGGCCATGGCCAATCCTCATGTGGATTTTATTTGCCATTTGGGGAATCCGACCTATGAGCTCGATTACGAAGCGATTCTCCAGGATGCCAAAAAGACCAATACTCTGATCGAAATCAATAACGGTTCCTTTTTTATCAGAAAGGGTTCCAAGCCCAATTGTGAATGGATTGCCAATCGCTGTAAAGAACTGGAGATTCCCATTATTATTGGAAGTGATACCCATTTTGCATCGGATATTGGTGATTTTCCCTATGTGGATCAAGTTCTGGATGCCATCGATTTTCCAGATGAACTGATTATCAACCTGGATTCCAATAGACTGATTACTTATCTGGAAAACAAAGGAAGGGTGCTATTTGCGGATCCCCGGGAATATGCCCAAGAATTGTTTTTGAAAAATGACTAAACTGTGATAAAATGATATCTTGAAATCAAGTAGGAAAGGACATAAAGCATGAATGTAAAAATCATCACCGATTCTGCCTGTGATATCCTGGAAACAGATCAACAACAATATGATATTGAGATAATTCCGGTTTATGTTGTAGAAAATGAAATGACCTATCGCGACGGTATAGATATATCTTCAGAACTGGTATGTGAAAATATGCGTAAGGGTGTACGGTATAAAACGTCTCAGATTCCTTATGGAGATTTTTACAAACGATTTGAAGAATTGATCATGGAAAATCAGTCATTTATTTATCTGGCTTTTTCCAGCGGTCTTTCCGGTACCTATCAGGCAGCAGCATTGGCGGAACGCGACTTAAAAGAGAAATATCCGTTGGCTGACTTTAAAGTCTTTGATACCAGGGCTGTGTGTTATGGACTGGGGCACATCGTTTACGGAGCGGCCCGGGCAGCAGCCAAGGGTGCGAGTATGGATCAGCTGATAAAACAAATTAACTATTATATCGATCATGTTAAACATGTTTTTACAGTCACTGATCTTCAATACCTGTATCGGGGCGGAAGATTAAATAAAGGAACGGCTATCATCGGTAATATGCTAAACATTAACCCATTACTTGAAGTGAATAAGGCCGGCGAGCTTCAGCAGATTGACAAGGTCAGAGGCGAAAAAAAGCTGGTCAAAAAAATGGTTGATTATCTGGAAGTAAATGGCGGTTATTGGGATAAACAAACCATAGGTATCAGTCATGCCGATAACCCTGAATTGGTTGCTAAATTTTTAAAAATGGCTGGCAAGCGATTTAATACCGAGCGATTTAAAATTGTCTCCCTGGGACCAACTGTCTTAACCCACTCCGGTCCCGGAACCCTGGCAGTTTTTTTCTTTAATGAATGCAAAGACGCTTATTGGGTTGAATAAACAAGAAGAAAAAATAGAAAACTAAGGAGCACTATGTTAGATAAGTTAGATTTTTTAGCAGGAAAATATGCTGAATTAAACGAAAAGATCAGTGATCCCGAGATCATCGGAGATCAGAATCAGTGGCGAAAGCTGATGAAAGAACATGCCCACATCGAACCCATCATCCAAAAATATAATGAGTTTTCCGATACCTTGTCAGCGATTGATGACACCAAAGAAATGCTGGAAGATAAACAGCTGGAAAAAGATTTTAAAGAAATGGCTGAAGCTGAGCTGGACGAATTGACAAAAAAACGGGTGGAACAGGAAGAGGAATTGAGAATTCTGCTGCTTCCCAAAGATGTCAATGATGATAAAAACGTTATTGTTGAAATTCGGGCTGGAGCCGGCGGCAGCGAAGCCGCTTTGTTTGCCGGTGATCTTTTTAGAATGCTGACCCGTTATGCTGAGCGGCAGGGATGGAAAAGCGAAATTATGAGTTCCAGTATTCCCGATATTGGTGGCATTAAAGAAATTATTTTTTCCATTGAAGGAACCGGCGTATACAGCCGTTTGAAATACGAAAGCGGTGTTCATCGGGTTCAGCGGATTCCCAGTACCGAATCCGGTGGGCGGATCCATACCTCAACTGCTACCGTTGCCGTACTACCAGAAGCCGAAGACGTGGAAATTGAAATTGGCGCTAATGATTTAAGAGTGGATGTTTATCGTTCATCCGGTAACGGCGGGCAAAGTGTTAACACCACCGATTCAGCCGTCCGAATTACTCATATCCCCACCGGAATGGTGGTAACCTGTCAGGATGAAAAATCCCAATTAAAGAATAAAGACAAGGCTTTAAAAATTCTAAAGGCCAGACTTTATGAAATAGAAACGCAAAAACAACAAAGTGAAATTGCTGAAAATCGAAAAAGTCAGGTCGGCACCGGTGATCGAAGCGAACGAATCCGTACCTACAACTTCCCCCAGGGTCGAATTTCAGATCATCGTATCAATATGACCGTGTATCAATTGGATGCCTTTTTAGACGGTGACATTGATGAAATGGTTAATGCCTTGATCACCAATGATCAGACCGAAAAATTAAAGCAACATTCTTAACTGCTAAGAAGCTTTCCAATTTAAGGAAAGCTTTTTTAATGCAGGGAATTAATTGGTAAAAAATCGACCTTATTTAGAAAGAGTATTGGTAAAGAGTCGTAATATTTTATCTGTGTTAAGCATATTAAGTGACCAGCCATAGAAATACCTGTAAAAATTCCGTATTATATTGACAATCGTGGGCTTTAAAAGTAGAATGAAAACTAGTTGAAAAAATTTAAACATAAATTTGATCCTTGGATCGAATTGTCCTTAAGGAGGAGTAACAATGAAAAAAGTAGTCATAGCAGATCAAGCAGCTTGTGTAAAATGTCTAGGATGTGAATTAGCATGTGCAAACGCATTCTACAAAGAACCAGTTTCAGAATTATCATGTATTAAAATTACCGAAAAAGAAGATGGTAGCCCCAAAACTTTGGTATGCGTACAATGTGGTAAATGTGCAAAAGCCTGTGAAGCTGGAGCAATCACACAAAATCCCAAAGGTGTATACATGATCAGCAAAAAATTATGTGTAAACTGTGGAAAATGCGTCGAAGCATGTCCATTTGGAGTACTGGTTAAATCAGAAGACCGAGATGTGCCTTCTAAATGTATCGCATGTGGTATCTGTGTTGAAGCATGTCCACAAGACGTATTGGCAATTAAAGAAGCTTAGTTAGCTTTAGCTGTCATATAATCAAAAAATTTATCACTTAAAAAGGTTCCCTGTTCGAATAGTTTTTCGAACAGGGAACCTTTTTTTGAAATAATCTAATAATTATTGATATGATCAGTTTGTTTTCGTATGCTAATTAAAAATCGATACGTGTGGCTATATAGTTGACAGCTTCGGAAATAGGCACCCGTACCTGATCCATGGTATCACGATCTCTGAGAGTGACGCATTCATCATCCAGGGTATCAAAATCCACAGTAACACAGAAAGGTGTGCCGATTTCGTCCTGGCGGCGGTAACGCTTGCCGATGCTGCCGGCTTCGTCATATTCAATCATAAAATGTTTGGACAACAGCGTTGAAATTTCTACTGCCTTGTTACTCAATTTCTTTGACAGTGGCAATACCGCAGCCTTATAAGCGGAAAGGAAGGGATGGATGCGCATAACGTTTCGTTCTTCGGTTTTGTCGCCGTTGGTGATCGTTTCTTTTTCCATGGCATTGCATAAGAAAGCTAGAAAGACGCGGTCAGCACCCAATGATGGTTCAATGCAATAAGGAATGTATTTTTCATTGGTGACTGGATCGGTGTATTTCATGTCTTTTCCGGAGTGATCCTGATGCTGGGTCAAGTCAAAATCAGTACGGTCGGCAATTCCCCAGAGCTCACCCCAGCCAAATGGGAAGCGGAATTCGACATCAGTAGTGGCATTGCTGTAATGCGAGAGCTCTTCCTGGTCATGATCCCGGAAGCGGATGTTTTCGTCTTTCATGCCCAAATCATACAACCATTTCTTACAGAATTCTTTCCAGTAATTAAACCATTCCAAATCAGTGCCAGGAGCGCAGAAGAATTCCAACTCCATTTGTTCAAATTCCCGGGTTCTGAAGATAAAGTTGCCGGGGGTGATTTCATTACGGAAAGATTTACCTACTTGGGCAATACCAAAGGGCACTTTCTTTCGGGTGGTTCGTTGAACGTTTTTAAAATTAACAAAAATACCCTGAGCAGTTTCTGGTCTCAGGAAGATTTCGCTGGCGGTATCCTCGTTAACACCCTGAAAAGTTTTAAACATTAGGTTGAATTGGCGAATATCGGTATAATCCATTTTTCCACATTCAGGACAGACAATATTATGTTCCTGAATAAAGGCCATCATCTGCTCATTGGACCAGGCGTCAACAATGACATCTTCACCTTTTTCAAAATAGTAGTCAGCAATCAGTTTATCGGCCCGGAAGCGCGACTGACAGGCTTTACAATCCATTAGTGGATCGTTAAAGCCACCCACATGACCTGAGGCAACCCAGGTTTTGGGGTTCATCAGGATAGCAGCATCCAAACCGACATTGTATGGGGATTCCTGAACAAATTTTTTCCACCAGGCTTTTTTGACATTGTTTTTCATTTCGACACCCAGTGGGCCGTAATCCCAGCTGTTGGCAAGACCATCGTAAATTTCTGAACCTGGGAAAATAATTCCTCTCATTTTGGCGAGACTGACAATTTCAGCCATTGTAAATTCTGACATTTTTTCCTCCTAAGAAACATAGTGTTATGAAATAGCATTTACGCTAAATTAAAAAAACCGCCCCTTGTAAACATACAAGGGACGGATTAACCGCGGTTCCACCCAAGTTGTCTGCCATCAACGGCAAACCACCTTCTAAATTTATAACGAATTTCACGTCAAACAGCATTCGCCACAATGGACGATGTGTTTGCAGCTCCAAAAGTGCCATTCATGGGGTTTAATTACAGATCTTGCACCATCACCTGCTCGCTTTGAACTATTGACCCAATGATCTATTCTTTTTTCAACGCTTTTATTATTTATTTTTGAACTAAGTTGAAGGATATCAAAAACCAGCGTTGATGTCAACCCCAACTTAAAGATTCGATTGGCTTGTTTGATAGAAAATTAGAAATAGAGAATAACTTTACAATAACTGGGTGAAAATGGCAACATATTCAATCTTGAAAAAATAATTTTGTAAAAATTGTTTTTCTTATAAGTTTGACTACCAATGAACTTTATAATATGGTAGAATTAGTTAAATCAAATGAGCGCATAAAAATAATAAAATTATCCCATTTATAGACATAGAATATACCGCTAAAACGTGGTATAGACTTGTATTTTCTCTTAAGAAAAGGATTTTTTATATTGACAGCTAACGCTCATTAAAGTAATATTATAATAACGTGATATTGGCATACTTATTGAAAAGTAAGGACGCAAAACTACAGGGTCTAAATAATATATATTATATGACAGCCAGTTGCATAATCAGGTTTCCGAAAGCCATTGATAAAGCGACAGAGACGCTTTATCAATGGCTTTTATTATTGAAATTAAAACACGAATATCATTAAGAATTGAAATTACTCGTAAAAAATCAGCTTTGTTGAAGGAAAACAAAGTGTTAGTAAATTGATAAAATTAGTTGCATTTTATTAAAGTCATAATATATAATAAATGAAGTATGTTGTTTATTTAGCAATTCTTCGAAACAATCGTGTCATTATAATTAAAACAGCAAGCATCATAGCGACAAATTAAGAAGTAAGCGATCTGATAACTTAACAAGAGGATAGAAAATATCAGGTAGTTACTGATAACTGTTTTCACAAGTTGGAGCGTTTATTTCTTAAACAAATATTTCTTTTTTAAAGAACGTTGAAAAATGTTTAACTCGAGACTTCACGGTGCATAAAGATTATACCAGTCAATAGACTGTTATATAGAGCAAAACGATTGCTCAAAGTATTTCCAGGTCTTTGTAATATCTGGGAAAAAACTGAAATTCAAGAAGGGAGGTAAGCAATGAATTTAGAGATTCAATCGGCTGGAAAGCCAACAATGAAAGGATTGATGGGGACTTCTGCAAGAACAGAGAGCTCCAGAGTCAATCAATCAGAAGGTAATGATAAGAGTGCCCAGTTTAAAGATCTGCTGCATCAGTCAAAACAGGATATCAAGCAGGCAGATCATCAATTGGAGACCAACCGGGAAAATCGCCGAGATTTAAAAGAGCTTGACGATAATCAAAAAACTGAAGATAGCGAATTGTCCACCGAAACACAATCAAAAGACAATACCGGAAAAGTGGATAATGATCAAGTAACAGAAACTGAGCCAAAAGAACTGTTGGTTGATCAAAACCAAGTGGACAGTTCCTTGCTGATGGTTGAAAATGCTCAATTAATGGGGATTCAAACCGTTCAGGGAAATGTTGAAAATGTCCTAGCCAATTTAAATATCAAATTGGGATCGCCAGAGAATGAGGTGCCAGACAACCTCGTGGCGCAAGTTACAAGCAGTCAATTGGTTGATGTGAAAGGCGTGAATACAGAAGTTCTTGCCACCACAGCAGTTCCGTTATTTAATGGAACACAAATCGAAGAAATTCAAAGTGGCGTAACGAACGGTGAAATGATGACAAATCTCGATAATCCTGCTACTGAGATGATACCGGGAGGAGTTGCAAAAGCTAAACCTGAAACTGTGTTAACAGATGGTTTAAGCACGGAAGGGGAATCAAGCCAGACAAAAACCATCGATCAGCTTATAACCCAAAATGTTGATTCGCAAAACCAACAAACTATTTCTGAAGATACAAATGCTGAAAATGCAAAATCTCAAAAGATCATGGATTCGACTAACAGAGTTAATACGGCAACATTCAATGCTGAACTTGCAAAGGCTAGTAGTGGTGAGGATAATACAGTACAACCGACCGAGAATCAAAGTCTTGGGGAAAAAGGTGTACATGAGATCAATATGGCGAGTACCGGCGCTGCTAAAGGTTCAGAAGTTCAACCAAACAATACCCCAGTAGTTCAACAGGTTGCGCAAAAGATTCTTCAAAACTTTGAGCCAAACAAGCCCATGGTGTTACAGATGACCTTGTCACCTGAAAAGCTTGGAGATATTGAAGTACAACTAAAGTATGATCAGGGAAAACTTGTTATTGACATTATGGCAGCCAGCCGAGAAACGCAAAATCTGTTAGGCAAACAGATAAATCAACTGGTAAGAGGCCTAGCGTTACAAAATGTTCAGGTTGAAACGGTTCATATTAATACACCGGTGGAAGCCAGCAGCACAGGAGGAAACACGTCATCTTTAATGAATAGTGGATCAGATTTTTCACAACAACAAAACAATGCGCAACTAAGAGAAAGCTTTTTAAGAAATAGCAGCATTCAAAATAGTCTGCTCGGTAATGGAAGTGAAAGTGATGACGACGGGATTATCAGTATTGCCCAAAATCTACAATACAACGGACAGCGTCGAATTAATTATTACGTGTAAAGGAGAAAAAAACGATGGCAATTGATGGAATTAATGATTATTTAAGTACCTCAGCAACAGCTGCGGCAACATCACAAACAACAAGTAAAGCTGCCAAAACATCATTGAATATGGACGACTTTTTAAAACTGATGGTCGCTCAGCTTCAAAATCAGGATATGAACAATACTGCTGATACATCCCAGTATACAACCCAGATGGCTCAGTTTTCAATGGTACAGGCACTAACCGATTTGACGGAGCTTTCAAAAACGAACTATAGTCTTAGTATGATTGGAAAAGAAGTGACTCTGGCTGAAACCAAATCAGATGGAACACTAAATACGATTACAGGAACAGTGGAAGGTGTTAATCTCTACAATGGCGATGCTCAAATCATTGTCAAAGGGGTTAGTTATCCGATGAGTAGTGTCATGGCAGTAGGACAGGCAAAATAATAACAATCGATTGAAAAAGAGGTGATCATATGGCTGAGGGAATCAATGGAAACTACTACCGGTTAAATGATGCAATCATTCGACAAACTGAAAGATTGTCCAATACCGCCAATCAGACAAAAACAGCCAATAGTACAGAAAAAACAGAATCCAGTTTTCAAGAATTGCTTAATCAGCAGATCAAGAACACCGTTACTTTTACAAAACATGCCAGCATCAGGAAAGAACAAAGAAACATTGAAGTAACCGAAAGTGATTTAGAAAAACTGGGAAACGCATGTGACCAGGCTCAGGAAAAAGGGATTGGCAATGCATTAATCATGATGGACAATTCAGCATTTATTGTCAATGCAGCGGACAAACGCGTCATAACCGTTATGGACAAAAACGAAATGAAAAATAAACTATTCAATGATATTGATGGTGCCGTATTTATATAGTTGGACCTCTCTGAGGAAACTATAAAGCTTTGACCGATTGATAAGCTTTAGGCGGCACAGAAAGGAATTTAAAATGATCAGATCTTTATATTCAGGAATTTCCGGGATGGCAGCCCACCAAACCAAATTAAACGTAATTGGGAATAATATTTCCAATGTTAATACTTATGGCTTTAAAGCAAGCCGTGTTGTATTCAGTGATGTATTATATCAAAATTTATCAACGGCTACAGGAGCGACCGCTACTACCGGAGGAACCAATGCCAGTCAATTGGGATATGGAACTAAGGTTGGGAGTATTGATATGCTCAATACCATCTCTTCAGGAGCCACTACGGGGAGAGCTTTAGATGTCTATATCGCGGGAGAAGGCTATTTGGCCGTTCAGCCTGAAGCTGGAAGCAACCGCTACACCCGGGTTGGTAATTTAAAATTTGACGCCGATGGTAACTTAACCGATGGCAATGGCAGCAAGGTTATGGGGATCCCGATTGATGCGGATGGTAATCCGATTATGGATGCCAACGGGACATTAGCAATTGATGCATTAAAAGCTATAAATGTTGATCCTAAAGAGCTTGAAAAATATACCGGTATTACCATTGGTAAATCCGGTGAGATCACTGGGATTAAAGCGGGTGATCCCGAATTTACAGCCGCAACTGGTTTTAGCTGGTTAAATTCGATCACCGTTCCGACTACATCCAATTATACTGGAAATGTTAAATTAGCTGTTGGGGATATGTCATCTGTCGATGAAACAGCAACTGAATATGTTAAAGGTTTGTTAACCCTTGATCCGACTGCTGGTGTTGAAGGGTCGATAACCTTGACAAAAACAGGCGGTGTGTACACGATAAGTGGTCTTAGCGATAGTACTGGAACCGAAATTACCGATTATGGGACAGCGACCCTCTCGTCAGCTGGGATTCTAACCTTTTCGAAAGTACCGGGTCTCAAAATAGACACGACTAAAATTACAGGTGATACAACGGCAGGTGTTGGCATTGGGACAATTGTGAAAGATGGCTACACATCGGCGGTAGCTACTGTTTCTAACGCAGGTGGCGTGGTTGAGTATTTAAAATCGGCGGATCTGGCGGATTTTGATGGCACGACAGACAGTAGTGTTGCTCTTACAAGTACAACAACTGATGGAACGCTCACGCTGGATGTTAATGGAACCGGATTTGCACAGGTAATTACGGATGGTCTGGCGACAAATCCAACTATTGGAAAAATTGAAACCGGTAGTGACAAACCAGTTACGTTAGGCTATCTCGCTATTGCAAAATTTGGCAATACTGATGGTTTGTTGCAGGATGGAAATGGATACTTTATGGAATCAGCTAACTCGGGCACGCCCATTGCAGCGAAAGCCGGTACAAACGGAACTGGTGGGACAGAGTCAGCCAATCTGGAAATGTCAAATGTCGATTTATCTCAGGAATTTACCGATATGATTATTGCCCAACGTGGTTTTCAGGCCAATTCGAGAATCATTACCGTATCAGACTCGATTCTTGAAGAACTCATTAACTTAAAACGATAAACTAAACTAAAACGCTCACCCGAAGGAGAAAACTTCTTCGGGTAGAGCTTTGTCTAGGGTCAGTCACCAAATATGTGTCTGCACATATTTGGTGACTGACTTCGAACTGCAAAAGATAATTGACTTTATGCGGTTTAATCTCAAAAATAACACGACAATTGAGGTGGAAATATGATAGAATTAACAAGATTAAATAAACAAAAAAATGAAAAATTTATTTTAAACAGTGAACTCATTGAAACCATCGAAGAAAAACCAGATACCACCATCAGACTCGTTAATGGAAAAAATATTGTTGTTGTGGAGAGCTCTGCGCAAGTTGTATCAAAGGTACTTGCGTATAAACGAACTATTTATGGTCGTTAGGAACTCAATTCTGAAGGGCGAATTCAACAGAAGTGTCAAAACAATAGCTAGGAGAAACGAACATGGCAGAAATTCTTTCGCAGAGTCAAATTGATAGTCTTTTAAGCAGTTTAATAAGTGGAAAAGACGAACCGGAAGCGCCAAGTGCGGCTCCGGGTAAAAAGGTTAAGGATTATGACTTTAGAAGACCTAAGCTATTTACCAGAGAACAGCTTAAACATTTATTCAGCATCTATGAAAACTACGCCAGATTAGTGTCTTCGCACATAACGGGGATTCTGCAGACCTATAGTTTGGTAGAGATTATCGAAGTAGAAGAACAACAATACTATGAATTTAATAACGCTTTACCGGATTCAGTACTCATGGGTCTCATCGACTTTGATATCAAAGACAGTGAGGACGAAGAAGATCTGGTAATAATGGATATATCCAAAGAAGTCGGGTTTTCCAGCTTTGACAGGCTTTTAGGGGGATCGGGGAAACCATTAAAAGAAGATCGCGAATTTACTGAGATCGAAATTGGCGTGATGGAGTACTTTTACAAAGGGATGATTAACCTGATGAAAAATGTATGGTTTGATTATCTGGAAATATCACCAAGACTCATGAAAATCGAAACAAATTCTCGGATTCTCCAAGGGATTGGCGCAGATGAGAATGTCGTTATTATTGTTATGAGTATCAAGGTTAATGAATCCCAAGGGAAAATTAATATCTGCATCCCAGCAACTACCTTAGATATGCTCTTTAAGAAGAAAATGTCGCAAACTAAAAAGAATATTAAACGTGGAGATCAACAAGCAGAAGAAAAGAGACGTCTAAATATTATCAGTGAAATAAGAAAAACAGAATTGGAAATAAAAGGCGTGTTAGGTGAGACTGAAGTACTCTCACAGGATATTTATGAATTGGAAGTGGGGGATATTATAAAGTTAAATAAGCCTGCCAATTCTATGGTCGATGTTGTTGTAAATAGTGAGGTGTGGTTTAGAGGCGAAATGGGAGACTATAAGAAAAAAAGAGCTATTCAGATTAAAGAGCTTAATGAGAGGGGAAGTGAACTATACATATGACAGATATAGCAGAGAATCCAGATAAGTTAACAGGAATGGAAATTGATGTCATCGGGGAAGTGATGAATATCAGTATGGGGACGGCAGCAACAGCCATGTCAACCATTTTAAATACAAAAGTTAACATTACAACGCCAAGAATTGAAACAATTGGAGTTGAAGCATTTGAGTTCGCTTACCTTGAACCAGTTATTGGAGTTTTAATCAATTACGTTGAAGGTATCGAAGGTGCCAATGTTTTGTTACTGCAGGAATCGGACATGAAAAAAATTCTGTCGCAGTTATTTGACATGGACACCAGTGATGATATAGAATTTGATGAAATAAGTAAAAGTGCCATTGGCGAAATCATGAACCAGATGATGGGCGCAGCAGCAGGAGCCTTGGCTTCATTTCTTGGGAAGGTAGTAAATATTTCCCCGCCAGTGCTGTTGGATACAACCAATAAATCCAGTATCCGGGATTTATTCTCACTTAAAGGGGATAATCTGGTTAGTATTAAGTTTGATCTAAGCATTGAAGGTTTGGTGGAAAGCGAATTTATCAGTGCAATGGAACCCGCTTTAGCTCGGGAAATTGTATCGATGTCAATGGGTGCCAGTGGGATGGATGACGAGGAAGAGGAAGTGGCCGCTCCGCCACCGCCAGTTCAACAAGCGCCGGTTCAACCGGAAGCCGCTTATCAACCGCCACCACAGGCAGCTTATGCACCACAGGCAGAGCCAGCCCGGGTTGTCAAAAATGAGCCACCACCAGTGGCCTATGCGCAGCCTCAACAGCCAGTTCAGGTTAGCCCATATGAATATCGAAGTTTTGATCAGGATCAACGAACCAATAATATACCAGGAGACAATTTGGATTTGCTGATGTCAGTGCCAATCCAAATCACCGTTGAACTGGGTAAGACCCGTAAAAAGATAAAAGATATTGCTGAATTGACGCTTGGAAACATTGTAGAATTGGATCGACAGGCAGGTGACCAGGTAGATGTCATCGCAAACGGTCGATTGATTGCCCGAGGAGATGTTGTGGTTGTCGATGATAACTATAGTGTTAAAATAACTGAAATCATCAAAGTCAGAGAAAATTCTGATCAAAAAAAATAATAGAATAAATTTATCACAATGAAAGAATGGATTAAGGAGAAAAAAATGAGTAAAATTTTAATTGTTGACGATGCGGCCTTTATGCGTATGATGATCAAAGATAGTTTAAAAAAAGGTGGTTATACCGACTTTATCGAAGCAGAAAATGGCGAAGTTGCCCTGGCAGAGTACAAAGAAAACCGTCCTGATTTAGTGTTATTGGACATTACCATGCCAGTTATGGATGGTATTCAGGCTTTACAAGCGATTAAAGGGTTTGAACCCCAGTCAAAAGTGATTATGTGTTCAGCTATGGGTCAGGAAGGCATGGTCGTTGAAGCCATCAAAAACGGCGCTCTGGATTTCATTGTAAAACCATTCAAGGCAGATCGTCTGATCCAAACCGTCAATAGTGCCCTTGGCAAGTAAAAGAAAGTAGGTCCAAAGTGGGTATGAGTGATGTGTTTTCAATTATTCTGGCACTGGTAGGGACTGTTGGAGTCATTGTTTTAACCTATTACGGCAGTCGTTGGTATATTGAACGGTTTATCAAAAGACCGGGATCATTGTCTGGACAACATCACATAAAAGTAGTTGAAAGATTGATTGTTGGTAAAAACGGTTCAATCATCATTGTCGATATTCAGGACGTGCAGTATTTAGTTGGGGTGACCGAGCAGAACATTCAAATATTGACAAGACTTGAAGAACCAATTTCATTTCAGAAAAAGCAGGAAATACAAAAAGAAAGCTTTTTGAGTATGGTGAAATCATTTTCTCAAAAGGAAAAACAGAATGAGTGAAAAAATTGAGACGATAAAAAAAAGAAAAGTGACACTTAAAAAAGCACTAGTCATCATGCCGATACTTGCCATCTTGTTTTTTCTGACAGCAACAACAGCTCATGGTGCAGAACTTTCGGTAGAAGGTCTGCTGGCCGGTCAAAGCTCAGATACTGTAAAAATTGTTGTCTTAATGACGTTGATTGCCATTGTGCCAACCTTATTACTGATGATGACCTGTTTTGGCAGAATTATTATTGTGTTATCTTTTTTGAGAAGTGCTTTGGGTTTACAACAAACACCGCCAAATCAGATTTTAGTTGGCCTGGCATTAGCAATCACTTTCTTTGTCATGGCACCGGTTTTAACCGAGATCAATAAGGTTGCTTTACAACCCTACAATGCCGGGACTATAAATACGCAACAATTCCTGGATCTGGCAACTGTTCCCATTAAAGAATGGATGTTAAAACAGACAACAACTCAGGATGTAGACTTGTTTAAAAATCTATCTGTTCAAGCTGGTCAAACTGGTATTGAAAATCTGGCACCGCAAGAGTTGCCATTGACCATCGTTATTCCGGCATTTATCATCAGTGAATTAAAAAGGGCCTTTTTGATCGGATTTTTGTTGTTTATTCCATTCTTAATCATTGATATGATTGTATCCAGCGTGCTCATGTCCATGGGGATGATGATGCTTCCACCGGTTATGATTTCACTACCATTTAAGATTATGCTGTTTGTGGTAGTAGACGGATGGGGTCTCTTAGTCAAAACCTTGATTATGACCTATAACTAAAGAAAGGAGCTGGCAAATGGATACATCACAATTAATCGAAATTTTCCGAGATGCAATTCTAACCGGAATGAAAGTAGCAGGCCCAATCCTTTTGATTAGTATGTTAGTCGGGTTGGTTATTTCAATTATCCAGGCGGCTACTTCCATTAATGAGCAAACCATGACCTTTGTACCTAAATTGATCATCACTGCCATCATGCTCATTGTATTTGGAGGCTGGATGTTGCAACAAATGATGGATTTGTTTTTGAGAGTTATGGAATTAATTGCTACTAAGATCTAGAGAAATAAATATGGGTGATAATTGTGACATTTGACATGAATCAATATTTGATTTTTCTATTGGCCAGTTGCAGAACCGCAGGAGTCATTTTTTTTAATCCGATATTTGGCAGAAACAGTGTTCCTACGATCATGAAAGTCGGATTATCCTTAGCAATCGCTTTATATGCAGTCTTTGATCTGGGCGTAAATCAGGTTCAGGTCATTAACTACTCAGCCATTGAATTTATCGGCGCGATGCTTCAAGGGTTTATTATTGGTATCGTTATTGGATTTATCATGTCAATGTTTCTTACTGTTTTCCAATTAGGTGGGGAATTGATTGACATGCAAATGGGTTTGAGTATGGCATCCATGTATGACCCGGCCACCAAGGCCAACATTTCTGTTACAGGTAACCTGTTAACAGGCATGTATGTGCTTATTTTTTTTATTTCCAATGCTCATTTAGCCTTGTTTACGGTTTTGATAAAATCATTCCAGGCAGTTCCAGTTGGAATCGGAACTGTTAGCGACAAGGTTGGTGTCTATTTTATTGAACTGATGTATTATATTTTTTTATATGCGGTACAATTGGCTATTCCTATCATTGTTACCGAGATTATTGCAGAATTTGCCGTGGGTATTTTAATGCGGTTGGTACCGAATATTAATGTTTTTGTTATTAATATTCAAATAAAGGTTTTTATCGGTTTGATTGTCATTTTCACCTTAATCCCCACGTTGGCAAATTTTATGACACAAATGAACCTACTGATGATGGAAAAAATAAATCAGGTGCTGACATTTTTTATATAGTGCTGAAAATCGGAGAAAAAAATGGCTGGATCAGAAAAAACCGAAAAAGCGACCCCCAAAAAGCGAAAAGACGAGCGGAAAAAAGGAAACACCTTTCAGAGTAAAGATGTTGTCAGTGTCGTTCTTCTCTATATGGCGTTTTTTATTTTGAACTTACTGGTGCCTTTTATTTATCAGCAGATCAAAAATTTATATGTCGCCCAAATGGATAAAATGGTAAACTTGGATACTTTGACGGTTGCTACAGTCGGCCAGCTTTTCCGGGAAAGTGCGATTGTATTCTTTGTTTCGATTCTTCCCATATCGGTCATTATCATGATTGCCGCTATTATTGCATCAGGTGTACAGACCGGTTTTCTGGTTACCGGGGATGCCCTCAAGCCAAAATTCAACCGGATTAACCCGCTTAGTGGACTAAAACGAATGGTTTCACTGAGAGCATTGGTTGAGTTGGTTAAATCCATTATTAAAGTAACGCTGATCATAGGGGTCATTTATACCATTATTTTAGGCCTGATTCCGATGACGCCAGATATGCTGACAACCAGAATCGATGAAAATACGATGTTTATGCAGGATAAGATCATGTCTATGGTACAAACGGTCTGCATGATCTTTGCTGTTGTTGCGATTCTTGATTACGCCTATCAACGTTATGATTATGAAAAGAAATTAAAAATGACCAAACAGGAAGTCAAAGACGAGTATAAACAGACAGAAGGAAATCCTGAGATCAAAGGAAAAATCAGACAAAAGCAACGAGAAATGAGTATGAGTCGAATGATGCAGATGGTACCTCAGGCAGATGTTATTGTCAGAAATCCAACCCATTATGCAGTTGCTTTGAAATACGATATGGATCATGATGTTGCCCCGATGGTGCTGGCTAAAGGAAAAGATCATATCGCCTTGCGAATTGTCAAGGTTGGAGAAGAAAACAAGGTGCCTGTGAAAGAAAATAAACCATTGGCAAGAGGCTTGTATGAATCGGTAGAAATCAACGATTACATACCGGCAGAACTCTACAAAGCCGTGGCAGAATTAATGGCATGGGTTTATAGTAATAAAAAGAAGGAAAATATCTCATGAAAATCATTCAAAACCTTGTTGTGTTTTTTATCATTGGAACCATCGCACTGATCATCATTCCATTACCACCATTTATTCTTGATTTTATGTTTATTTTAAGCATGGCCATTTCATTGATTATTCTATTGACAACCATGTATATCAAAGGGCCCCTGGATTTTTCGATATTCCCGTCACTGCTCTTGATCACAACTTTGTTGAGGCTAGCTTTAAATATTTCATCAACCCGACTGATTCTTTCTAATGGTGGACAGGCCGGGCAGATGATCGAAACCTTTGGTACCTTTGTACTGGGTGGGAATGCCGTTGTCGGTTTTGTCGTATTTATCATCATTATCATTGTTCAGTTTATTGTTATCACAAAGGGCGCTGAACGAATCTCAGAAGTATCGGCGCGCTTTACCTTGGATGCGATGCCAGGAAAGCAGATGTCGATTGATGCGGATCTTAGTTCTGGTTCCATCACGGATGTTGAAGCAAAAGAAAGACGGCTTAAAATTCAAAATGAAGCCGAATTTTATGGATCCATGGATGGGGCAACTAAACTGGTCAAAGGCGATGCCATCGCGGCAATGATTATTGCCGTCATCAATCTGATCGGTGGAATCATTATCGGGATGGTACAGGGGGGCATGGACTTCCAGGAGGTTGTCTCAGTCTACTCCATTGCAACCGTTGGGGATGGTCTGGTCAGTCAGATTCCAGCCTTGATGATCTCGGTGGCAACCGCTATGATCGTTACCCGGGCGGCCTCTGAAAACAACTTAAACGTCGATGTCAAAAATCAATTTTTATCGCAACCGCAAGTATTAGTGATCGCTGGTATTGGTGTTGCGGCCTTGGCGTTGATTCCGGGCGCACCAGCACTCCAAATTCTTGTGTTGGCGATTATGCTAAGTGGTTTTGGTCTTCTCATCATACAACGATCTCGAGTGAAGGTAGTTGTAGATGAAGCTGAGCAAATGACCCAATTGATTCAAGAAGAAAGCAGTGAAGTTGATTTTTATCGAAATATTGATAATGTTTATAATATCATTGGCGTAGAACCCATCGAAATGGAGTTTGGTTATTCCCTACTACCGATGGTCGATGAAGGTAGCTCCGGTAATTTTATCGATCGGATTGTCATTTTCAGAAAACAATTCGCCATGGATATGGGTGTGGTTATCCCAACTGTCAGACTAAGAGACAATGGGCTTATCAATCCCAATCAGTATGTTATTAAAATAAAAGGGGAAGAAATAGCTAAAGGGGAAGTTTTAGTCGGTTACTACCTGGCTCTGGATCCTTCAAACACGAGTGAACCCATTGATGGCATTGAAACCATTGAACCGGCCTATGGAATTAAAGGAAAATGGATTACTGAAAATGAGAAGGAACTGGCAGAGGTTTACGGTTATACCGTCATCGATGCCCTTTCGGTTATCGTGACACATATGTCAGAAGTCATTAAAAAACACATGCATGAACTATTAAGTCGACAAGATATTAACACCTTGCTGGAAAATGTGTCAAAAAGCAATCCGGCGATTGTCGATGATGTCATCCCCAATATTATATCCATTGCCGATTTCCAGAAAATACTGATCAACCTTTTAAACGAAGGTATCCCCATTAGAGACTTAGAAAGCATTCTGGAAACACTGGGTGATCATGGCACAAATATTAAAGATACCGATATGCTTACCGAATATGTCAGACAAAAATTAAAACGAACGATTACCAGAAAATATACCGATGGTAATAGTATCAAAGTGATTGCTCTGGACCAGGAAATTGAAAATATTATTTTGAATTCAGCCAAGAAAAATGAACATGGCACTTATCTGGCAATTGATCCCCAAGTTGTCCAAACAATTGTGGAAAAAGTGACAGAGCAAATTGAGAAGCTCAAAGAAATCATTGATCATTCAATTATTCTTACATCTCCGATTGTGCGTATTTATTTTAAGCGATTAATTGAACAATTTATGGCAGATTTAACCGTACTTTCCTTTAATGAAATAGATACAAATATACAAATACAGGTTATCGGAATGATCAAATTGGAAAATTGATCCACGCAAATCCTTTAAAGAATAAGGAGTGTCAAAATGAATCGAGCAGAATTGAATAGCCAGGAAAATATCATTGAGGAAATGGCAATTGAAGTGCCAGTCGAAAAATCGCTTGAAGAACAAAGTCTTGAAAGTAAGATGGCCGAGTTATGGCAAGTATATAAACAACAGCGAACCAACGAAGTCAGAAATGAAATTGTCCTTCAATATACCGGACTGGTAAAAAAGATTGTCTTAAGGTTCAAGGGGAGTTATAACAATTTTGGGCAATTGGACGATATGGTCAATCAGGGAATGATTGTGCTCATTGATGCGGTGGAAAAATTTGACCCTGACATGGGGAATAAATTTGAAACCTTTGCGACATTAAAAATACGAGGCGCTGTCATCGATTTTATGCGAAAACAGGATTGGGTTCCCCGTAGCCAACGCAGTCTTTCAAAAGTATTGGAAGAAACCTACGGTGAATTATACGCCTCACTGGAAAGAGAACCGAGCGAAGCGGAAATTGCCGCAAAAATGGGGATCTCAGAAGCAAATCTGCAGAAAATTCTGCAGCAGCGGCATAATTCCATTGTCTTATCTTATGAAGAAGCGATTAACGAAAAAATGATGGAAGTATCACCGTTGATTACCGAAGAAAAGGCTGATGATTCCCCAGAATCAAGAATTCTGTTTAATGAACTTAAGTTAAAACTGGGAGAAGCCATTGATCAGTTAAAAGAAAAAGAACGATTAGTGGTTTCGCTGTACTACTATGAAAACCTCAAGCTAAAAGAAATTGCCGAGGTTTTAGGTGTCACCGAATCTCGGGTATCCCAGATACATTCACAGGCAATGATAAAAATGAGAAATCGGTTAAAAAATTATTAATACAAGAGAGGTATAATAATGGATAGAGGATCATATTCTGCTGCAGCTGGGATGCTGTCAGGGCAAAAGGCAATAAATGTGTTAGCTCAAAACGTTGCAAATGTAACGACCGCTGGTTACAAAAGTCAAACAACCATTCAATCAACATTCGGCGAATATATGGCTTCTAGAATGAGTACAGACCCTAAAATAGCTCAGCCAGATATTGGTCCGGGAGCATATATTACGGTCAATGATGCGCAATTTACAAATTTTACTCAGGGAATTTTTGAAAACACTAATCGAAGCGTGGATATGGCCATTCAAGGGCAGGGATTCTTTGTTGTCCAAAATGCTAATTTTGGACAGGTACTAACCCGTAATGGTCAATTTGAACTGGATCAGCAAGGCTTTTTAACCCTCCCTGGAGTTGGACAGGTTTTAAACGCTGCCGGACAACCCATTCAATTGGCAGGAAGCGACTTTACCGTAAAAGCAAATGGTACCATCATCCAAAATGGGGCAGAGGTAGCAAGGCTAAATATTTCCACCGTGGCAAACGGGGCTGATCTGACTCAGGTCGGTGAAGGTTATTTTCAAAGCGCTAACGGTTTTCAGGCCGCTCAGGCCGGTTCCTATAACGTACTACAAGAAACCATTGAAAAATCAAATGTCGATATGGGTGAAGAAATGAGTGACTTGATTGCACGGCAAAACAATTTCACTTCATGTACCCAGATGCTGAAAATCTTTGATAAGATCAGTGAAATTACGTCAAACACCATCGGAAGAATTGGATAAAAATAAATAACCAGGTAATTCAGAATAAACAGTTTAGCAATCCATTACCGTTTCTGATAGCCTGAGAATGAGATAACAAGAGGAGCATTATTATGATAAGAGGATTTTACGCTTCAAAACTCGGCATGATTGCACAACAGAATAGCCTGAACACCATTGCCAACAATGTTGCGAATATTAACACCATCGCTTTTAAGCCACAGGTTACAGCATTTGCATCATTACTCTACGAAAATATTGATGGTGGTGCTGGTACGACAATCAGCACCGGACACGGAGCCAAAGTTGAGAAGATTGGTATCGATTTCACTCAGGGTGAAATGCAGCCAACAACGCGAGATATGGATTGTGCCATCGTAGGATCCGGATTTTTCGCTATTCAAAATAAAGAGACCAATACAACCACATACACCAGAGATGGCAACTTTCATATCAGCATTGAAGGAACACAAAGTTTTCTTGTTGATGCCAGAGGAAATTATGTATTGGGTAAGGACAACAATCCCATGAATATTACGGGTGGTTTTAACGCTGAAAACCTGGGAGTGGTTTCTTTTTCCAATCCCTATGGGTTAACATTACTGGGAAGTAATCAATTTACCATATCTAATGTGTCGGGCCAGCCGGTAGCTGACAACGTAAGTATCGTTAGAACTGGATACCTGGAATCTTCAGCCACCGATTCAGCCACTGAAATGGTGAAAATGCTGGAAGCGAACAGAGCCTTTTCTTTTAATTCAAAAATAGTTCAATCCACAGATGAAATGGAAAAAACAGTCAACCAACTAAGATAATAACGGTAATGTGTACATAGAAAAGTTGAGTCTAAACATATTTATAGAATTGGGGATGGGTTATGATTGAGGAGAATGCAAAAATTGCGGAAAGTGTGAATTTAATTGAAGTCAGCATTAGTGAAGACAAGCAGCAGGGTTTCATTAAGCTGGAAAAACAGGAAGATGGCAATCAGGTCTTTACCAAAGAGGAATTAGTTGATGCCTTAAAAGAGCAGGGGATTGTCTATGGTATTATTGACAGTGCCATTGATAAATTGGCGCAGAGACCGATTTATAATATTCGAATAAAAGTTGCAGAAGCCAAAGCGTCGATTGATGGAGAAGATGGTAAAGTTAAATTGCTTGTGAAAAAAGATGACGAGTATAAACCGGAATATAGTGAAGAAGACACAATTGACTATAAAAACCTGAGTTATTTTCAGATGGTTAAAAAGGGTCAGGTTTTATGTGAGATCACTGAAGAAACAATGGGTTTGGATGGCATGAATATTCTGGGAGGAACCATTAAGGCTTCAAAAGGAAGAAAACCATTAGTTCCGGCAGGTAAAAACACAAGTTTAAGCGAGGATGAGACAAAACTGATCGCAGATTGCGACGGTATCATTAAATTTGTTAGTACCATTAATATTAATGAAATGTTGCATATTACCCGGAATGTTGATTTTTCAACCGGAAATATTGATTTTTCAGGCGATGTCACTATTGATGGCGATGTCAGCAGTGGTTTTTCAGTTAAAGCTGGTGGTAATTTAGTGATCAAAGGTGTTGTTGAAGAAGCTACGAGAATAGAAGCCAGTGGAAATGTCATGATATCAAAAGGTATCTATGGCGGAGGCTCTGGAGTGGTTACTGTAAAAAAAGATCTTCGCTGTAATTATATCGAAAATGCTTTAATTTTTGTTGAAGGGGATATTACTGTTGATTATATAATTGGTGGAAAAATAACCTGTAAGGGGAATATTTTCCTTTCGGGTTCAAAAGAACTCATAGTCGGCGGGGAAATCATGCTCTCTGGAGAATTGATTGCAAAAGAAATCGGCAATGAACGGGAATATCCTACGATTATTCGAATTCTTGGGGAAAAAACAATTGATGAAGAGGCACTCGACAAGCTCAACAAAAAAAAGGAAGTCGTTAAACAACAGCTGGAAGAAACGTATGCAAAAGAATCTCAAGTTAATGAACTACTGCTAAATCAGGAGAAAAAAGATATTTTGAGCCGAAGTCACGATAATCCGGCGATGAAACAGCTTGCTAATATAAAAAGAGAACTTGACAAACATGTTATCCAATTTAAAAAAGAGATCAGTGAAATCAATGAAGCAATCGCACAGACTGGAAATGAGGGATGTACTAATTATTATGGTTCCGTTTCAGTTAAAAGAAAACTTTATCGGGGAACGCGAATCTATTTCGGGGATATGCTCTTTCAGTTTGATTTGGATACCCTGGAGCATTGCAAAATTTATTGGGATAATGATAATATCGTAAATGGTATGTTGTAAAATAGAATCCGAAAAAAATTGAGAAGAAAGAGGTAAAAATTTGTTCGAGAATTACGATGAACTAAATGAAATGCAAATTGATATGCTGCGTGAAATTGGAAATATCGGCGCCGGTAATGCGGCCACTGCGTTAGCGACCATTTTAGACGAGAAAGTTGATATGAGCGTACCAAGCGTTCGGATCACGGGCTTCGACGAGGCGGTTGAAAACCTGGGTGGAGCTGAAACCATGACAGTGGCAGTGCTTGTGAATTTTAGTGGAGACGCCCATGGCATGATCATGTTTTTGCTCAATGTCGAAGATGCCAAGAGTATTATGGACATTCTGGTTGGTGAAGATGATAGCGAAGAAGAATTAAGTGAAATGAAAATATCCGGTATTAAAGAAATTGGCAATATTCTTGCATCGTCATATGTCAATGCCATTTCGGCTTTAACAGGATTATCAATTGAAGTATCAGTTCCTTACGTGGCGATTGACATGGTTGGAGCCCTGATGAGTGTGCCGATTATTGAATTTGGAGCGATTGGTGACAAATTAATGTTTATTGAAGAGAATTTTCTTGGGGAAACCAATGATTTAAAAAGTAATATGATCATGTTTGCTGAAATCAATACATTAAAAATCATAATGCAAAAATTAGGGCTGGAAATATGAATCAATCGCTTGTAATTGGAATATCAGATTATAAATTAGCAAAGGGCCCGGAAGTGTTAGTCACCTATGCTTTGGGTTCTTGTGTGGGAGTATGCTTATACGACAAGGTCACAAAGGTTGGTGGATTGTCGCATATTATGCTGCCGGACAGTACTAATTTTTCAAACAAGGATATTAATCGAAAAAAGTTTGCCGATACAGCTCTTGTTGATTTGGTCGCAGAAATGAAACGGGCTGGATGTGGAAATAATCGAATTGTTGCAAAGATTGCTGGCGGAGCCCAAATGTTTGAGGTTCAGCCAGGCAGTAAGTTGGGCGCCATTGGAGAAAGAAATATTATTTGTGTCAAACAGGTGTTGAGTCAATTGCGCATTCCCATTCTGGCAGAAGACACCGGTTTAAATTTTGGAAGAACGCAATATTTTGATCTGGAAACAGGAATTATGAAGATTCAATCCCTTAATCGCAGAATTGAGGAGTTTTAGTCAGGACTTTATTATTTTGAACCGTTCATATTAATATAAAATAATCAGTCATCTGCTGAGCACTCCGTGCCCAGCTTTTTTAATAATAAAAATTCAAAGTAAAGTTTAGATGTTAGTTATTCGGGTAAAAAAAGAACATGTTTTCTCAAAGCGATGTATAAAATAGGTTGTACCTTTTAGCAAGTATAAAGTATAATAGAAAAAATGAGAACTTTTAAAATTCATTCAAAGAGGAGAATTATAATGGCAGAGAATGTTGTAGATAATTACAATCTGGAAGAAGATACTCAACACGGCAGATTTCTTACTTTTTCATTAGAGGATGAAGTATTCGGTATCGAAATTAAATATGTAACTGAAATTATTGGGATGCAATCAATTACCAAGGTTCCAGAAGTACCAACCTATATAAAAGGAATCATAAATTTACGAGGCAAGATTATCCCGGTATTGGATGTCAGATTGCAATTCGGGAAAGAACCGGTCGATTACAATGACCGAACCTGTATTGTTGTTATCGACATTGAAGCCGTATCGGTTGGATTAATCGTCGATAATGTTGAAGAAGTCTTGACCATTGATGATGAAGAAATCGCCCCACCACCATCCAATAAAACTGGCTTTGAAAATCGTTTTATGAAAGGGATTGGAAAGGCCGGCGGAAAAGTTCAATTATTACTTGATTGTGAAAGACTGTTAAAAAATGAAGAGATAGAAGTCATTGAAGAGTTGCTTGAAGAAAAATAGTAGGAGGATCCATGATGAGACTTAAGCAAAGAATTAAGGTGCTGATCGTAGACGATTCCTTGGTCTTTCGTGAGTCTTTATCAAGAGAAATATCGAAAGATCCGGATATCGAAGTCGTCGGGACCGCAACAGACCCATATATGGCCAGAGATTTGATCATCAAATTAAAACCTGACGTCTTAACACTAGATGTTGAAATGCCTAAAATGAACGGCATTGAATTTCTAAAAAAACTCATGCCTCAATATCCATTACCGGTAATTGTAGTAAGTTCCGTGTCAAAGAATGTTCTGGACGCTTTAGATGCCGGTGCGGTGGAATTTGTTACCAAACCCAATGTTACCAGACCAGGCGGGATGGCATCTTTTGTCAATGAGCTGATCATTAAAATCAAAATCGCATCAACCGCCAAGGTAGGTAATCTAAAAAGGGACTATACGCCAAGCAAACCCATTGCCAATCAAGGTATTGACACCATGAGTACCGTTATTGCCATCGGCGCCTCAACTGGCGGAACCGATGCCATCCATGCGGTTATCTCGGCTTTGCCCAGAGACATGCCGCCAATCATTATTGTTCAGCACATGCCACCGGTTTTCACCAAACTTTATGCCGAGCGGTTAAACAATACCTGTGAGCTGGAAGTAAAAGAAGCAGAAGACGGCGATGTATTAAAACCTGGCCGAGTTCTAATTGCTCCCGGCAATTACCAGATGCGGTTAGCAAAAAGAGGAACCGACTATATTGTAAAATGTACCCAGGAAGAAAAAGTAAGCGGTCATTGCCCGTCAGTTGACGTTCTTTTCGATTCTGTAGCGGATGTAGCCGGCAAAAAGTCAATTGGTGTTATCCTTACCGGCATGGGCAGAGACGGCGCAAATGGACTGCTTAAGATGAAAAAAACAGGTGCCTACACCATCGGCCAGGATGAAAAAACATCCATCGTCTACGGCATGCCCATGGTCGCCTTCAACATCGGCGGGGTAGAAAAACAACTCCCCCTCGATCGAATCGCTGACGAAATCATCCGGTTCTTATCAAAATAACATAACGTATTATTCTGTGGGGGCGATTATCAATCGCCCGGCACTCAAAGCACAAACTTAACGTCCATCTGCGGGTACTACCCGCCCCTCATAATCCAGACATCATCGCACATAAATGATGTCTGGATTATTTGCTTATGAACGCATGTTAAACAATAATATTTGCTATCTTTTTCTAAAGTTTTCTTTTATAATGACGATATGTATATCAAGAGATAAAAATAGCTTAATTATCATAAAAAATAATCAGCAAAAATAAATTATCGTACTATATAATAATGAAGGAGGTTTAGTCATGAAAATATCATTAGGCAATAATCCCGTCGTCCAGTCTAAAATTGGACAGGAGACAGCAACAGAATCCACCCGTCGCGTTGATTCTGAAAACAAAAAAGGCATTGCAAAAAATAAATTGGACAGCACTGACATTTCAAACAGTCGTAGTGCAACCTTTGAAGACAGTCGGGTGTCTACTGCAAAATCAGCCATTTTATACGATGTAACCGTAAAAGATTCAGACCGTTTAAGTGAATTAAAAGAAGCCGTTAAGAACGGAACCTACCATGTGCCAACCGAGGCATTGGTTGATGCGCTCTTAAAATAAGAAGCAAGAATTAAAATGAAGAATTTCGAGGAGGCTTAACATGCTTGAAACAAAAGAATATAAAGAAACGCTCGATAGTTTTTATGACTATCTTTTCGGGGTTGTTAAGCTTCATCGGGATATGATTCCTAAACTAAAAGATGAGCTTATGCTGATTCAAAGTAATAGTATCGATGAATTAAGCGATAACCTTAATCACCAGCAGATATATCTTTATAAAATAAAGAATTTCGATAAGGACGTTGCAGATTATATGACAAAATTAAATGTCAACGGAAAAAAACTATCAGAGGTAGTTCTACAATTCCCGGCCGATGAGCAAATGCGTTTTTTTGAACTGCTCGGTCAATTTAGAGAAACAACTAAAGAAATAGAGTTTTACAAAGAAAAATGCAAGACTTTGCTTCAAACAAAGCTACATACTGTCAATAAAAATATTGCCCAATTTGATTTAAAAAGTGATAAAACTACCTATAAACAAGATGGCAAAGAATCGGAAAAAACAAAACTGATCAACACCTTTGAGAAAAGCATTTAAATAAAGGAGAAATATAATGACTGCAACATTTTTAGCATATAGCGTTGCCAGTAGAGCCATGGAAGCCAGCCAGGCAAGCATTAATATAGTTGGAAATAATATTTCCAACGTCAATACAGAAGGATATACCAGACAACGGGTGGATATCGTTTCGGTTACCACCAGTGGTATGGTCGAAAAATATGCAACTCCGAAAGTATCCACCGGCATCGGGGCAAAAGCCATCAGAACAACTCAATTGCGAGATCCCTATATTGATGCCCGTTATCGTACCCAAAATGCCGAAGACAATCGATACACAACGATGGTAAAAGGGCTTTCAAATCTGGAAGACGTCTTTGATGAAGCTTCAACGGAAGCATTGCAGGGCGAGCTGTCCAGTTTTGTTAATGATTTGCAGAGTTTGACCCAATCGCCAACCAGTTCAGATATCGCTCAAGTGGCCCGCTCCGCAGCGGAAAAAGTAACCCAAGTGATTAATATGTATGCGACCCAACTTGAGGAAGTAAGAACTGAACAAACAGAAAATTTAGCGGTTGTCGTTGATAGTGAGTTTAATACCTATGTGAAAAACATCGCCAGTTTAAATAAACAGATTCAGACAGAAGAAATATATGGTAATACACCCAATGAACTTTATGACCAAAGAAATTTACTGATCGACAAGTTATCCGGTGTTGCCAATATTGAAGTGAGTATGTCTCCGGCAGATGTGATCTCGGAGAATCTCTCTATTCCCCATTACAGCATTAAAATTAAGAATCAATCCGGCGGTGACGATATAGTCTTGGTTGATAATGATAAATATTCAGAAATGAGTCTTGATTCAGCGGATCCTTTAAACGTGCAGCTGAAAATTGTAGATACCACCGGCATAGAAAAGACCGGTATTAACAGCAATGTGATTGATGGTTCACTTCGAGGTTATATCAACCTGATCAATGGAAAAGGCAGCTTTGCAGATACAACAGTTGGAGAGAGTGATTCGAAAGGGATTTACTACTACTCTAAAAAAATGGATGTTTTTGCCAAACAGTTTGCAAAAGAATTAAATGCTATTAATAGTGATATTACTGGTGCAACGACAGAATTACCATTGTTTACTGACTCAACAGGAACATCAACAGCAAATATTACCGCAAAGAATCTCCAGGTTTCTACTGCTTGGTTAAAAAACCCCTCTTATATTAATACGACAAGAAATCCTGTAATAGATCCACCTCCAACGGCAGATTATAAAGCTACCCCAGCCAGTGCAGATAATGTCCTTCGACTGATCGAAAAAATGAGTGATAAACTTGATTTTAAGGATAGCTCGGGGAATACAATTCTAACCGGTACTTTTAATGAGTATATGACAGGCGTTGTCAGTGAAGTGGCGACAGATGTTGAATTAAATACGAATTTCTCCAAAACTGCGACGAATGTATTTCAGACAATCTCAGATGCAAGAGATGCGGTGGCTGGGGTTTCATTAAATGAAGAAGGTGTTAACCTGTCTGCCTACCAAAAAGTATATAATGCAGCAATGCGGTATTTTAATGTACTAGACCAAAATTTAGATAATATTATCAATAGAATGGGTGTTTAGTGATCTGTTTGCAGTTTATTGAATTATTAGGAAGGAACGTGTAGAAAATGAGAATTACATATAGAATGATGACTTCAAAATATTCAACCAATTTGAATGGACTGTCGTCAGATCTAGATAAACTCAATACCCAGGTAGCAACCGGAAGAAAGTACTCCCGTACTTCAGAAGACGTTGCATCGGCGGTTAGAGGATACCAAATCAGAAGAAATCTCTCAAAGATAGAAGGATATCAGGACAATATCAGACATGCCGATGATTTTCTAACTAACTCTGAAAGTACCCTGGGTCAAATGGAATCATCTCTTTCTGAAGCGACAGATAAAATTTTACAGGGCATGAATGCTACCCAAAGTATAAATGAACGAAAAATTATTGCTACTGAACTTCGCACTGTTCAAAGCCAGTTATTGGAGACTCTTAATACCAGTACTTCTGGCATGTATCTTTTTGGGGGGAGCAACAACAAAAAACCATTTGAGGTTGTAGGCGGTAAACTTCAGTATAATGGGAATAATTTGGATGATTTAACAGAAGAAACAGCAGCAAAAAAAGCAATTGTGGATGCCTTAAAAAGTGATTCTCTTTATGTAGACATTGGCTTAGGAGTATCATTTGATGATACGACAAAAGAAGTTGACCAGAATACAGTATTTAATTATTCTACCGCAGGCATTAATTTTGTCGGCAATGGAACGAATTCAACCGTAATTCCAGGGGAAACTGTTTCGAATAATCTTTATGATTTGTTAGGTCGAATTGCGACTGAATTTGAAAAGTCAGATGGTGATTATTCATTTGACAAAGTTGATAAACTGTATGGTCTATTTAGTGACAATAGTCTCAAAACCTATCAAACAACTACGGAAATCGGAGCTAAAACTCAGTATCTGGAATTTATGACCAGTCGATATGAAACCCAGAATTTTAATCTGGAAGAAAGACAAACATCAGTTGAAGGGGTCGATGCAGCTTATACCTATATCGCTTTCCAGAGTCAAAAGGTGGCTTACCAGGCAGCCCTGCAAATGGGACAAAGTGTGGTGCAACAATCTGTGTTTGATTATATGTCATAGTATAAATAGTTAGTGTTTGTAACAAAATAATTACTTTGAAAGGAGGAAAAGAGGAGAAATGGAATCACTAATTACGATCGAAACTGTTCCCATAGAAATAAAATTTGTTGAAAGAGAGCCATTAAGGCTGTCTTCAACCCATTCTACTCAAGCCAGTGTATCTCAGGAAGACGGGACCCAAAGTGTTAAGCCAAAACCCATTCGTATTGATCTTCAAGATACATTTGAACCAAGCACAAATTATAATTGGGATCACTCCACTTATACCGCAACTGCAAAAGTGGGTGAAGATGGCAATCTGATGCTTAACATTCAAATGGAAGATGGAGAAGCCAGATCCATTCGGTTTAAACAATCTGTCCGCAGTATTGATTCTATGTCGGGGATGCTTCCCATTAACGATAAAGGGGAGAATTATGAGCTGGCTGACATGGAAATCAGCTTCAACATGGGTGGACTACCCAGTGGAATGCCGACAGCAAACAATTTGGATACGCAATTTTACCCGCCAGATTTGGAATTGGAAGTGACCCAGCAACCAAAAGTTATCATTAAGTACGTTGGGGGTCCCATTTATGTTCCCAAGAGCGCAGATCCTAATTATAAACCTCTTATTGGTTTTGAAGCAGCTCCAGCAATGCTAGAAGGTTTTATGCTGGATCAAAAAGCATAATGAAACGTTTAAAGTTAAATTCCTAAAAATCTTTAGAGTATTTGATTTCGATCAAGTAGTTTAAAGATTTTTTTATGCAGATTGATAAGCTTGCCGGTAAAAAATTAATATAATGATTTCAAAAAAACTAAAGTGTATAATAATATGGCCGATAATAGTATCAGAAAAGATACTAGAAGTTATTCTAATGTTAAGCAGAATTTGAAAAGAGTATTAGTCAGGCTGGGTAAATGTTAAAAGATATAAAAAAGAAAGAGTAGATTTTTCTAAAGTATCCCAAAACATGGTCGATATTAATAACAAGAGCGAATTAAGCTTAACATTTGGTAGACCTTGCGTACGAAGGAAAGCCTCAACAATTTCCCAGGCCGAGGGTTATCGGCCAATAAAAAATGGAGGAACCTAAAATGAGAATCAATCATAATATCGCAGCACTTAACACCTATAACAAATTATCGGCAAATCAGGCAACTACAGCTAAGTCATTAGAAAAACTGTCCTCTGGTTTAAAAATCAATCGAGCTGGAGATGATGCAGCCGGGTTGGCAATTTCCGAAAAAATGCGTGGACAGATCCGCGGCCTGGATCAGGCATCCGCTAACTCCAGTGACGGTATTTCATTAATAAAAACCGCAGAGGGTGCGTTAAACGAAACACACTCAATTTTACAGAGAATGAGAGAGCTGGCCGTTCAGTCAGCTAATGATACCAATACCGATGGTGATCGTGCAGAAATCCAAAAAGAAGTAAACCAGTTAAATGACGAAATCGATCGTATTTCCGAGACAACCCAGTTCAATACCAAGAACTTGTTAGATGGTTCAATGGGTGCAGGGGTTGCCACCAGTGCCGCCAATGTTAATACGAACACTGCTATTGGTAGTGGTACACTTGCAACAACAGCATTACAAAGTCTTACTGATAAAGCTGGTAACAGCTTAGGTATTCAATCTGGTGATGTCATTTCAATATCATGGGTTAAAGATGGCGCAACCGTTACAGGTTCTGTCACTGTAGCATCTGGATCAACAATGGCTGATATCGATACTGCAATTACCGATGGAGCAGCTGCATACAGTGGTGTAAATGGTGTTAAATTTACTGCCGGAACAGCCGGGTTTGCCGGCGCTATCAATGGTTTGACCTTCTCGGTTAAAGACTCAGCTGGTGTAACAAGAGCAAGTGCAACCAATGCTTTATCAAGCTTCACTGAAACAACCCAGGCAGCTAATGTGCGGGCAGATGGTCAGGCAACCTTACAGATCGGTGCCAATACCAGTCAGAATATGCAGGTTTCCATTGAAAATATGAGCACTGCAGCACTTGGTACTAAAGGCTTACAGGTTGGTAATCAGGGTCAGGCTAATGTGGCGATTACTGTTATTGATAGTGCAACTCAGAAAGTTTCAGCAGAACGTTCTAAATTAGGGGCTGTTCAAAACCGTTTGGAACACACCATTAATAACTTGGGAACATCTTCTGAAAACATGACCTCAGCTGAATCACGAATCCGTGACGTTGACATGGCAAAAGAAATGATGGATTTCACCAAAAACAACATTCTTTCTCAAGCTGCTCAGGCAATGCTTGCACAGGCTAATCAACAACCACAGGGCGTCCTTCAGTTATTACAATAATCATAAGTAGAAAATTAAATTTGTGTAAATATCATAAAACTAACAAAAAACCGCTAAGAAACTAGCGGTTTTTTTACCGAAAAAGGATTGGAAAGTAAAAGAAAATAAAAACAAATTTTTCTAAAGTATCCCAAAACATGGTCGATATTAATAACAAGAGCAAATGAAGCTTAACATTTGGTAGACCTTGCGTACGAAGGAAAGCCTCAACAATTCCCCAGGTCGAGGGTTATCGGCCAATAAAAAAATGGAGGAACCCAAAATGAGAATCAATCATAATATCGCAGCACTTAATACCTATAACAAATTAGCATCAAATCAGGCAACTACCGCTAAGTCATTAGAAAAACTGTCTTCTGGTTTAAAAATTAACCGAGCTGGAGATGATGCAGCCGGGTTGGCAATTTCCGAAAAAATGCGTGGACAGATCCGCGGCCTGGATCAGGCATCCGCTAACTCCAGTGACGGTATTTCATTAATAAAAACCGCAGAGGGTGCGTTAAACGAAACACACTCAATTTTACAGAGAATGAGAGAGCTGGCCGTTCAGTCAGCTAATGATACCAATACCGATGGTGATCGTGCAGAAATCCAAAAAGAAGTAAACCAGTTAAATGACGAAATCGATCGTATTTCCGAGACAACCCAGTTCAATACCAAGAACCTGTTAGATGGTTCAATGGGTGCAGGGGTTGGGACCGCCGTAGCAAATGTCAATTCAAACACAGCTGTTGGTAGTGGTACAGCAGCAGCGGATTTATTGACAGCTATTACAGATAAAGCTGGCAACAACTTAGGCATACAAGTAGGTGATGTCATCTCAATTTCATGGGTTAAAGATGGCGCGACCGTTACTGGTTCTGTCACTGTGTCTGGTGCATCTAGTATGGCCTCCATCGACGCTGCAATTACTGATGGAGCAGCTGCATACAGTGGTGTAAATGGTGTTAAATATACCGCAGGAACAACCGGGTTTGCCGGCGCTATCAATGGCTTGACCTTCTCGGTTAAAGACTCAGCTGGTGTAACAAGAGCAGCTGCAACCAATACTTTGTCAAGCTTCACTGAGACAACCCAGGCCGCCAATGTGCGGGCAGATGGTCAGGCAACCTTACAGATCGGTGCCAATACCAGTCAGAATATGCAGGTTTCAATTGAAAATATGAGCACTGCAGCACTTGGTACTAAAGGTTTACAGGTTGGTAATCAGGGTCAGGCTAATGTGGCGATTACTGTTATTGATAGTGCCACTCAGAAAGTTTCAGCAGAACGTTCTAAATTAGGGGCTGTTCAAAACCGTTTGGAACACACCATTAATAACTTGGGAACATCTTCTGAAAACATGACCTCAGCTGAATCACGAATCCGTGACGTTGACATGGCAAAAGAAATGATGGATTTCACCAAAAACAACATTCTTTCTCAAGCTGCTCAGGCAATGCTTGCACAGGCTAATCAACAACCACAGGGCGTCCTTCAGTTATTACAATAATAAACGATAATTAATTCTGCACGGTTAAGCAGTGCAGAAAAAGCCGATATGACGATTGTCATATCGGCTTTTAACTTTATTATTATGAAATAATTTCTTGAAAAAGTGGCTTCAAACAGTGTATACTTAAGATTAAGATAATAGTTTTGCTATTAATTGAATCCTGATCAAATGGGTGATAGCGCTAATTAATTACGCTCTTTTGTCGATATACAAGAGGTGAGCAGAAGATTTGCAGGTATCTAAAGGTTTTACTGATAAGTACATAATCCATTGTACGTACACAGAAAGCAGGTTGTGATGTTAATTCAGATAAATAATGAAACGATTGAAATAGATGATGATAAAACTCAAAAAGATGAGCTTTGGGGTATTATCAATGTAATTGTAGCCAAAAAAAATACCGTGCTCGGTTATTTAATCATCGACGGCAAACCAGTTTACAAAGACTTTGACAATTATTTTACGGAAAATCCTGAAACGATTGATAATATTGAAATAATAACAGACCCTTTAAAAGCCCTAATCAACGACAACTTTTCGACGGTTTATAAATACTTGACAAATGCTATTCCGCAGGTCAATATTATCGCAGACGAGTTTTACCGGCAGCCAAATGAAAACACATGGATGAAACTTATCGATTTGTTTGAAGGCATCCAGTGGATTATTGAAAGCGTCATAAAAATTGGTAAGATTGAGGATATTGAAAACAGTATCTTGGACTATGGCATCTGGAATCAGTATGTCCAATCAGTTGGCGAATTAAGTGAAATGATCAAGGAACTTGAGTCACCAATGGTCAACAAAGATCACGTTTTAATCGGTGATCTTTTAATTTATGAAATCATTCCGGTTTTTCAAAAAATTTACGGCACCATCGGACTTTTAGTGACAACGGAGGGCAGTGAAAATGTTAGCTGACAATATTGTCTATTTAAAGAAAGAGCAACCCGAGCTTTATGAAGCAATAAATAATAGAGAAAAAAAGCAGTTAACCCACAATGTAATTATTGAAGAGACCAAAAATAATTATAAGACGATTAAAATTAAGAACAAAGATCGGGAACTATACCTGCACAGCAAATATGACCCCCTCCGCGATGCCGAGTCAATCATCGATCAATTAGCAGAACGAGAAAAAATAAATGATCAGACGCATGTTGTTTTTTTTGGTCTGGGCTTAGGTCATCATATCGATGTTTTTGTAAACCGCTATCCCCAAAACGAATTTTCAATTTATGAGCCTTCGATAGATGTTTTATCCGCGTTTCTTGACCAGGTGTCATTAAATCATTGGCCGCTCAAACAATTAAAAACGATTCAATGCGATAATGGCGGAACGGATATAAATGCTTTTTTTAATCATCAGATGACAGGTGAAAACAGCCAGAGTATCATTTGCGAATTACCACCTTATAAAATTGCTTTTGATGAAGCGTATCAATTATTCTTAAATCGCTTCAGTGTTGCTATTAAAAATAAGCGAAATTCAATTCTGACAAATTATGCATTTAAAAAAAGATGGATAATAAATAGTGTCATTAATTTTGAAGAAGTCCTCAAGACGCCCAATATTTTAATGGAGAATAAGGGTGTATTTAAAGATAAAACAGCAATATTAGTTTCGGCTGGCCCTTCACTGGACTATGAGATTGAGAATTTAAAACTGATTAAAGAAAAAGGCTTAGCCTATATTTTTTCAGTTGGTTCAGCCATAAACACCTTAATCGATCACGATTTATATCCCGATGCAATGTGCACCTATGATCCCCAGGAGATTAACCAGATAGCATTTACAAAAGTAAATGAATTGGGAATTGTCAGCATCCCGATGATATTCGGTAGCAGTGTTGGTTTTGAGACTTTACAAAAGTATCAGGGTCCAAAGTACAATATGATAACAAGTCAGGATACAGTTTCAAATTATTTTTTGAAGGCGAAAGAGGAACAAAACTTAAAAATAGTTAATGATGCACCAACCATCGCGGTAATGACATTAGAGTTGTTATATAAACTAGACTTTGGAGAAATCATTCTGGTTGGTCAGAATTTTGCATATCTGGATCAAAAACATTATGCGAAGGGTATTGCCAATCAAGTCATAATAGATGAAAAAAATGATGAACATTTAATAAAAACACTAGATGTGAGTGGTAATGAAGTTTTTACCAATGAGAGTTTGTTTTCAATGAAAAAACAAATGGAGGCCTACATCAGCTTTTTTGGTGTCCCGGTAATTAATACGACAGTCGGTGGGGCAAACATTGCGGGTTCTACGTTTGTTCCATTGAGTGAGTTAATGGAGCAACGCCTAGTAAAAAGAATATTAAATGGTACTGAATTTGAAAATATTCGTCAAACGGATTTTTATGATAAAGGATATTTAAAAACGCAATTTGATCACTTTATAAAAGCATATGAAACCTATCAGCGGTTACTATCTTTGTTAAATCAGCAATTAAATAAAATGAGTGAGCTGGTGACGAAAAGGAACACAAAACAGGCGGTTATGATGTTTAGAAAGTTTGACAGCGGCATTGTTGAATTAGAAACGAATGATTTTGCAAAGGTTTTAGCGATACCGATGAATCGAATTGAATATGACTTACTGGTTCTGAAGGTCCAGCGGTTGAAGAACGAAAAAAATGATTTGAAAAAATTGACTGAATTAGTAGCTTGTTTTGAAGTTGTTATCAATTTGCTTTATAGTGACAGTCAATTGAATCAGCAGTTAGTTGAGAGATTAAAAAACACAATCGAAGAAAACATTATTAAAGATTAAAGGAGACATCGTTCATGTTAAACAACGCAGTTATTTTAATTACGGGTGGAACAGGCTCCTTTGGAAAAAAGTTTACTAAAATGCTTTTAAATAATTATGATGTAAAAAAAATAATCATATATTCCAGAGATGAGTTTAAACAAGATGTGATGAATAAAGAGATGCTAGCTAAGTATCCTGATAAAATTGATAAACTAAGGTTTTTTATTGGTGATGTCAGGGATAAGGACCGTCTGCATCGGGCGCTGAATGGTGTTGATTACGTGATCCATGCGGCAGCCATGAAGCAGGTACCTGCTTGTGAATATAATCCATTTGAAGCGATAAAAACTAATATTCACGGAGCGCAAAATGTCATTGACGCTGCGCTTGACCGAAATGTTAAAAAAGTTGTTGCCTTATCGACAGATAAAGCAGTTAACCCAATCAATCTATATGGTGGAACAAAGCTGGTATCAGATAAATTGTTTATTGCAGCCAATGCATATTCTGGACTTGAGGGGACAGTATTTTCGGTAGTTAGGTATGGTAATGTGGCAGGTAGTAGAGGTTCAGTCATTCCATTTTTTAAAGAACAGATTGAAAACGGGTGTAAGGATCTACCCATTACCGATATTCGGATGACCCGATTCTGGATTACGTTGGAGCAAGGTGTTGAATTAGTTTTAAAAGCACTGGAAGAATCAAAGGGTGGAGAAACCTATATATCTAAGATACCTTCCTTCAAAATAACAGACTTAGCCAAGGCAATGGCAGCAGACTGTACATTAAGAGAAGTTGGCATTCGAGAAGGTGAAAAATTACACGAAGTTATGGTTACCAAGGATGATTCACGATATGCTTTTGAATATGAAAATCATTATATTATTTATCCTCATTTTAGTTGGTGGAAAGAAAGTCAGCATTATACAGAAGGTGGCCAATTAATAAATGAAGGATTTGAATATAGTTCTGAGACAAATACCCAATGGCTTGGAGTGGATGAATTAAAAAGGGCGCTACAAGTATTAAACGATAGCAAAATTTAAAACGAATGAGGTTTGGTGATGGGACAAAAAGAGATATTTTTAAACGGTGAAGCTGATAATTATTTAAATCGAAATAAGGACTATTATCAAAAAGAAAATAATTTTGAAGAAGTCAGTGATCTTTACAAAATATATGGAAAATATATTGATTCCTCAATGAGAGTTTTGGAGATTGGTTGCTGCAATGGAATAAATTTAAATTTTTATAAACAAACTATCGGTTGTGAGTGTTACGGCATAGACCTTTCTGAAAAAGCAATTGAAATGGGTCTACAACAGTATCAGGGCATTAATTTATCGGTGGGAAGCGCTGATGATTTGGACTTTTCGGATGAATATTTCGATATAGTCATTTTTGGAGCCTGTTTATGTTGGGTTGATCGAGTGTTGCTTGCTAAAGTTGTTTCGGAAACTGACCGAGTATTAAAAGACGGCGGTTTTTTAGGAATTTCAGATTTTGACGTAAAAATTCCAAGAAAAAGAATGTATAAGCATTGCGAGGACGTATATACATATAAATGCGACTACGTTAGTATTTTTACTGCTTTTCCCCACTATACATTGGTTGAAAAATTAAATAAGAAATTTGAAGACAGCCGCTATCCTTTTATTGTCGATACAAGTGAGCGATTTTCCAGCAATATTTTATTTAAAAACCATGAACAGGGATATTATTTTGAAGTTGAAAATGACTAAGGATACAGAAAACAAACTGGCAATTCACGATGGTATAGCAATAAGAAAAACCTGCTTAAGTTATGGCAAACAATATATTGATCAAGCGGATATAAACGCGGTGGTTGAAATATTGAAAAGTGATTTTTTAACCACTGGTCCGCAAATTGAAGCTTTTGAAAAAAGTGTGGCAAATTATGTGGGAGCAAAATATGCCGTGGCAGTATCTAGCGGCACGGCAGGTTTGCATATGGCTTGTTATGCAGCTGGAATAACCAAGGGTGATGAAGTTATCGTTCCAGCAATGACGTTTGCAGCAACGGCAAATTGTGTTGTATATTGCGATGGAACCCCGGTTTTTGCTGATATCAATGAAAGAAACTATAATATTGATCCAAAGGAGATTGAAAAAAAAATTACCAGCAAAACAAAAGCGATAATTCCGGTCGATTTTACCGGCCAGGCAGTCGATATGGACGAAATAATCAAGATTGCAAAAAAGAACAACTTAATGATAATTGAAGATTCTGCCCACGCCTTAGGCAGTGAATATAAGGGCAAAAAAATCGGAACGAAAGCGGATATGACAGTATTTAGTTTTCATCCGGTCAAGCCCATAACGACAGGAGAAGGTGGGATGGTGGTAACCGATGATGAGCATTTATATAAAAAAATGCTTCTTTTTAGAAGTCATGGTATTACACGTGACTCGGAGTTATTAACAGATAACGATGGACCGTGGTATTATGAACAAATCGAATTAGGTTATAACTATCGAATTACGGATATTCAATGCGCGCTGGGAATCAGTCAGATGAAGAAATTGAATAGCTTTCTCACGAGAAGAAGAGCAATCGTCAAGCGCTATCAGGAAGCGTTTAGTGATGTTGCGGAAATCATAACACCTTATGAGGAAGATTATTCAAATTCAGGTTGGCATTTATATATCATAAAATTGAACTTGGACAGATTAAAAGTAGATAGAAAAGAATTTTATTTAGCACTTCACGCTGAAAACATTGGTGTAAATGTGCATTATTTACCAGTCTATCTTCATCCATATTATATGAGTTTGGGCTATAAAAAAGGGTTATGTAAAAATACCGAACAATTATATGAAAGAATAATAACATTACCATTATTTCCGAGTATGAGTGATCAGGATGTAGAGGACGTAATTCGCGGTGTGATTAAGGTTATTAATTATTATAAAATTTAGCAACATTTAAGTGCAATGATCAAATTATAGTTTGTGATAAATTAAAAATGCTTGGTTAATTTGATTATACAGTAGATAAATAAATTATGGAGGTGTTAGCTTTGATACTAGGTTTGATCCAGGCGAGAACAGGTTCAACAAGATTACCAGGTAAAATATTCATGGAATTTAGCGGAAAACCAGATTTATTTCATGTATATAATCGAGCAAATAAAAGTAAAATGATTGACAAGGTTATCATTGCAACAACAGATGAAAAGAGTGATGATAGAGTATTGGAGTATTGTAAAAAAGAGAATATTGAGTGTTTTAGAGGCAGCGAAGATGATGTATTAGATCGATTTTATCAATGTTGCAAACAACAAGGTTTATCAAAAAAGGATATGGTAGTCAGAATTACTGCTGATTGCCCCTTGATCGATCCGTTTATTATTGATCAGGTCATTAAATATTTTTTGGAGAATGATTTTGATTATCTTTCAAATGCACTAGAACCTACCTATCCAGATGGCTTAGATGTCGAGGTTTTTTTATTTTCCGCACTGGAAAAATCTTGGGAAGAAGCAAAATTACCTTCAGAAAGAGAACATGTTACACCATATATCCGAAATAATGAACAGTTGTTCAAAATCGGAAGTTATAAAAACTCAACGGATTTATCACATTATCGTTGGACGCTCGATGAAATCGAGGACTATCAATTAATTAGTATAATATATGAGAAGCTATACTCACAGGATGATGTGTTTAATACTGAAGATATCCTTTCTTTTTTGAATGATAATCCGCAATTGATCGAAATAAATAATAAATATGCCAGAAATGAAGGTTTTTTAAAATCTCTGGAAGCAGATAAAAAAATTGAAAGCGGCGATTTAAATGAATAGCCGACTGTGCCTGGGAACTGTTCAATTTGGCCTTGACTATGGTGTGAATAATAAAGTTGGAAAACCAGGTAAAGCTGATGTATTTGAGATGTTGGATATTGCTGCTGACAGAGGGATAAAATATATAGATACAGCGGCTGCCTATGGGAATGCAGAAGAGTTATTAGGAGAATATATAATCAATCGAGGGGCTAATCATAAATTTGAAGTAATATCAAAATTAAAACCAAATTTGATTGATAAATGCCTTAATAATAAAGAAATTACAGTTGAAAATGAAATTGTGAAATCATTAAAAAAAATGAATATAGACATATTAAATGGTTATTTACTACATACCCCAACGGATTTTTATTATGCGGAAGTTATCGAAGGTCTGATACGTTCTAAAGAAAAAGGACTGGTTAAAAACATCGGGGTATCAATTTATGATTTTAATCATGCAATGGATGTAGTTTCTTCAGATCGCATCGATTATATTCAAGTGCCGTATAATATTTTTGATCAAAGGATGGATCGGGAACACTTTTTTGAAACAGCAAAAAAGAATAATATCAAGGTTTTTAGTCGAAGCGCTTTTTTACAAGGGCTATTATTGATGGATGCGAATAAATTACCACCGCATCTTAAACATGCAAAAAAATATTTACTTCAATACAAAGAGATTTTAATAAAGTATGGTATGACAAAAGATGAAGGTGCCATCCTGTTTAGCTACAAAAATACTAATTTCGATTATCTGGTGTTTGGGGTGGACAATCAAGACCAACTGATTAGAGACATTGCTATTCTTGAAAAAAATGAGATTGATAAAAACTATATCAAAGAAATCAAAGAAACATTTTCGAAGATTGAAGAAAGCATCATTTTTCCAAGTCTATGGGCGAAAGAGTGAGGTAGTTGAATGAATAAATATAAAAAGAGCATTGAATTATTAAAAAAAGCACGAGAGCTGACACCTTTAGGGGCACAAACATACAGTCGAAGTTTCAGATATTATGGCGAAGGTTATGGTCCGTCGTTTATTGAGCGGGGAAAAGGATCTCGCGTATGGGATATTGATGGAAATGAATATATCGATTTCGTATGTGCTTTGGGTCCCATTACCATTGGTTATAACGATGAACGGGTCAATGAAGCGATTATTAAACAATTGGAAAAAGGAATTATTTTCTCTCAACCATCACCGATATCCATTGAATTGGCAGAAAAATTAGTTGAAATAATTCCCTGTGCTGAAATGGTCCGCTTTGTAAAAAATGGATCGGATGCCACAGAAGCTGCCGTTCGATTAGCCAGGGCTTACACGGGCAAGGATATCATTGTAGTTTGTGGCTATCATGGCATGCATGATTGGTATATTGGCTCAACGGCCAATCATCGAGGTATACCAGAACAAATAAGGCAGTTGACTAAAAATGTTGACTATAATAATATTGACGCACTTGAACAGTTGCTTTGTGAATATAAAGGACAAATAGCAGGTATAATCCTTGAACCGATACAAGGTAATGGACCAGATGAAGGCTATTTGCAAAAATTGAGGGAAATTACACAGAAAAACAGTGTAGTTTTAATTTTTGATGAGGTAGTATCCGGGTTTAGATATGTACTTGGTGGAGCATCAGAGCTTTACAATGTATCACCTGATCTGATTGCTTTTGGTAAAGGGATGGCCAACGGAATGCCTATATCTGCAGTGGCAGGAAAAAAAGAAATAGTCGATTTGATCTCTGAGGGCGTCTTCGTTTCGACAACCTTTGGTGATGAAACTTTATCTATGGCAGCAGCGTTAAAAACCATTGAAATTCTAGTAGCTGAAAAAGCTTTTGATAAATTCTGGTCGCTGGGTAAGCAGATGCAGGAAGGTATTCAAAGATTAATTTTAAAAAATGGATTAGAAGAGGTGCTGGTTACGCATGGCCTTGCTCCACATCAGGGATTAGTCTTTAATGGCATTAATGATTTGAGCTATCTGGAGATTAATAGTATTTTTCAGCAGAAGATGCTAACAGATGGTATTCTCAGCTTAGGGATTAATAACATTAATTTATCCCATTCAAAAGATGAGATTGAGGCTTATTTAACTGTTGCTGATATGGGTATGTGTGATATTAAGAAAGCAATAGAAAATAATTCGACAAAAAACATTCTAAAAGGCGGAAAAATAGACCCGATTTTCAAAAGATAAGTTAGTTGTTAGATACAGGTTACGTATTTTTGGTCATTTTGTGAAATGGACAAGTACATGAAGACTTTTATGACAGGCTCAAATGGAGGGAAAGAATTGGTATGAAGTATAAAATAATTAAAGATGACTCATATGGTTATTTGCGGGTCGATCCTTTGCCGTCACAAGAAGATGTTGAAAAATATTATAAAGAAGAATTTTATTCTTCAAGTTATGAAGGCTTTAATGATTCAGCTCTTGAGACTAAATTAGAGGAAGTGAATTTCTTCGAATCACAATACGAAGATATTTTTTCAGTTTGTGAAACTTATTTTGAAGAAATGAACGGACGATCAATGTTTGAAATCGGATTTGGATTTGGCCAGGCATTAGAGTATTTTCATAATAAACAATTACAAGTAAGTGGATTGGAGCCAGCGCCAGAAGGGGTTAAATACGCAAAAAAGAAAGGTTTTGATGTTTTTTGTTCAGGTGTCGAAAACTTTGATTGTGTTGGTTCAAAATTATTTGATATTGTTCTCTTATTAAATGTATTAGAACATTTGAGGGAGCCGGCTAAAACGTTGATTTCCATAAAGGAAAAACTGCTAAAAAATAATGGCCTGCTGATTATCGATGTACCCAATGAATTCAATGATTTTCAGTGTGTAGCTAATGAAGAATATTCCTTAAAGGAATGGTGGCTAGTGCCACCAAATCATATTAATTATTTTACAGTAAAGTCTTTAGAGCAACTTCTTGAAAAGTGTGGGTATAAAGTTTTTTATAAAAAAGCTTCTTTTCCAATGGAACTGTTTTTATTGATGGGCGATGTTTATGTTAATGATGGGGAATTAGGTAAATCGTGCCATAATAAAAGACAAAATTTTGAACAGTTAATGAAAAAGCATGGAAAGAAAGAAAAATTGGATAAGTTATATGAGTCACTTGCTGAGCTGGAACTTGGCCGCCAAATAATTATGTACGCTTATCCCTCAAGTTAAATACAAGTTATAGGGAGAAAATATGGAGTTTATAAATTTATCAAGATACTATGATATAAAAAATCCAGGTATTAAACCATTTGAAGAATTAAGAAATATGACACCCTTGAAGATGACTCAAGATTTGAAAATATTCAATGAGACAGATAATATTTTATATGCAGAAAAACTGGCGATGGAGGGTTTGGCAGTAGTACCCATTAGACGTCAACCGCCGGTTGAAAAGTATCTGGGAAGGAATTCTTTTCCAAGGAGAATTCTATTTGAAATGACAAGTAAATGTAATTTTCTTTGCAGAATGTGCCCACAAAACAACCTGAAACGAGAAAGAATGCATATTGATAAGGATCTCTATAAAAAAGTGTTGGATGAGATAGATGATCACGGAATTGAAGGATTATGGACATATCATTTAGGAGAGTCTTTACTTCATCCCGACTTCAAAGAGATTATTGAATATCTGTCACTTAAAAAGAACTTAGGAATTGTATGGATGAGTACGAATGGTGAATTTTTTACGGAAGATGTAAGTCGTTTTATTGTTAAAACAAATATCGACTACATTAATTTTTCAGCACATGCGGTTACGGCTGAAACCTATGGGACAGTTGCTCCGAAAGAAAAATTTGATTTAGTGCAAAATAATTTAGAGGTGCTATATAGAATAAAAGAAGAATCGATGGTGAAAGGAAAACCCTTTATTCATTGTCAAATGATTGAACAAGAAACAACGAAGCATGAAGTGGATTTATTTATCAAGAAACATTATAAACGAGCAGATATAGTTAGTGTTAATATGCTTGAGTACGTCAATTTGCCAAACAATAGCTTTGGAAATAAACAAAGAGATCGAAAACCGTTAACTTCTTGTTTGAGAGTTTCGAGAAATGATTGTTTTATCTGTTCCAATGGCGAAGTAACGTTGTGTGATGCAGCTTACAATGGGGAGATATCACTAGGAAATATAAATGAAAAATCACTTTTCGAAATATGGAACGGTGAGGAGAGAAAAAAAATACTTGAATTAAATCAGTCTGGGCGGATGTCAGAAATCGAGTTCTGTAGAAACTGTACAGATTATGACATTTAGGTAGTAGGTTATTACGTTGAAGAGCGGAATAATTTTAAAGAAATTTGAGACTGGTAATATTGAAAACACTTTTTTGTGGGTGAGTCAAGAGGAGTTCAAGAAGACGTTTCTATTAAGAGGTGAAATTACTAAAGAAGGAAACCTAAATTATTTTTCTAAAATTTTAAATGATGAGAGTCAAATTGTTTTTGCAATTTATGCAGATGAAAAACACGTTGGCAATTGTGGGTTGAAAAATATTGATAAAAAGAATAAAGAAGCAGAATTATGGATTTATATCGGTGATGTGAATTCAAGAGGAAAAGGTTGGGGAAAGATAGCCCTGTTATCCTTATTGAACTTTGGTTTTTCTAAATTAGGTTTTTTGAAAATATCTTTGCATGTCGCAGCGTCAAATAATGTAGCTATCAATTTATATTTAAGATATGGATTTGTTGAACTTGATGAAAAAAATATTGATAAACAATGGGAAGAACGAGGTTTTGAAATAAAGAAAATGGAATTGAGTAGAGCGAATTTTTTAAAAACATAGAGGAGGTAATCTCTAATGATAATAAAAAACAAAGAAATTGGTGAGGGATATCCTACTTATATAATTGCTGAAATGTCTGCAAATCATGGGGGGGAATTATCCAGAGCGATTAAAATTCTCCAGGCCGCAAAGAGTTGCGGTGCAGATTGTTTGAAAGTGCAAGTTTACACCCCGGACACCATGACAATTGACAGTGATAAGATTTTTTTTCAAATAGAAAAAGGTACTTGGAAAAATCAAAATCTTTATAATTTGTACAAAAAAGCATATACACCATGGGAATGGCTAAGTATTTTAAAAGAAGAGGCAGATAGAATAAATATTGATTTTTTGGCTACTCCATTTGATATGACTGCCGTTGATCATCTGGAAAAAATCGGAATTGATTGTTATAAAATAGCATCACAAGAGTTAACGGACATCCCTTTAATCAAGTATGTAGCAAGCATGAATAAACCAATGATTGTCTCAACCGGAATGGGAACAATAAAAGAGATTACCAAGGCGGTAGATACAATAACGAGCCAGTCCATATCAGGCGTATCCTTATTAAAATGTTCGAGTGCTTATCCAGCACCAATAGAAGGTATGAATTTAAATACGATCGTCGATATGAAAACGAGATTCAATGTACCGGTTGGTTTATCAGATCACACGCTTGGTTCAATCTCAGCGATCACGGCGGTCGCATTGGGGGCGAGTATCATTGAAAAGCATTTTTGCCTTGATAAGGGTTTTGAAAGTGTTGACTCTTCGTTTTCAATGGACCCTGAGGAACTAAAAAAAATGATTGAAGACATCAGACTAACGGAAAAAGCACTGGGAGTCGTTTCTTATGACTTAACGGTAGAAGAAGAATACAGTCGAAATTTTAGAAGATCAATTTTTGCAGTCGAAGATATAAGTAAGGGAACAAGATTAACAGAAGATAATATTAGAATTATTCGCCCGGCTTATGGTCTGGCACCCGAAAATTTTGAGACTTTGATTGGAAAAACTGCAAAAAAAGATATTGAACGCGGAACACCGATTAATTGGGACCTGATTTTGTAGAATTGAATAAACAGAAGAAAGTGTGATTGTTATGCGTGTTGCCATTATGCAACCAACTTATATCCCCTGGATCGGTTATTTTGCGATGATGGATATTGTCGATTTGTTTGTTTTTTATGATGATGTGCAGTTTGTGAAATCTTCATGGCATCATAGAAATAAAATAAAAATGGCGAACGGAGAAATTCAGTGGTTGACAGTTCCTTGCTATAAAGAACATTTGGATACAAATATCGATGAAGTCCTATTAAAGACCAGCATGAGCTGGGAACGAAAGCATTGGCTGAGTATTTATCATTCTTATTGTCGAGCACCCTTTTTTTCAGAGTATCAGAATGAAATAAAGAAGATCTATGACTTGAAATGGGAAAAGCTTGTTGATTTGAATTTAGCGATTATTTCTACACTGACTGATTTATTAGGTATCAATAAACCTCAGATTGTAAGGTCTTCCCAATTAGGTGATCTATGTGGGAAAAAGACAGAACGGGTAATTGATGTTCTTCAAAAAGTTGGTGCGACAGAATATATCAGTACGGTTGGAACAAAAATATATCTTGAAGCTGATGCGAAAAAGCTGAAAGATAGACGAATAGATCTGAAGTGGTTCGATTATAAAATTATTGACTATCCTCAGTTAGGAGATAAGTTCCTACCTTATTTATCTGTTGTAGACTTATTATTTAACAATGGAGATCATGCCATCACTTATCTTAGAAACGGTTTGATTAATGCACTTGAATCAGTTGACTGAATGGTAGTAAAATAATGAAAAAAAAACATCTGAATCTTAAAGTTGCTATTTTAGCAGAAGGTAATCCGGAAATTGGTTTAGGTCATGTTTCACGCTGTATTACATTAGGGAAAGAATTCAAGCGAAAAGGAATTAGTGTGTTTTTTATCAGTAATTTTACTGAAGGGATAGAGCTAATTTCAAGAAATTCTTTTGAAACTTTTTCATTTTCAAAGAATGAAAGCTATGACTGGACGAAAGAATTGTTTGATATTATAAGTCAAAATGAAGTTACTTTATTGATTATTGATTCGTATACAGTAACGAGAGAATACTTCGAGAAAATACGTATGGGTTTTGCAGGGGAAATTGGATATATCGATGATTTGAATAAATTTACATATCCGGTCGATATACTGATACACGGTAGCGTCCTTGATCAGATTTATAATTATCAGAGAAAAATGAAAAACACTTTGATTTTAGCTGGTTTAGAATACAATCTTTTGAGAGACGAATTTAAAAACATTCCTCCTAAAGTGATTAAAAAAAGGGTGCTGGAAATCATGATAACGGCTGGTGGAGCAGATGTAAAGAATATGACTGAAAAGGTGATTGGATTTTTTTTAGAAAGCCAGTTATTGGATCAATTGCAGCTCAATGTTGTTGTAGGAAGTGCATTTAGAAATAAAAATAAAATTGTTGAATTATCAAAACAAAATATGAATATTAATATTTTTTACGATCCTCCAGCCATTTCTGAAATAATGATTCGGTCAGACATTGCAATAACTGCCGCAGGTGTTACAGTATACGAATTATTCGCAACTGGAACCCCGTTAATTGCATTGATTACGACAAATAATCAGAGGATATTTGTTGAAGAACTCGAAAAAAAGGAATTCTTAATTAATGGTGGGATATTAGAAGAATGGAATGATAAGAAGTTCATTGGGTGTTTAAAAAGCTTAATGAATGACCACGATAGAAGAATTCAAATGAGTTTGCGTACCCAAAAGATTCTTGACGGAAATGGTGCTACAAGGGTAGTTGATGAAATATTAACAAACCTACAAGCGGCAAGGAGGTAATTTGTATATGATCGTATTAGAATCAATAGAAGAAGAAAGAACAATGCGTATACATTCTCGTAAAACAGAAGGGCACGGCGCAATTAAAGCTTTTGAAGAATTTGTGATAAACACAGTTGAATCAGCGTTTCAGGAGAAAATTTTTGAGGTGTTGGAATACGCAAAAACCATTGAGTATAAACATGTCGGTTTATCTTCAGAAGCTTATTTTGCGCATCCATTGCGAGTGGCGAGATTCGTTTTACAACTTGAACGACAATTTGATATGGATACGACAACTATTGCATTGCTGCATAATGTGCTGGAAGTATCCTCATTAACAAAAAATGTTTTAGCTCAGGATACAAATGAAAACGTGGCTGCTTCAATATCATTATTAACTGTTAATCGCTCAAAAGCTGACAATCCAATCTATAAAAAAGAATATTATGAAAAATTGAGTGGCGATTTTGTTGGTGCAAGAATTGTCAAAATCTTTGACAAACTTGACAATTTATTTTTATTATGTCTTAATCCTGATGATATTGTAAGACAACGTTATTTACAAGAGGTAGAAAAATACATCATACCTGAAGTGGATATGCTGTTACCGGAATTATCAAGTTATTATCGGCAACTGGTTAAGAATTGTCGGGATATTGGATTTCGCGCATGATATTAAAAAGAATGGAGAGACATTTTATGCTATTAAAAAACAAGGTTGCGGTTGTAACCGGCGCAAGCAAAGGGATGGGAAAAGCAATAGCTACCGAATTTGCCAAAGAAGGAGCACAGGTTTGCCTGGTATCCCGTTCTAAAGAAAGTCTGAAAGAAACTGTGAAAGAAATCAAAGAACAGACGGATGGGGAAGTGATATTTTTGACAGGGGATGTTAAAGACCCGCAACTATCAAAACTGGTTTATGATCAAGTGATGAATAAATGGGGATCATGTCACATCTTAGTAAACAATGCAGGTGGCCCTAAAATGGGGTCTTTTTTAGACCATTCTGATGAGACGTGGGATGAAGCAATTCAACAAAACCTATTAAGTGTTGTTCGCTTTACTAAGCAGTTTGCTTTTAAGATGAAAGAACAGCAATGGGGAAGAATTATCAATATATCGTCAACTCTTGCAAAAGAACCAACCGCACAAATGGTATTATCAGCAACTGCAAGGGCTGGTGTTTCAGCTTTTAGCAAGGCAATTTCAAATGAACTAGCTGAATATAATATTACCATCAATACCATTTGTCCAGGGGGTGTATTGACAGATCGATTAGTTGATCTTGTTAGCGAACTTGCTGAAAAAAATGGAGTAACATATGAAGAACAACTTTCTCAAAATGGGTCTCAAATTCCTATGAAAAGATTAGCATCGCCCAAAGAAATTGCTGATTTTGCAGTGTTTTTAGCATCTGCAAAAGCAAGCTACATTACCGGCCAAAATATTATGGTCGATGGTGGTTTAACTCAAAGTTATTTCTAGAAAAGGAATTATCAGATATGTTAAATAAAGATTTGTTTCAACAAGACCTGTTTTCGAGTATTCAGACAAAGTATGTTCCTGTTGGAAAAGAGATAACATTGATGATTAATCATCTTGTTAATACCTTTTATTCCGATAAACTGGGATTTGTAAAAAGTATCGAACAATCTGGGGCATTAGAGATTAACTCAAATAATTTTAAAGTTGTTACAACAACAGGAACTTACTTAATAAAAAGACATTTAGGTCAACAAAATTTACAGATAATAGAGAACAGTATAAATATTGGGCAGTATTTACTAAAGAAATCTGTTTCTGTACCAAAAATGATAAGTGCTGATGATGGTAGGTTCTATTGCTTTAATGCTGGTATATATTGGACAATTTCGCTGTTTATTGAAGGTAATTACTTTTCTGGGTTTTCAAAAAAAGAGATGACTATGTCTGCGAAAGCAATGGGTGAACTTTTCCTGAACTTGTCAAAGTTACCTGAAGACATATACCCGTCGGAGGAAATTCATTATGACTTGAAAGAATGGGATTCGCTAATCAGTGATTTTTTTCAAAGGAAAGATGAATGGGAGTCGATGTTTGGGTTAGCTATTGCTCAATCACTTGAACAGGAATGGGAGGTAGTTGTTTCTAGCTTAGATATACTAAAGAAAAAGAGAATAAAGAAAACACCACACATACCATGCCATATCGATCTTCATCCTCATAATCTATTAGTTGGAGAAAATGCCCAGGTAACGATTATCGATTTGGATTCAATTAAAATGGCGAATCCCAAAAGTATGCTTGCTTTTGGTGTGTATAAGTTAATGAGACGGTACGCTACTCATGCTATAAATGAATTAAAATTTATGGAAATTAGAGGAATAGTATATGAGTTTTACAAAGAAGTAGAGAAGATTGCTCATATAATGGAAGAAGAAGGTTTTTTACAATATTATGCGATGATGGAAGTATTTAGAAGAATTTGCATTATTATTAAGCAAAATCTACAAAATTGTCATAGTGATTGGAATCATGTCTTACTAATTCAAATTGTTGCTTTATCAGAAATTAAAGAAATGTTTGATTGTGTTGAATGATCAATAATTGTTAGATTGTGTGAGTTTCATCATTCTGTCTAATGATAATTCTAAAGGAACGAGAAAACGCTCACATAATCTAGCTCAAGGAGAGATTGCTACAATAGTCGTTCTCCCACATCATTCCCTTCCGCCAAATTCAACAGCGACACATAAATATTGACCACAATCTGAAACAGCTCTGGTGGGATTTCCTGACCCATTTGGAGCTTGGAAAGAAGGGTGGCGGCACTGTCGTCATGATAGATGGGAATACCGTTTTCTTCGGCTACATTTAGAATGTTTTGGGCAACAAAACCAGTCCCGGCAGCGACAATTACCGGAGAATTGTTTTTCTGAGGATCATAGCGCAAAGCGGTTACTTTGAGGGGTTTATCTTTAGCTGGTTCTTCTTTATTTGTATTGCTATTAACTTGGCCGTCCAGGATATGGACGGCCTTTTTTGGTGTTTTTTTCTTATCTTTAGATGGTGACATCGAGGCCTACCTTTCTGAAAGCCAGTTTGGGGAACCGTTGCAGAATGGTCTGGCTTTCTAAATATTCTCCAACCCCGTAACCGGCTAGGGAATATCCTTGTTCTTCGACGATACTTTTTAATTGTTCTCTTGTTGATTTTAACGTTTCTACTAATGCTGGAGGAGACTTAATGTTCAGTGTGATATTCTGGTCTCTAGCCAGTAGTTCCACTTCAAAATTGCCGTAACGATCCGACTGAATGGTAAAGAAAATATCCGTTGCTTTCTCGGAAACGCCTTTTTCACCTTTTTTTGCCGTTGGATCTTTATCAACAAAAAATTCGCCGTAGGAATTCTCATCCAGAAAACGGAGTGGAATGAGAAAATGCATGATGGTAAGGATGGGACTTTCATTTCTTACCATGGTTTCCAATAGGGCGTGAGCCGAGTTAATAATTTTAGACGAATTTTTATCATCTAATGCTTGCTCCAGTAGCTGAGCCAATGCTACTTTTTCGCCGTCACCAGGATGTTTTGCAGAAGTTTCCAACCGATCAGAAAGAATTTCGGCCTCTTTAGCATGCAAGAAGAGCTGATTTTTCATATCCACAATCTCACTGTCTGATAAATTGGAAAGGGGCTTAAGTGCCTGGGAAAACCGTAATACAGCGGCTTCCAGCTGTTCAGGGTTTCCTTTATCATATCGAACAATATGGTCGATAATGGTGGCAACCGATTGATAAGTTTTATCACTATAAGCCTGAGACTGTAAAATCTGACGAAGCACTGGAATCGTATCATTTTTCAGCAGTTGTTGAATTGCCTGATAGTCGAGATTTTTTCCATTTAGCAAATTTTCGATTCTAGCTAAACGTTGTTCTAATTGATCACCCAGTTTACCGTTTTGCGCAGCTTTTAAATTGATCAGGTTTTGGAGTTCCTGACTTGTCTGGACTTTTACTTTGGCAGCATCAAGATTAACCAGTTTATCAATACTGGATTCACTGGCACTTGTTTTAACTAAAACAGCTTCTAATTTAGCCAGCTCCTGGTCGAGTAAGGCTCTTTCTTTTGAAGGTAGACTCATTAGTAACTGGCTAGTCTCGATAAAAATACCTTTAAGGGTTTGGTTTCGGTTTACATAGGCATCATAATGTCTAAGAATCGCAACAATGGCATCTTTTAACTGGGGGTACCCTTCCAGTTTAGCCAAAGATCGCAGGCTATCAAAAAAAGAACCTTTAAAGATTGAATCGGTTTTATCCTGCAGGAGAAGTTCACTTAACAAATCCTGGGAGTTGATAAAGATTCCATTCAAAATATCTTTAGGTATAGCACCAACCGAAGATTCAAAAAGCTCAGAAATGAGAACAAGTTTACGCAGCGCATCGGCTTGGGCGGTAGTACTATTTAGTAAGGGTTTTAAAATATCCTTTTGTAGATTTTGAAATAAGGTTTCGCGAAAACTCTCCTTTTGTAATTGTTCAGATACTGGTTCTATTTTTATAGCCTTATCAAGGTTATTGATATCAAAAATTGAATCGCTTGGTGTATGTTTACTGGGTATATCGTTAACCTTTGGTGTCGAGACGGTGGAGGTGATTTTTATACTATCCAACAGAGAGCTCCCTTCTTTTTAAATAATTCAAGATTATGTCAGTATGTTATTTATCGACCGTTTCTTAGTTAAGATTATACTTTATCATCAGTAGATAATCAATCTTTTCAATATGCATTCCAAATATGGTAAGGATAAATAAAGAAGCTGGTTAGTTTACTGAAAATTTAAAGTTATTAATTGTTTTTGTCGATATAATTACAGATGAATAAATTAATAGATGAATACTACATCTCAAAACAGATCTTTCTGGTTAATAAATAATAGAAATTTGGGTATATCATAAGTGAAATTGAAAAATAAAGTGCATTTAATGCAAAAACCCGATATAATAAAACAAGATAAAAATTTCGTGTATATAAAGGATGGACAAAATGAGTAATTATGATTCTGGAAATGATTCAATTTTAGAGATGTACATTTTTGAATCGGAAACGCTGCTTGATCAATTAGAGGAAATTTTACTTCAATCTGAAGACAATGCGGAATTAACTCCGGATGATATAAATGAAATCTTCCGGATTATGCATACTATAAAAGGGTCTTCGGCCATGATGGAATTTGACATGCTTGCACATTCTTCTCATAAGTTGGAGGATTTGTTTTTTGTAATCCGTGAAAATGGAATAAAGCAAGAGGATTTCGGGGATTTAATGGATTTAGTTCTTAACTTCTCTACCTTCCTTAAGGGTGAGGTCGAAAAGATTAAGAATAATGAAACTTTATTGGATGAGAATGAAGAACTGATTGTCGAAACCGATGCGTTTTTAAATCGGATCAAAGGATTATCCCAGGATACACCTGAGCAAACTCAAGAACAAGTCATGAGCAATGGATCTGATAATAGTGAATCCGAAACGCTGGATGGGTCAGCTAAAGACGATTTATTTGGTGATATGAGCTTTGATGAGATTAGCAATAACGATGCAGCTGATGATGAGGATCATATTGATGTTGTTTTGACTGATGAAAAGCCAAATGTATACTGCATTCATACCCGGTTTAATGAAGATTCGCAAATGGAGAACATTCGGGCGTTTATGCTGGTTAACAAACTGGAATCCGTTGGTAAAGTAACAAAAAAAATTCCAGAGCAATTAAATAACAATCCTGAAGCTGCTGGTATTATATTAAAAAATGGTTTCTTTTGTCATATTGAAACCAAAGCCAGTAAGGAAACGATCGAAAATATCGCAATGAGTATCTTATCAGTGAAAAGCATAGAATTTATTGATTGCGAACAGGTAATAGAAATCGAAAATGAAATTATTATCGACAAACCCGTAGTAGCAGAGACAGGGAAAAAAGCACCTGAAAAAGTCAATGACACAAATAAACAGAAAAACAACGTCCAGAATCTTATCAGTGTTGATCTGAATAAATTGGATACCCTGATGAACCTGATCGGGGAAATTGTTATTACTGAATCGATGGTTTTTGGCAGTGCCGGTATGGAAGGAAAGCGGGATGAAAGCTTTGAAAAAGCTTCGACTCAATTGCAAAAACTAACCGATGAATTGCAAGACATTGTGATGTCGATTCGAATGATTCCGATCGCCGGCACCTTTAAAAAAATGCAGCGGATTGTCAGAGACGTTGGCAAGAAACTTAAAAAAGAAGTGGAATTTATTACCATGGGTGAAAGCACAGAGGTTGATAAAACCATTATTGATGGGATTGCTGATCCGTTGATGCATCTGGTTCGAAACGCCATGGATCATGGTCTGGAGAGTACTGAAGAACGAATTGCCGCTGGTAAAAACCCGGTTGGTAAAGTGATTTTATCGGCCCAGAATGTTGGTGGCGATATCATCATTTCGGTCAGTGATGACGGAAAAGGTCTGGATCCAGTGGGAATTCTGGAAAAAGCTAAAGAGAAAAAGCTGTTGATTAAACCGGAAGAAGAATATTCCGAAAAAGAAATTCTTAATTTAATCATGGCTCCAGGTTTTTCTACCAAAGAAGTGGTTACGGAGTTCTCGGGTCGTGGCGTTGGAATGGATGTTGTCAAGAAAAATATTGAAAAGGTTGGGGGCTCCATTTCCATCGAAAGTGAAAAAGGATCGGGTACCAACATTTTCTTGAAAATACCATTGACGCTATCGATTATTTCAGGAATGGAAGTTCTGGTTGGGGAAGATATTTATGAAATTCCGATTAGTAATATCCGGGAAACGTTTAAAATTACTTCCAATCAACTGATTAAAGATCCAGACAATAATGAAATGGTTATGATTCGTGGGGTATGCTATCCACTTATTCGTCTTCATGATATTTTTGAAGATAAAAAGTGTGAAACTCATATTGAAGATGGAATTTTAATGCTGGTAGATTCTGGGGATACATTTGCCTGTCTGTTTATGGATGATCTGATCAAAAAGCATCAGATTGTTGTTAAACCGATACCCAAATATTTAAACCATTATTCGATTAAGAATTCGGGGATTGCTGGTTGTACGATTTTAGGAAATGGCAGTATTAGTCTGATTGTCGACATTCCAGCTATTTTGGATCACTATTAAGATAAGTTAAATAAAAACACGAGGTAAAGAAAATGATAAAGCTTAAGGAAGACGAATTTCAAGCGATCACAACCTATGTGCATTCAAACTATGGCGTTGATTTACGAAAAAAACGGCATCTGATTGAAGGGCGCTTGAGTCATTATGTTTCCCAATTGGGTTATGACAACTACATGGATTATTTTGAGTATGTTAAGAATGATAAAAAGAATGATGAAATTAGTGTGCTCATAAATAAACTGACCACTAATCATACATATTTTTTACGGGAGAATGAACATTTTGATTTTTATAAGCAACAGGTTCTTCCTTGGGTGGACGAAACGACAAAAACTAAAGATTTGCGGGTATGGAGCGCCGGCTGTTCATCTGGACAGGAACCCTATACTCTCGCGATGATCACCCATGATTATTTAGGTAATAAATTAAGTTCATGGGATAGCACGATTCTGGCCTCGGATATTTCGGACAAGGTATTAATGACGGCCAAGTCCGGGGTTTATTCCAAAGAAGAACTCTCTAAGATTCCAATGGAATGGAAACGCAAGTATTTCATGGATTATGATGAGGAATATTTATCGGTGACTGATCCGATCAGAAAAGGTGTGGCTTATCGAAACTTCAATTTGTTAGCCAGATTTCCGTTTAAAAAACCATTTCATGCCATCTTTTGCAGAAATGTCATGATTTATTTTGACAAGCCAACAAAAAACGCAATAGTTCAGAAATTTTACGATTCATTACTCCCGGGCGGTTACTTTTTTATTGGTCAAAGTGAATCGTTAGCTTCGGTAGACCACTCTTTTAAATATGTAAAACCTTCCATATATCAAAAAGAAGGCTAAAGTATTCTGATTTTGAGACGATATATAAAATAGTGAACAATAATTGTTTGTTAAAATATATTATTTAATATTTAAGTTTGGAGGGATAGAAAATGGCAACTTCAGTAAATTCATCAACAAGTGCATTATCATCGTTGTCAGCCAAAACCGGAATGGCTGGTCTGGTTTCTGGTTTGGATACGGATTCTTTGGTCGAAAGCCTGACAAGTGCCAGTCGTGCAAAAATTACGAAAAGTCAGCAGAAAGTACAAACGATGGAATGGAAGCAGGCGGCTTACCGTAATGTTTCCAAGACACTAAAAGAATTTCAAAGTAAATACTTGGATGTTTTGTCGACAACGAATTTTAGAAGCGCTTCACTTTATAACACAGTTAATGCGTCAACTTCTTCTACAAAAATATCGGTGTCAAGCACAAGTGCAGCAACTGCAGGTAATATAACCTTAGATAAAATTACTCAATTAGCAACCAATCAGACAGTGACCGGAAAAAATGGCGCTTCGACGCCATTAAATGGCTCTGCTATTGCAGATACAGCTGGCCTTTTAGCGGGGATTTCTGCAACAGAAAGCAAATCTTTTCTATTGAAAATGGATGGTCAAGTTCGTACTATAACTTTGGATAATACATTTAAAACAGATGTTGGTACTAATGGCTTTGAGGCTGCGCTTCAAACAAAAATTGATAGCGCATTTGGGAAGAAGTCTAATGGCGACTCAATCATTGATGCTTCCATGGCAGGTGGTGTATTAGGATTATCCGCATCTGGTTCACAACTAACAGTAAGTTCCTTAAATGGTGATACAACAACGTTGACCCAATTAAAATTTACGGAAGGTCAAACGGACAAAATAACAACGACCTCAACCCTAGAAAGTCTACCATTAGCTGATGCTCTTGACGGAAGTGAAGAATATAAGGTAACCATCAACTCTGTGGACTTTACTTTCAAAAAAACAGATTCGCTTGTTAGTGTTATGAGTCGAATTAATTCCAGTGCAGCTGGAGTAACAATGAATTATTCATCCATTACGGATAAATTTACGTTGACTTCTAAAACTAGCGGAATGGGCGAAAACATCATTATAGATGATACATCCGGTGATTTAATGAAATCTTTAGGTTTGAATGGAATTGAAAACACAGATATGATCACTACGGCTGGAAAGAACGCGGAATTAACAGTAAACAATCAATCAATTGTGCGTACGTCAAACTCCATAGAAGTTGACGGTGTAAAAATTGAATTATTGGAAACGAGTAATGATGCTATAACGATTTCGTCGAAAGCAGATTCAACCAGCTTAAAAGATACAATAAAAACTTTTGTTACCGATTATAATAAAATGGTCGAAATGATGAATAAACTGGTTAAAGAAGATTTCGATTCGGATTATCCTCCACTCACGGAAGAGCAAAAAGCAGATATGAGTGAAAAAGAAATTGAAACCTGGGAAGCTAAAGCAAAAACTGGTCTACTTCGAGGGGATAATATTTTAAAAGGAATTACTTCGAAAATGCAGTCTATGATTCACTGTTCAGCTGTGAGTGGCGGAATCAGCCTTTATGATATGGGGATAACTTCAGCAGGGTATTCTGAAAATGGCAAACTGAAAATTGATGAGGCGAAACTATCAAAGGCTATTGAAACAAAAGGATCGGCAATTCAGGAACTTTTCACAACGGAAAAAACGGGAATTGCGCAGCAAATGAATGAAATTATAACTGCAGCCACTAAAACTTCTGGAGTTAAAGGTACTCGAGGTTCATTAATAGAAATAGCTGGTTACGAATCAACAGTCTCTAATACAGAAAACAGTATTACCGAAAGTGTTACAAAAACTAATAAAAGCATAACAAGTTTAAAAACAAAATTAAAAGCGGAAGAAACTTACTACTGGAATAAGTTTTCAGCTTTGGAAACAGCAATGCAACAATTAAATTCACAAAGTTCAATGTTATCGCAGTTTTCATCAGGTGCATAGTTTTTAGAAAGGAGGAGTTGTAATGCAATATGCTAATGCTTATCAAGAATCAAAGCGATACGCCATAGAAAGTTTATCAAAGGGAGAAGTAGTCGTAAAGCTTTTTGAGGAGGCAACCAAACAGATAAAAATGGCAATCTTATTAACAGAACGCGAAGAATTCGTCAAAGCTTTTAATTGTATTGCAAAAGGTCAAAAAATTATTTCATCATTAATTCTTTCTTTAGATATGCAATACTCTATTTCAATAGAACTGAATGAAATGTACAGTTTTATTTATGAAAAATTGGGGGAAGCTAATGTTAATCGGGATATTCAATTGATGAAAGATCTCTGGTCTTTAATAAACGATCTAAAGGATTCCTTTAAAGAAGCTGAAAAAATGAATAATTCAATAAAATCTCGAGGTCTGTAAAATGGATGATTATTCTCATGAATTTTGCCAGGAGAAAATTCTTATTTTAAAAGAATATGTGACAAAAGGTGAGGAGATTCTCAGCAGCGTCGAAGATTGGGAATCACTGTCGGGGATACTGGAAGAACGAGATCTTTTGATTGGAAAGCTTCAGGATTTGGAAATTCACATGAAGCTAAATAACCCAGAAATATGCTGTACTCAAGAACAAAATAGAGAAATAGATAATTTAATTAAATTGATACTAGACATGGACCAAAACTGCATACAATTAATTCAAGATGAAAAGAAAAAGACTTTAAAACATTTAAAAGCCAACCAGCAGAATCAAAAGATAGCTGACTATCAAATTAATTTAACTCCGAATTATGGAACATTTTTAGATGCAAAGAAATAAAAGTAGAAATATAATATTTATCAATCTCCGATAGTTAAACTTTGAATAATTTGTTTAATTCATATGATATTAAGTAATAGCAATTAGCAACTGATAGTCAGTTGCTTTTTTTTGTGATTTGCAATATAATAAATTGATAATATTATAATAATGGTTGTGATAATAATCTAAAAAATGATTTATAAATATGAGTTCATAAAATTGCTAAATTTTAGTTAGTAATTATACGATTTAAGCAAAAGAGTGAAGTGCTTACTTAGTTATGACTAAAATTTACAATAAATTTATTTGTCGTTTTGTTGAATTTATGTTATCATAACACTGTCTCGTTCTGACCGATTTGATTAGTATAAAGTGACTACTAGACAATTGACAGGTACATCTAACATTTGCTAGATGAAAATTAAGTAATTGAGCTAGAGAAGAACATGAAGACTATAAAATATAGACTAAAAAGTAAATAACTTTATGGTCATAACCTGTAAATATGGTATGTACTGTATAAATAGCAATAAAAATATAAGTAAGGAGAATGAGAAAATGATCGGCGATTCAATATCATCCGCTTTATACCAAAAAGCATTAGATGGCACTTGGCAAAGACAACGAGCGATTACCAATAATATAGCTAATTCTGAAACCCCGGGGTATAAAGCTGTTAAAGTCAATTTTGAAGATGCTTTAAAATCAGAAATGAATAAACTTGAGACCAGTTCAGCTTCAACATCTACTGGTTTTATTGACGAAATGGAAAGCATTCAATCCATCCAAAATTCTAACATCAGCGTTTACTCTGGCGACACTTCAAGTCGTTTAGATGAGAATAATGTAGATTTAGAATCTGAAAACATCGATATGTCAAAAACCACGATGGAATATTACTATTTAGTTCGTGGTTTCAGTGATGATTATAACAGATTAAAATTAGCGATTAATGGAGGGAAATAAAAATGAGTTTTTTAAGTTCTTTTAATATTTCAGGTTCGGGCATGACAGCTCAAAAGTATCGATTGGATATTATTTCTCAAAATATTGCAAATGCCCAGGTTACTCGAACAGAAAACGGGCAGCCCTATCGTCGCAAAATGACAGTATTGAGTAGTGTCAATACCGGAACTTTTCAAGATGCGCTGAAAACTGCATCGGGAGAGGTTCAAAATGAGGGCGTTCAGGTAGAAGCTGTGATTGAGGATGGATCTGCCCTAGTTCCGGTTTATGACCCAACCCATCCAGATGCTAATGCCCAAGGTTATGTAATGTATCCTAATGTCAATACCGCTCAGGAAATGACTGATGCCATGGGTGCAAGTCGGGCTTATGAAGCAAATGTAACAGCATTTAACGCAACCAAATCGATTGTTATGAAGGCCTTGGAAATTGGCCGATAAAAGGAGATAATGATGTTTATAGTACCTATGAGTTCAATAATTGGCGGAAGCACGATTGGTTCCGTAACCAGCAATGCAACAAATAACGCAGCAACAGTTGATACTGGTGCTACCGGTGATTTTAAGAATGTCCTTCAGGATGTTATCAGCAATGTCGAAGAAACCCAGGCGGCTACAAAGGTTGATGCATATAATTTGTCAATTGGAAACATGGATGATATGCACACGATGATGATCAACTCTGCAAAGGCAGATGTTGCACTGGAAACCATGGTTCAGCTGCGGAATAAGGTATTAGAATCGTATCAAACTGTTATGAGCACAGGTTTATAAATTTGAGAACATCTCAAAAATGGTTAAAAATAAGAGTGAATACAGATCTGGAATTTGCTTTCTATGGTAGGTATTTCTTCTTTGTCTGCACTGATTTAAAGGGCCGCAATGACATCAAATTTTTTGGATGGATGAAAAAAGACAATGAATGAAAAAATAAAAGGTTTTTTAGAAAAAATAAAGAATTTTTGGACAGGAAAATCCAAAAAAGTCAAGATGCTGATGATCGGCGGCGTGGTTGCTGTCCTGTTGGCGTGCATCGGTTTAACCTTTCTCCTGAATAACAAGACGTATGTACCGCTATTTGAAGATTTAACCCAAGCAGAAACGACTGAAATTATGGCTGCCCTGACAGAAATGGAAGCTGATGTCAAACTTGATTCCAGTGGCAATATTATGGTTCCGAAAGAAGATGAAGCCCAGATTCGGATGAAGCTGGCAACGGCAGGTTATCCCAAAAACGGCTTAAGTTATTATGTCATTCAAGACAACAGTAGTATGCTATCCACCGATTATGAACGAAAGCAATATGAAAACATGCAATTGCAAGAACGGATCGGGGCAAGCATAAAGACTCTGGATGGTGTTAAAGATGCAATTGTCACCATCTCGGTACCAACCGAGAATGTGTTTTATTTGCAAGAAGATGAAAACACAACAGCCTCCGTTATTATTCATATGGAAACTGGTAGTACTTTAAGTGAGGATCAGGTCAAAGGGATTCAAAATCTGGTGGCTAAGTCAGTCGCAGGTCTTACAGCGGATAATATTGCTCTGAGTGACGGAGACGGTAATGATTTAGTTAATAATCTGTCAGCCAGCAATGGTGGTGAGTCAAAAATGAAACTGACCAAGCAGATAGAAAACGACCTCAAGCAAAAAGTCAATAACGTATTAGATGGACCTTATGATCCTTCTCAATACAAGATATCAGTAACCGCAACCCTGAATACAGATGCGATTAAACAGGAGTCTACCGTTTATACACCTTCAGCAGATGGAGACAATTCCGGGGTCATTAATCAGGAATCATCGAGTTTAGCTATTACTAATGGAACGGGTACGGCTACCGGTGTTGCCGGAACAACTGGCAATACGGACGTCACCACCTATGCCCAAAATGCGTTAACGAATGGCGGTACTGTCACCGGAATCAATGAAAACACGACTTATTCAGTGAGTCAGGACGTCACCCAGACCGAAAAACTGGATCCAGCTATTGAAACCGTGTCGATCGGGATTGCGGTTAATGATCCAGCGATGACACCGGTAGCCCGCGAGAATTTGGTTCAGTTGGTGGCTTATGCTGCCGGAGTAACTCCTCAAAGCGTAACGGTGAGAAACTTTGAATTTGCCCAGGCGCAAGAGGAACCTGTTGTACAGCCGGTATTTACGACTGAACGTTTACTCGTCTTTGGCGGAATTGGGGCCGGTGTGCTAGTTCTATTGCTGGCATTGTTATTTATTCTAACCAGAGGCAAAAAGAAAAAAGGCGAAGACACTGGCAAGAAAAAGAAGGGCAAACGTGGAAAACGGGGCGACGAATTGGATGCTGCCTTTGCTGAAGGGGCTGAGGGCGAAACAGATGATTTATTTGGGGCTCTGACCGCAGACAAATTAGAACCAATCAATCCGATTCATCCACTTAGAGATGATAAAAAAGAAAAGATCAAAGAATTTGCAACTACTAATCCAGAAATTGCAGCTCAATTGTTTAAGTCATGGCTTAAGAATGAGAGCGAGTAACAATTAATGTATAAGGATGTCGACAAATATGGACGTTAGTTTAACACCAAGACAAAAAGCAGCCCAGGTAGTAATCTCTCTTGGCGCAGATATCGCCTCCAGTATCTATAAACACCTGGCCGAGGATGAAATAGAAATCTTAACCTATGAGATTACCCGGCAGGAAAGTGTTCCGCCAGAAGTTGCGGATCAGGTTATTGATGAATTTTATGGTCTTTGTGTTGCTCAAAAAGTGTACATTGAGGGCGGGGTAAACTATGCCAGAAATGTACTTGAAAAAGCTTTTGGGGTACAACAGGGGAGCGCTCTACTTGAACGTGTAACAAAAACCCTGCGAACCAAGGCGTTTGAGTTTATCCGCAAGGCAGATTACAAAAACTTAATGAACATGATTATGAATGAACATCCTCAGACCATTGCTTTGGTGTTGTCATATGCCAGAGCAGATCAGGCATCAGCGATCATCTCGGAGCTTCCCAAGAGCATTCGGGTGGAGGTTGTTGAACGGATTGCCCGAATGGATCGGACCTCACCTGAGATTATCAGACAGGTGGAGACCATCCTTGAACGTAAATTTGAGTCGGTGGTATCCTTTGATTTACTGGAAGTTGGTGGTATCAACTACATTGCTGAAATCATGAATAATATTGATCGTGGTACTGAAAAGTATATCTTCGATGAACTCAGTAAAAATGATGCCAAACTATCTGAAGAAATTCGAAAACGGATGTTTGTTTTCGAAGACATTGTTATTCTTGATCCAATGTCAATTCAACGTTTTCTTTCTGAAATTGACACAAAAGAAATGGCCATCGCGCTTAAAGGTGCAAATAAAAACGTTTCAGATGTTATCTTCGAAAATATGTCCCAACGTATGGGCGATACGGTCAAGAGTGAAATGGAATACCTGCATAATGTAAGAGTGCGTGATGTGGAAGAAGCACAGCAGAAAATTGTTTCAGTCATCAGAAGACTGGAAGAAGAAGGCGAGATTGTAACATCTAAGGGCGGAAAGGACGAGATCATTGTCTAGTATTGTTAAAGCGAAATGGGTTACTCAAACAAGTGCCCCGGTGGTCAGTCCAATCGAAAAAAAGCCCGAAACCTACGCTGAAAATGTGGCTGAATCGAGTCAACATGAAGAAATCGATGAGAATAAAATCATACATGAGGATAGCGTTGAAGCCATGCGCTCAGCCAATGAGCTCATGAAAGAAGCGATTAAGGCCAGCCAGGAGATTAAAGAAAAATCTCAGGAAACAGGTTACCAAGAGGGTTTTTCCCAAGGGTATGCGGCTGGTCATGAAGAAGGATTTCAGGAAGGCTCACAGGAAGGTTTTCAAACTGGTCTCAAAGAAGGTTTGGATGAGGGTTTAGCTAAATCTGCACTTGAAATTGAGCGAAAACTTCAGGAAATAAGTGAAGTGCTGGATCTAATCAAAACGGAGCGTCAAGAAGCCTTGACTCGTCAAGAACAGGATATTATGGATGTTTCCTTTGAAGTTGCTAAAAAAATAATGAAGCATCATGTCCAGGATGACCACGAGCTGTTTCTGAAGTTTTTCGATGAAGTGATTCATGGCGATGAAGAAGATCTCAAAATCTATTTGTCAGAAAATCAAAAAACGCTTGATCTTCATATAAATAGAGAAATGACCGAGAAACTTAAAAAACTAGCTAAAAAATCCAAGGTCATTATTCTTAAAGATGAAGATAAAATTATGGTAGAAACAAATGATTCGGTCATTGATATGAGTTTGCCGGTACAAATGAAGCAATTGGAAAAGGCCATCAAACAGAGTTCTTAATTGGAGAAGCGAAATGAATAAAACTGAGGTTTGTAAAGCAATTCAACGAGCGGAAACCTATCACTATTTTGGGAAAATTGAAAAAGTCGTCGGCATGATGATTGAATCAGTTGGTCCGGAGTGCAGTATCGGTGATTTGTGCAAAATATTCGATCAGAATGCCGATCGCTATATTCTGGCTGAGGTGGTGGGATTTCGTGGCAATAAGGTTCTGCTAATGCCCTATGAAGAGCCAGAAGGAATTAGTTTTGGCAACATCGTGGAACCAACCGGCTCGTCCTTAAGAATTGGGGTATCAGAAAATATGATTGGCCGGGTTGTCAATGCCATGGGGGAACCCATCGATGGTGGTGGACCGATTGGAAATACGATGCCCTATGATATTCAAAGCGCTGGGGCAAATCCCTTTTCTCGACCATGTATTGATGATATCCTTGAATTTGGGGTAAAGGCAATAGATGGTTTATTGACGATTGGCAAAGGCCAGAGAATGGGAATTTTTGCCGGTAGCGGGGTCGGAAAAAGCACCCTGATGGGGATGATTGCTAGAAATGTCAAAGCTCAGGTTAATGTCATTGCCCTGGTTGGTGAAAGAGGCCGGGAAGTGCGGCAGTTTCTGGAAAATGATTTGGGCCAGGAAGGTTTAGAGCGATCTGTTATTGTGGTGGCAACCTCAGACCAGCCGCCGATGCAGCGAATGAAATGCGCCCTGACAGCGACCACCATTGCCGAGTATTTTAAGGATCAGGGGAACGATGTGTTATTGATGATGGACTCACTAACCCGGTTTGCCATGGCTCAACGAGAAATCGGCCTGGCCACTGGAGAACCACCAGTTGCTCGAGGTTACACGCCTTCGATTTATGCGATGATGCCCAAACTGCTGGAACGAAGCGGGAATTTTGAAACGGGATCCATCACCGGAATTTATACCGTGTTGGTGGAAGGTGACGACATGAATGAACCGGTTGCCGATACGGTCAGAGGGATTATTGATGGCCATATTGTCTTGTCACGAAAGATCGCGGCCAGGAATCATTATCCAGCCATTGATGTATTGAACAGTGTCAGCCGACTAATGTCCAATATTGCCGAAAAAGATCAATTGGAAGCGGCTTCCTCAATGCGTAACATGATGTCAATTTATGATACCAATTATGATTTAGTAAGTATTGGTGCCTATAAAAGCGGCAGTAATCCAGCCTTAGATGTGGCGATTAAAAAAATTGGCGGAATCAATCGCTTTTTACAACAAAAGGTTGATGAAAAGTGTTTTTATGATGAAAGTATTGAAGCCATGAAGAAGGCCGTCGTATGAAAAAGTTCCAGTTTCATTTAGGAAAACTACTTTCCTACAAAGATCAGAATTTAGAAAATGAAATGATGATCTTAGGTGGGCTCACCCGGCAGTTAAGCGAAGAAATGGATAAGCAGCTGGATTTAGAAGACCAGCAGGAAAAATGCCAGAAAAACTACGAACGAGATATGGCAAATTCCATTACGCCGATGGCCTGTCAGGTTTATATTCACTATATGTCTTTCTTAAAAGAGCAAATTAAAATTGTGGAAAAAAGAATTGACGAAATCACTGAAAAAATAGATATTCAGATTGAAGTGGTCAAGAACTTAAAACTTGAAGCTCGTTCACTGGAAATTGTCAAAGAAAATCGATATGATGAGTATAAAAAAGAAGTCCTCAAAGAAAACGAAAAAGAGATGGAAGAATTTATTTCCACCAGTAAAATTATAAATGGTGATTCTTGATGAATACCTTAGGTCTAGGTAATTGCTGACTGCCTTCGCGAATTTTTACACTGTACGTCGTACAGTCTATCGACTGTTCGCCTACACGTTACAAAACTGTTTGTGAAACTGACAGTAAAGCAATCGTTGTTCGATGTTTTAATTTATGTAGATGCCTTAGTAGTTAGGATGCTAAATATTGTGAAAGAGGTGTTATGAAGATGTATGATACAATTATAGTTGGTGCCGGGCCCGCCGGTTTGGCTGCTGGGATCTATGCTGCCCGGGGGGCACTTAAAGTGCTTATTATTGAAAAAGGTGGTATTGGTGGGCAGATTGCCACCAGCTGGGAGATTGAAAATTATCCGGGTGCGCCTCCAAACAGCAACGGACCAGGTCTGACCGAACGGATGCGGCAGCAATGTGAAGAGTTTGGGGTAGAGTTTGCCACCAAAGCCTATCGATCCTCGCAAAAGACTGAAAACGGTTTTATTGTCGAAACGGATGCTGGTAGTTTGGAAACCCAGACCATTATTATGGCAACTGGTGCTGAACCCAAATTGATTGGTTGCAAGGGCGAAAAAGAATTACGTGGTATGGGTGTCTCTTACTGTGCTACCTGCGACGCCAACTTTTTCAAAGGACTTAAGGTCGCCGTCATCGGCGGTGGCGATACGGCCTTGGAAGAAGCTCTGTACTTAACGAAATTCGCTAAAGAAATTATTATTATCCACCGCCGGGATGAATTGCGGGGTGCTAAGATTCTGCAGCATCGCATCCAGGAAAATGAAAAAATCTCGATGATGTTAAGCTCGGTGATTGAAGAAATCAAGGGAAATGGGTTGGTCGAAGCGATTACGGTCAAAAATGTGGTAACTGGTGAGCTTGCAGAAGTGCCCATTGATGGCGTTTTCGTTTTTGTCGGACAAAAACCGAATTCAGAAGCCTTTGTGGGTCATTTGGAGCGGGACGCCAGAGATTATCTGATCACCGATGATGAAATGCGCACGAATGTGCCGGGAATTTTTGCAGCCGGTGATGTCAGACGAAAATCATTAAGGCAGGTTGTCACAGCAACAGCCGATGGGGCAATTGCGGCGGTTAATGTCATTAAATTCATTGAAGAACTTAAGTAGATTATGATATGATTAGGACTAACGAAAGTTAGTCTTTTTTTATTGAAAAATTATATAACAAATCGGGTGTAGAAATGAATATCAAATTTGATTTAAATATGTCACAAACCCAAAAATTGATCATGACTCAAGAGATGCGACAATCCATTGAAATTCTGCAGTTGACGGCAATGGAATTGAATAGTCTGATTGAAACTGAAATTATGGAAAATCCTGTCCTGGAATTTAACGAGGTCTCCATCAAAGATCTGGTGCCGCTTAATGAGGACGTGGGTCCCATCAAAGGGGAATTGGTTCAAGAAGAATCGGTTCCGGAGTTGCCGCCTAAAGATGAGATTCAATGGGACGAATACTTCCATAGCATGGAAAACGCCGATTATCGCGGCCAGATTCAATCAACTCCTGATTCGGATGATGAGTATGGTTTTGAGAAATTCACTTCTCAAGAGAAAACGCTCAACGAATATCTGCATTTTCAATTCAATATGCTTGAAAAAAATCTAAGTGATTCAGAAAAACTGATTGGCGAATATTTAATTGACTGTATTGATGATAATGGTTATCTGATTATTGATCTTGACTATATTAAGGATATTCTGGCTGTTACAGAAGAACAGATCAACCAGATGATTGAAATTATCCAGAGATTTGATCCCAGTGGGGTTGGGTGTAGAAGCATTGCAGAGTGTTTACTGATTCAACTGCATCAGATGGGGTATCATGATGATGAGGTATATATGGAAATTGCCAAAAACCACCTGATTGATTTGGCGGACAACCAATTTAAGCGTATCGCTCAGGCCACCGGGCTGTCGGTTGAGGAGGTCTATGAGTTCAAAGAAGTTGTCAAAACCCTGGAACCAAAACCTGGCCGGGAGTTTTCCTGTTCAGAGCGGGTTTCTTACGTTATTCCTGATGGTAGTATCGAAATTGTCAATGATGAACTGGTGGTGAAGGTCAATGATGTTTCAGCACCGCGACTGCGAATCAATAACTATTATAAGGGCTTATTAAAAAACTCGGATAAAAATGAGGAAACCCGAGTTTATCTGGAAAAAAAGCTGGATGGTGCGGCTTTTCTGATCAAAAGCATCGAACAGCGGCGAGATACGATTAAAAAGGTAATTATGGCTGTAGCCGAATCTCAAAAGAGCTTCTTTTTTGAAGGGGTTGCCGATTTGCGGCCACTGACGCTTAAAGCAATTGCCGAAATGATCGATGTTCATGAATCCACCGTAAGTCGGGCGATTCGGGGAAAATATATTCAAACCCCCAAGGGGACCTTTGCGCTGAAGTTTTTCTTTAAACGCGGATATGCCCAGGGAGAAGAAGACCGATCTTCCGATGCCATCAAGCGATACATTCAGGAGTTGATTGAGCAGGAAGATAAGAAAAAGCCGTTAAGTGACCAAAAAATTTCTGAATTGCTCCAGGAAAAAAAGCTGGATGTAGCCAGGCGGACCGTTGCCAAATATCGGGAAGCACTTTTGATCCAACCATCTTCCAAGCGAAAAGAGTATCGATAGACCTCAAGACCATGACTAAAGACTGGCAAATGCGCTCAAAACCCAATAAAAATATGATTTTGCGATTTTCTTATCGATTTGGTCTTTTTAACTTGTTTTTAATTTTAAAATGGAGTATAATAAATTTGTCCCACTGGGACAAAAGTGAGCACGTCCGAAAGAAGGGTGATTCTATGCCAAATCAATTAAAAATTAGTAAGGAAGTCATTGAGCTTCAACAGCTTGTTGCTCCGGAAGTGAATCGACTCATTGAAATGCGTTACAATATTTTGTCAACCATCAGCAGTGAGCAACCCATCGGGCGGAGAAATCTCGCCTTTGTTCTGGATATGAGCGAGCGTCAGGTACGTAATGAGATCGATTTTTTTCAAACCCAAAAGCTGGTTTCGGTGGAACGACAGGGTGTTGTCATCACTGATGCCGGGAAGGAAGCGCTGATTCAATTAAAAGGGCTGCTTTATACCTACAATGGTCTGGAACAGCTGGAAAAAGAGCTGATGGATCGTCTCCATCTCAAACGGGTGATTATTTGTCCCGGTGATATGGATATGAACTACGAAGTATTGCGCTTTATGGGACGTTCCGGTGCAAAATATGTCTTGTCGGTGATGAAGTACAAAGATACCCTGGCATTAACTGGTGGCAGCTGTACGGCGGCCGTCGCTGATGAAATGCGGGAAGCTTTTTACCCCGATGTTTATGTTATTCCGGCAAGAGGCGGGATCGGAAAAAGTCATTCCACCCAGGCCAACAATGTCGTCGCCGAAATGGGGCTCAAGCTTCATTCCAACTATGAACTGCTTCATTTACCGGACAATATCGATCAACGATTATTAGAAGCATTAAAAGATTATCCTGAAATAAAAAGGGTATTTAATAAGATGGATAACATCGATATCTTTATTTTTGGATTGGGTCGTGCCGATGTATTGGCGGACTGGCGAAATTTAGCGACATCGGATAAACGAAAAATCTTGGAACAAGGTGCTGTGGCTGAAGCTTTTGGTCATTATTTTGATATTAATGGCGAGGTTATTTCACCATCAAGCACCATTGGCATTGGAATTGATAACTTTAAAAAAATACCCCATGTTATTGCCGTCGCCGGTGGTGTCACCAAAGCCGAGTCGATTATTTCCGTCAGTCGGATCCGTGAGAATATTGTTTTGATTACTGATGAAAGCGCGGCCCGGGAAATTTTAAGAAAATTGCAAACCACGTCAGACGCAAAATGAATCGCATCTGACTGAGTATAAATTTAGTAAACATTATTTTAAGGAGGCAGATAATATGTCTGTAAAAGTAGCAATTAATGGTTTTGGAAGAATTGGTCGTTTAGCATTCAGATTAATGGCAGATAACCCAGCATTTGACGTCGTAGCTATCAATGATTTAACCGATGCAAAAACCTTAGCGTACCTATTAAAATATGATAGCGCCCAGGGAAAATTTAAACAAGATTCGATCACAGTTAAAGATGATACCATTGTCGTTGATGGAAAAGCGATCAAAATTTTTGCCGAAAGAGATCCCGAAAATTTACCATGGGGTACGGTTGGCGTCGATGTTGTTATTGAATCCACGGGCTTCTTTACGGACAAAGATGGTGCTGGCAAACACATTAAAGCTGGTGCAAAAAAAGTTATTGTTTCAGCTCCTGCTAAAGGTGATGTTAAAACCATCGTGTTCAATGTAAACGAAAATATTCTCGATGGGACCGAAACGGTTATCAGCGGTGCTTCCTGCACAACGAACTGTTTAGCACCGGTTGCGAAAGTATTAAACGATAGTTTTGGCTTAGTCAGCGGTTTAATGACAACTGTTCATGCTTATACCAATGACCAGGCAACTTTGGATGCACCACATAAAGATTTGAGAAGAGGGCGTACCGCAGCTCAGAATATCGTACCAACTTCTACTGGTGCAGCCGCAGCAGTTGGCAAGGTATTACCGGCCCTTAATGGAAAACTGGACGGATTTGCACTTCGTGTACCTGTCATTACCGGTTCACTGGTTGATTTAACCTGTGTGCTTGAAAAAGACGTTACTGCTGATGAAATCAATGCCGCTGTGAAAGCAGCTGCCAATGAAACATTGGGTTATAATGAAGAACAAATTGTTTCTACCGACATTATCGGCATGTCGTTTGGATCTTTATTCGATGCAACTTTAACCCGGGTTATGAATGTCGAAGGCGGAAAACAACAAGTTAAGATCATCGCCTGGTACGATAATGAAATGTCTTATACCGCACAGCTTGTTCGTCTGGCCGAATACGTTGCCACTAAATTTTAACAAACATTTTAAGATCAAATAAAAATTAATAGTAAACACAAAACTTTTCAGAAGCTTTCGCATAAAAAATGCGAGGCTTCTGAAATTGTTTATAACGAAAATTATAAACCGAGAGGATAAAACATGAGTAAAAAAACAGTATCCGATATTGAGTTGAAGGGCAAAAAAGTCCTGATGCGGGCTGACTTCAATGTGCCATTGGATGAAAATGGCATGATTACCGATGAAACCCGAATTACTGCAGCGTTGCCAACAATTAACTATATTTTAGATCAGGGGGCATCGCTAATACTGATGTCGCATATGGGTCGACCAAAGAATCAGCCAAATCCCAAATATTCATTGGCACCAGTTGCAAAAAAACTATCTGAATTACTCAAAAAAGAAGTGATCTTTAATGATGACGGCGCTGTCACCGGATCAGTGACGGTGGCGGCTGCTGCAGGATTAAAACCAGGAGAAGTGTTACTGCTTCAGAATACCCGGTTCAGAGCGGAAGAAGAGAAAAATGACCAGCGGTTTGCCAGGGAATTGGCAGATCTGGGGGATGTATTTGTTAATGACGCTTTTGGAACGGCCCACCGTGCCCATGCATCAACCGTTGGGATTGCCGAGATCCTACCCGGTGTTTCGGGATTCCTGATTCAAAAAGAGTTGGATTTTATGGGAAAAGCTCTAGAAAATCCCGAACGCCCATTTGTTGCCATCCTTGGCGGGTCAAAGGTTTCTGACAAGATTGGGGTCATCAATAATTTGTTAGAAAAAGTAGATACCCTCATTATTGGCGGCGGAATGGCCTTTACCTTCTTAAAAGCGCAGGGCTATGAAATTGGAAAATCACTGCTAGAAGAAGATAAATTGGAGCTGGCTAATGAATTAGTTGCCAAAGCCAAGGCTAAAGGCGTTAACCTGCTGTTACCCGTTGATGTTGTCGCTGCTGAGACTTTTGCGGCTGATTCCCCATTTGTGGTTGTGGATATTAATGCCATTCCAGCCAATTCATTAGGACTGGACATCGGCCCGGTTACTTCAGCGACTTTTACAAAGGCGATTATGAGTGCCAGAACAGTGATCTGGAATGGTCCCATGGGTGTGTTTGAAATGACCGCCTTTGCTAAAGGCACCGAAGCGGTTGCCAAAGCGATGTCAGATTCCAATGCGATTACCATTATCGGCGGCGGCGACTCGGCGGCAGCGGTTAAAATTCTTGGTTACGAAGAAGGCATGAGCCATATTTCCACCGGTGGCGGCGCTTCACTGGAATTCCTTGAAGGAAAGAAACTGCCAGGTATTGAAATCTTACAAGACAAATAAACAAATCAAAGGAGAATACAATGCGAAAACCAATTATTGCCGGAAACTGGAAAATGAATAATGATATTTTTGAAACTGAAAAATTAATGAATACGCTGTTGCCACTAGTGGCAGGAGCAGATGCTGAAGTGGTTTTTTGTCCCACCTATTTGGGTTTGCAAAAAGCCGTGGAAATGGCTAAAGACTCGAATGTTGGCATTGGCGCTCAAAACATGCATTTTGAAAAAAATGGTGCTTACACTGGGGAAATATCTGGAGAAATGTTACAGGCCATTGGTGTAAAATATGTGCTTATTGGTCACTCGGAACGGCGCGAATATTTTAACGAAACCGACGAAGCGGTGAATAAAAAAGCCATCAAAGCGCTGAGCTTAGGAATTACTCCGATTATCTGTTGTGGTGAAACTCTGGAAGAACGGGAAAGCGGAAAAGCCGAAGCAAAGGTAGTTGGTCAAATGGAAGCTGGGCTGAAAGGGATTGAAGACATCACCAAAGTTGTCGTTGCCTACGAACCCATCTGGGCGATTGGTACCGGCAAAACAGCCAGCAAAGAAGAAGCCAACGAAGCCTGTGGTTGGGTACGACAAACCATCGCCAAAATGTTTGGGGGCGATGCTGCCCAAAAAGTCCGTATTCAATACGGCGGTTCTGTCAACCCTGAAAATATCAAAGACCTGATGGCCATGGACAATATCGATGGTGCCTTGGTTGGGGGTGCTTCGCTGAAACCAACTTTCTCTGAGATTGTGAAGTTTTAATTACATTCTAATTTTCATGAATTATAAGAAAAAAAGATAGTAAGTACCGACAATTGTTCGCATATTGTATGCATCAAGCGGACACGGCGATAGCCTGCGGGAAGGCAACGAGCCAATCACAAGCTTGCTTGTAGTTGGCGACTGCCCGCGACTTATAAGAAAGGAGCATAGCGGATTTCTTATAAGTGTCCGAGCTTGTAGCATACAACAGATTAACAATTGTCGGTACGGTTCTGACAACGAATTAAAATATTTGACCGAAAGGTGTTATCAAATGAACAAAAATTTAACAGCTCTGATTATTCTGGATGGCTACGGCTTTACCAAATGTCATGAGGGCAATGCGGTAGAACAGGCGAAAAGCCCTTTTCTTAATTCCTTATCTCAAAACTATCCTCATACCCTTATTACAGCCAGCGGCCTGGGTGTTGGATTGCCGGAAGGTCAGATGGGTAATTCAGAAGTCGGCCATTTAAATCTTGGTGCTGGTCGAGTCGTTTATCAGGAGCTGACACGGATTACCAAATCCATCGAAGATGGCGACTTTTTCGAAAACGTTGCCTTTCTGGCCGGCATTCGCTCAGCTAAACAAAACGATGGTGCCTTGCATCTGATGGGGTTATTGTCCGATGGCGGTGTTCACAGCCATGAATGCCATCTTTATGCATTACTGAACCTGGCCCAAAAACATGGATTAAAGCGTGTATATGTTCACTGTCTCATGGATGGCCGAGATACTGCGCCGGACAGCGGTCTTGGCCATATCAAATCGCTGGAAGCTAAAATGGCCGAACTGGGTGTAGGCAAAATTGCCACCATTACGGGTCGCTATTATGCAATGGATCGGGATAACCGCTGGGATCGGGTCGAAAAAGCCTATGATGCCATGACCAATGGCGAAGGACAACATGCCATATCAGCAGTGCAGGTGATGGAAGAAACCTATGCGGCCAAAATTACCGACGAATTTGTGCTGCCAACTATTATTGATACCGTTGAGGACAAGCGGATCAAGTCCAATGATACGATTATCTTTTTCAATTTCCGACCAGACCGGGCCCGGGAAATAACCCGAGCGTTTATTGATCCTGCTTTTAAGGAATTCAACCGGAAAACTGGCTTTCTTGGTTTAAATTATGTCACCATGACTCAGTACGATAAATCCTTCGAAAATGTTTCGATTGCCTATAAACCCGAATCCATCGACAATACTTTGGGTGAATATCTCAGCAATCTGGGTATTCCTCAACTTAGAATCGCAGAAACAGAAAAATATGCCCATGTCACTTACTTTTTTAATGGCGGGCTGGAAAAACAATATCCATTGGAAGACCGGGTATTGGTGCCATCACCCCATGTGGCAACCTATGATTTACAACCGGAAATGAGTGCTTATGAGGTCGCTGAAAAAGCAGTGGCCGCCATTGAAAGCGAAAAATATCAATTAATGGTGCTTAATTTTGCCAATGCCGATATGGTGGGTCACACTGGCATTTTTGAAGCAGCCGAAAAAGCGGTGGAGGTTGTGGATCAATGCGCCCAAAAAGTCATCACTGCGATCCTGGCAAAAGGTGGCAAGATTATCTTAACTGCGGATCATGGCAATGCCGAAAAAATGATTGATTATCAAACCCATCAGCCATTTACCGCACATACTTCCAATCAAGTGAAGTGTATTCTAATTGGTGATGGTGAGGTCAGTCTCAGAGATGATGGGCGATTGGCAGATGTGGCACCGACCTTGCTCGACCTGATGGATCTGCCGGTACCCAAAGAAATGACCGGAAAAACACTGATCAAATCAAAATAAAGTAAAAATGGAAAAGATGTGACCGTTTACATTAAAAAAGTCTCGATCGAGACTTTTTTAATGATTGAAAATGTTTTTTGTCTATGATATTATAACGTGCACGATTATATACGGAGGTGATACTAATGAAAACAGCTTTATTGATTATTTTAATTATTTCCAGCTTTTCACTGATTACTGCGATACTTTTATCGCCAGCAAAAGTGGCCGGAATGTCGGGAGCCATTGCAGGTGGTGCTGAATCTTTATTTGGAAAGAAAAAAGCAAAGGGATTTGAAGGCTTCTTAGAAAAAGCAACAAAAGTTTCAGGCATTTTATTTATGTTGTCGGCATTTGTTTATTCACTCATATAAAACATTCTGGCATTTATTTGGATGGTCTAAAAACTGACAGATGGAACTAATCAAATTACAGTTTATGGCTCCATTAAATGGAGCTATAGCGTTTTTTGTGACGCTCAGGTTCGTTATTTTTACAATCTTATTTCGTCGTGTAAACAATTAACTTAAAATGATTTAGAACTGCAACATTGCCTTTTAAGGTATTTTTTATGTCTAAAGCTATTGACATATGTAAAAGGTAATACTAAAATTAGCATTCTAAGTCAAAAACTTTAAGAGGGAGAGAAAAATGATAACATTTATTGTGGCCGTGGGAATTATTGCTTTGATATTTGCATTGTATCTTTCAAAGTCAGTACTCAAGGAGAGTATGGGAACTGATAAAATGAAAGAAATATCAGAAGCGATTCAAGAAGGGGCGATGGCATTTTTAAACAGACAGTATAAGACGTTGTTACCAATAGCAATCGTAATTATTGTACTTCTTGCACTATTTACTGAGTTTGGAATTGCTTCTGCGATCGCTTTTGCTGTTGGGGCTCTATTCTCAACATTGGCAGGATACATGGGGATGTATATTGCGACAAGAGCAAATGCGAGAACCACCAATGCAGCTCAAACCAGCTTGAAAAAAGCTTTGGGAATTGCTTTTAAAGGTGGTTCAGTAATGGGAATGGGCGTTGTTGGACTTGGATTATTGGGGGTATCATTACTGTATATCTTTGTTGCCAACCAAAATCCAGACATGATTCCGGCAATTGACAGTTTTGCATTTGGTGCTTCACTAATTGCTTTGTTTGCCCGTGTTGGTGGCGGTATCTTTACAAAAGCTGCTGACGTTGGCGCTGACCTTGTTGGTAAGGTTGAAGCTGGAATTCCTGAAGATGATCCAAGAAACCCTGCCGTTATTGCTGACAACGTTGGTGATAATGTTGGTGACGTTGCTGGTATGGGAGCCGATTTATTTGAATCTTTTGCTGCGACATCGATTGCTGCTATGCTATTGGGTTCAGCTTTATTAGGTACTGCTGGTGTTATGCTTCCAATGATGTTGGGTGCAGCTGGGATTGTTGCTTCAATTATTGGAACCTTGTTTATTTATACTGGTGACGATAGTAATCCACAATCCAGTCTTAATAGAAGTTTATACACATCGTTTGTATTATCTTCGATTGCAGCGTTTTTATTAACAAAATACATGCTGCCAGATCATCAGTTTCAATTCTATATTGCCATTCAAGTTGGTTTAGTAGCGAACATTTTAATCGGTATCATCACTGAGTACTTTACATCATCTAAATTCAAACCAGTTCAGAAGATTGCCGATTCTTCAAATACCGGAGCTGCAACTAATGTAATTTATGGTTTCTCAGTCGGTCTTGAAAGTACAGCTTTACCGATCCTGGTTATCATCGGAACAGTAGCAGTTGCTTACTTTGTACCAGGTGGCGGAGAAAATGGTTTCTATGGTATTGCCTTAGCTGCAATGGGAATGTTATCCATGGCAGGAACCATTGTCGCGATTGATGCTTACGGTCCAATTGCCGATAATGCCGGCGGAATCGCTGAAATGGCTGGTCTTGACCCTGAAGTACGTAAGGTTACCGACAAGCTTGATTCAGTTGGTAACACCACCGCAGCGATTGCCAAAGGATTTGCCATCGGATCTGCTGCTATTACAGCCGTTGCTCTGTTCTCAGCCTTTGCTCAAAGAGCTGAACTGGCAACCTTGGATATTCTTAACCCATTGATCCTGCTCGGACTTTTCTTCGGCGCAATGATTCCATACCTGTTTTGTTCATTGGCAATGCGGGCTGTTAGTACAGCAGCATTTGATATGATTAAAGAAGTAAGAAGACAATTCCGTGAGATTCCAGGTCTTCTTGAAGGAACAGCAAAAGCTGACTCTAAAAAATGTATCGATATTTCTACTAAAGCAGCCATTAAACAAATGATCTTACCAGGTATTCTGGCTCCAGCAAGTATTTTTGTTGTTGGTTTTGGCGTTGCAGCATTTAATCCAGAAGCGGCCCTCCAGGTTATCGGCGGGATGCTTGTCGGCGGAACAGCCAGTGGTGTTCTACTTGCGTTAACCATGTCAAACGCCGGTGGTGCCTGGGATAATGCCAAGAAATATATTGAAGAAGGTCAACATGGCGGAAAGGGCTCAGAAGCTCATAAAGCTGCCGTTGTTGGCGATACCATCGGAGATCCTTTCAAGGATACCGCTGGTCCTTCATTGAATGCCGTTATCAAAGTTATGGGAACAATCTCATTAATTATTGCGCCTATTATTGCAGCGATGATTCACTAGAAAAAACCAACGCTAAGTTAACGCACAATTCAAATGCATTATGTTCAAATGCACTTAGTTTAAATAAAAGAGATCTGTTACGTTTGTAATGGATCTCTTTTATTTTAGTAATTAAATTACTAAAACAAACTATTAATATCATATTTATATGTCACCCTACTTTCTTTATACAATCTTTACATGAATTATGATAATTTATAGGCTGTGTAGAACAGCATAAATTTTAAGAATGATTCATAATCTGTTATGAAAAAAGGTGATTTATTTGTCAAAAGTTAAAAATGTACTGCTAGGGAAATCATTAAGATCAGATGAAATCAAACATGAACGTTTGTCCCGACGATGGGGCCTGCCGATATTGGCCAGCGATGCTGTTTCTTCAGTCGCTTACGCTGTTGAAGAAATACTAATCGTTCTGGTTCCTCTGCTTGGCTTTGCCGCCTTTGGATATGTGCCTGGTGTTGTTGGCGCGATCATCCTGTTGCTTCTCATCCTGGTGTTTTCTTACTCGCAAATTATTTCGCATTATCCTAATGGTGGCGGCGCCTATATTGTTTCCAAAGAAAATCTTGGTGAAATGCCAGCGTTAATTTCAGCCGCTGCCTTGATGGTAGACTACATTTTAACCGTAGCTGTTAGTATTTCAGCATCCACCATGGCAATTGTCGCAGCGGTACCCAGTCTTGGCCCGTTTCGGGTTGAGATATCAGTTTCCTGTATTTTGCTCATTACACTGATCAATTTGAGGGGAATGCGGGAGTCATCAAAAATATTTGGGATTCCTACCTATGCGTTTATCATTGCCATGTGTATCATGATTGCGGTTGGATTCTTTAAGTTATTTTCGGGAACCCTGACGCCAATCACCTATACGCCGGACCAACTAACAAGTGTCTTGCCGACCCAGGCATTTCAAGGTGTTCTGGTACTGCTGGTATTACGGGCATTTTCATCCGGATGTTCGGCATTAACCGGAGTTGAAGCAGTGAGTAATGCCGTTCCGGCTTTTAAAGAACCTTCGCAGCGAAACGCCAAACATGTATTGTATTTATTAGCTGGGATTATCGTCATAGTTTTTGGTGGAACGACAATTCTGGCAGTTAGTTTACATGTTGTTCACCTTGAAGGTACCACGGTTGTGGCTCAAATTGCGCAATCAATTTTTGGTCGAAACTTTTTTTACTATATTATCCAGATCACGACCTCATTGATTTTAATTCTGGCTGCGAATACCGCCTATAATGGGCTGCCACTGCTACTGTATTTGCTGGCCCATGATCATTACGTCCCCCGACAGTTTTCCCAGCGTGGAGCGAAGCTCAGCTTTTCCAACGGGATTCTGTTTATAATGGTGGTAGCTATTTTTCTGGTGATTGTGTTTCATAGTGACCCGCATAATTTGATCCCGCTGTATTCGGTGGGGGTGTTTATTTCGTTTACCCTGTCCCAATATGGCATGTTTAGAAAATGGCTCCGGGAAAAGGAAAAGGGTTGGCAATATAAATCTCTGATTAATATGTTTGGGGCAATTGTGACCGGGGTTGGATCGCTCATTATTTTCTATTCGAAGTTTTTTGAAGGTGCCTGGATGCTGGCCATTGCCATGCCAATTATTATCTATGTGATGATTTATATCAGGAACCACTATGCCGAGGTTAAAAAACAGTTGGAATTAACAGAGTTTTCCCCCTATTATCCGAGACCGGCAGGAATGAAAGGAACGCCCTGTATCGTCCTCCTACAGTCCATTAATAAGGCAACCCTGAAAGCCCTTAATTATGCCAATACCATTTCAGATGACATAACGGTGCTTCATATTTGCCGTTACCCGAAACATGCTGAAGAATTACGGGCGCAGTGGGCGGAGCTGCAAATTCCCCTGAAACTGAAAATCATTGAAAATCCCTATCGCGATATTACCAGAACCCTAAAATGCTATGTCTATAAAAGAGAAAAAGATCTTGGTCATGGCGAAAATTTAACGGTTATTCTGATTAAATATGTGGCAAATCATTGGTTTGACCTCGTTTTGCATAATCAAACCACTTATTTCCTTGAAAAAATCCTCAGTCGCTTTAAAAATGTAACTTCAGTGATCATCCCTTATCACTATTCACTTGACTCATTATCTAAGAATGGGAAAGACATCGATGAGGATGAAGTTGACTAGATACTAAAAAATTTATAGAAAACTGAGACAATGTTGATAATTCAACATTGTCTCAGTTTTTTTAGATTAAGGAAAATTATTTTGGGTACTTAGTGAGTGATAAGAGTCTTAATGATTACTTATGACTTCATAAAAGTGTATGTTGATATACGTAAATTAATTGACAAAATAGCATAAATGTACTATCATTTATATAAAAGGAGTGATGAAATGATAAAAAGTGTATACAGTTTAATGCTATTCGATGAAATAGTTGAAAAGATAGACCAGATTGCCTATGAGAATAATACCAACCGCTCCCAGCTAATCAATGATATTCTGGCAGAAAAAATCGGGTTAGTGACACCGGAACAAAAAATACAAAAAATTCTGGAGCAACTGGATGAGAATTTCAGCGATACTCTGTCAGTCAGCCAGATAAATAAAAATTCCAGCATTCAATTCGGAAAAAGCCTGAAATATAAGTACCGGCCTAAGGTTCGGTACAGCTATGAATTTATCAGTAGTAAGCGGGGAAAATATGCGGTGCTAAAAATCAGTTCCCGGACTAAATCTGAAAATTTGAATGATCATTTTGATGAATTTTTCAAGCTGATTGCAGGCATTGAAAAAGAACAAAGAGCTGATCATGGAGATTTGGCAGAAAATTTAACTAATCATAAATTTGTGCGGGCCTTTGAGGATGAAGGCGAACTGACTCAGGACATCGAAACAGTCACTGATAATCTGACCCGATATTTAAAAATGATCGATCGGGCCATGAATGTTTATTTTTCTAAAATCGATGAAACAGAATTAAAAGATCTTGTCAGTGTGTTGGAAAACATTTATCGGGAAGATTATAAAAAAAGAAACCACGATTAACAAATTCAGAAAAAAAGAAAATTATAAAAACGAGGTACACAATTATGGATATGAATTTATTCACCCAAAAATCATTAGAAGCAATCAAAACGGCGGAACTGATCGCCGGAGAATACAATCACATGGAAATCGAGCCCGAACATCTGTTGATGGGACTGATTACTCAGGAAAATGGTGTCGTCGGTCGGATTTTTGATCGTCTGGGCAAGAACTCCCATACCATTGCCGAAGAACTGCGACGGGAAATCGGTAAGAAACCCAGTGTGTCCGGGCCCGGTCGGGAACAGGGCAAGGTTTACGTCAGCAGTGATACCGACAAGGTCTTGAACGAATCCTATAAAGAAGCAAAAAAATTGGATGACCAGTATATTTCAGTGGAATGTCTCTTGTTGGCGCTTTATAGTCTGGGAAAAAAATCCCAGGCCGTCGAAATTCTGGAACGCTATGGCATTCCCAAAAAAGATGTTGAAAATGTTTTAAAAGAAGTGCGTGGGGGACAGCGGGTTGTTAATGACCATCCGGAGGTCACCTATGAGGCGCTCAACCAATATGGTCATGATCTGGTACAGGATGCCATTGATAATAAACTGGACCCGGTGATTGGTCGAGATTCAGAAATACGCCACGCTATTCGTATTTTGAGCCGAAAAACAAAAAATAATCCGGTGCTCATTGGCGAACCTGGGGTTGGTAAGACCGCTATCGTCGAAGGCTTGGCTATGCGGATCGTTGCCGGAGATGTTCCAGAAGGTCTAAAAGATAAACGAATCATCGCTTTGGATCTGGGAGCCCTGGTAGCCGGAGCCAAATATCGTGGCGAGTTTGAAGAACGTCTGAAAGCCGTCTTAAAAGAAGTGGTGGACAGCAACGGTGAAATCATTCTCTTTATCGATGAACTACACAACATTGTCGGTGCCGGAAAAACCGAAGGAGCCATGGATGCCGGCAATATGTTAAAACCGATGCTGGCTCGTGGTGAACTCCATTGTATCGGTGCTACCACTCTGGACGAATACCGCCAGTATATCGAAAAAGATCCGGCCCTGGAACGTCGTTTCCAACCGGTGCTGGTTGATGAGCCTACCGTAGAAGACACCATCTCCATTCTGCGGGGATTGAAAGATACCTATGAACGTTACCACGGCGTTCAGATTCTCGACACCGCCTTGGTTGCCGCTGCCACCCTTTCCAACCGCTATATTTCTGACCGCTTCCTGCCGGATAAAGCCATTGATCTGATTGACGAAGCCTGTGCCAAGATCCGCACCGAAATGGACTCCATGCCCGAGGAAATGGACGAGGTGCGACGAAAAATGATGCAGCTGGAAATTGAAGAAGTAGCGCTTAAAAAAGAAAAGGATACCCTTAGTAAAGAACGTCTGGAACGGCTTCAAAAAGAACTGGTGGAATATAAGGAACGTTTCAATACAATGAGCATTCAGTGGGAGAATGAAAAACAGTCAGCTGATACTTTAAAATCGCTTCAGGAAGAGTTGAACAAACTTACCTACGAACGGGAAAAAGCCATCCGTGAAGGGGATTATCGTAAGGCCTCTGAACTCGAATATGGTTTGATACCCGAAAAAACAGCAAAAATTGAAGAGATCAAACGAAAAGCGGATGAAAAAGGCGATGAGGACAGTCTCAAGCGGGAAAAAGTCACTGAAGAAGAAATTGCCGAGATTATTTCTGATTGGACCAATATCCCTTTAAGTAAGCTGGTATCCGGCGAGCGAGAAAAATTGTTAGCGCTGGAAGATACGTTAAAACAACGGGTTATCGGTCAGGAAGAACCAATTTCGAAAGTAGTTGACGCTATCATCCGGTCTCGGGCCGGGATAAAAAATCCCAACAGCCCAATTGGTTCATTCCTGTTCTTAGGACCCACCGGGGTCGGGAAAACCGAGCTGGCTAAAGCTGTGGCAGCAACCCTTTTTGATTCGGAAGAAAACATGATTCGAATTGATATGAGTGAGTACATGGAGAAATTCTCAGTCTCCCGCTTAATTGGCGCACCTCCGGGATATGTAGGCTATGAAGAAGGGGGACAGCTGACGGAAGCAGTTAGACGTAAGCCTTACGCTGTTATCCTACTGGACGAAATTGAAAAAGCCCATAAAGATGTTTTCAATATCCTGTTGCAGATTTTAGATGATGGCCGGATAACCGATTCTCAGGGAAGAACCGTTGATTTCAAAAATACCATCATCATTATGACTTCCAACATTGGTTCTGAATATCTATTGGAAGGAATCAATGCCTTTGGTGAAATCACTGAAAAAACCGAAGCAGCTGTTATGGAAATGTTAAAAAGCTATTTCAGACCGGAATTCCTGAACCGGATCGATGAAATTGTGTTGTATAAACCACTTAACAAAGAAGCGATCAGCAAGATCGTCACCCTGCTATTAAAGGAGTTACAGAAACGCCTGGAAGAACGCCGTATCACCGTCACCCTAACCCAACAGGCCATTGATGCTGTTATCGAAATGGGTTTTGACCCAGCCTATGGTGCTCGGCCCCTGAAACGATACTTGCAAAAACATATTGAAACCATGGTCGGAAAAGAGATCATCAAGGGGAATGTCCACGAAGGACAAGCCATTACCATTGATGTGGATCCCAACGGGGACTTCTATATGGTTTAAATACAACTAAAGATAACTAAATAAAGAGACCAGTTTTACCAACAACGGTAAGGCTGGTCTCTTTTTATGATGAAGAAGAGACAATTGCGTTTTTATTACATTTTCCAAAATATTTGCATTTTTGAAACAAAAAATTACTGATTTTATTAAGGTTTTGTAAAAAAAACAGAATATTTCCGATAATAGTATCCACGCTGGACCGTTTTTTTTAGATGATAACGAATTCATTTTTTCATTTATTTGATATAATAATAACGAAATAAATATATATTCGGAGGTAGAAAATGCAAAAAATAATTATGTCTCCCAGCCGTTATGTTCAAGGTGCTGGAGAAGTTGGTAAACTACCGGAACATGTAGGGAAATTTGGTACATCAGCGCTTGTATTAATGAGCGGAACCATGATGCGGACAAAAGCGGACGAATTAAAAGCCAGTTTTGAAGCTGCTGGAATTAAATTTACACCCGAAAAGTTTAATGGAGAATGTTCAAAAGTAGAAATAGCGCGTCTTCAGGAAATCGTCAAAGCTGAAGGCTGCGATGTAGTTGTTGGTATTGGTGGCGGAAAAACTTTGGACACTGCTAAAGCAACCGCCCATTATGAAAAACTACCGGTTGTTATTGCTCCTTCCATTGCATCCACCGATGCACCTTGCTCGGCTTTATCGGTTATTTATGCCGAAGACGGCGTTTTTGATGAGTATTTAGTGCTACCTAAAAATCCTGAAATCGTTGTTATGGATACAGACATTATTAAGACTGCTCCAGCCAGACTTTTTGTTTCTGGTATGGGGGATGCACTGGCTACCTATTTTGAAGCACAGGCCACCGTTGATTCGAATGGAACTACCATGTCAGGTGCTCACCCAACCCGCTCTGCTTTAGCGTTGGCAAGACTCTGCTATGATATTTTAATTGAAGACGGACTCAAAGCAAAACTGGCTGTTGAAGCGGCAACCTGTACGCCAGCAGTTGAAAATGTTATTGAGGCCAATACCTACCTCAGTGGCGTCGGTTTTGAAAGTGGCGGTTTGGCTGCCTGTCATGCCATCCACAATGGATTAACGGTATTGCCTGAATGTCACCATATGTACCATGGCGAAAAAGTAGCCTTTGGAACCCTTGTTCAGTTGGTTATGGAAAACCGATCCATGGAAGATATTGAAGAAGTGATTGATTTCTGTCTATCGGTTGGACTTCCGATTACCCTGGGCGAACTTGGTTGTACTGAACCAACTCCAGAAAAAATTATGGCAGTCGCTGTTGCCGCTGCTGATCCTGGCGAAACCATTCACAATATGCCTTTTGATGTAGATGCCGACACAGTATATGCAGCCATTATGGCCGCTGATGCATTAGGTCGTTTGTATTTGTGTGAATAGTCAAGTTTAATTAAACGAGTATAATATTAATAAATTTAAATAAAATAAAAGGTCGAAAACTTCATTAAACATAATGGAATTTCGACCTTTTATTATGGTAAACTATTGTTAAAAAATCTGGCCTGATCGTTCAATTAGACCAGTGGATCAAACAACTCCCGAGTTTTCTTGAGCATCTCCCGAATTGGCAGATTATAGGGACATCGGGGTTCGCACTCGCCGCATTGAATACAGGCTGAGGCATTAGCGGTAAAACTGCGGTAACGGTCTAAAGCCCATTCTTCCAGATCATAGCGCCGGTAATAACCCTCCACAATAAACTGCATCGGTATATCAATACCCTGAGGACAGGGGGCGCAATAGCCACAGCGACGGCAGAAGGTTTTACCCAGTGCCTTGGCGTCTGCTTCAAAGGCTTTACGTTCTTCATCTGTTAAAGGGGTGAATTCATTACCCACCTTGGTGTTTGCCAAAACCTGCTTAACCGAATCCATCCCAGGGATCAGTACCGAGATATTAGGGTTTTCAGCCACCCATCTGAGGGCGTAATCGGCATTCATAAATGCCCCGCCGGCCAGCGGTTTCATGATGATGACGCCGACATTTTTGAGTTTGGCTTTTTCGAAGAGGGGTGCGCCCCGGTTTTCTACTATATTATAAGGAAATTGAATGGTTTCAAATTTATCCTCATCTAAAGCACGGTCTAACACCTCATAGCTGTGAGAGGTTATTCCGATATGCTTGATCAATCCTTGTTTTTTACATTCAACTAATGCTTCATAACCACCATTTGGACCCATAATGATTTCATAGGCTTCCATGGTTTTGGCATTATGAAACTGATATAAATCAATGGCATCCGTCTGAAGTTCAGCCAGACTGGTTTTAACCTCGGCCATGACATCATCATAGGTGAGTTTGGGGGTTTTAGTTGCCAGATAAAAATGTTCCCGGCCCCATTGTTTCAAGGCTTCACCAATCATTTCTTCACTATTGGTGTAAGCTCTGGCAGTGTCAATGAAATTAACTCCTTCTTCAATAAGATTTTCAACAATTTCGTCGACTTCCCATTGGTTACAGCGTTGAATTGGAATACCACCAAACCCAATAAGGGACACTTCTAATCCGGTTTTTCCCAGTATTCGCGTTTCCATTTTACACCTCTTCTTTTCTTGATTTTGCTCATTTTAACATATCAAATAAAAAAAGTCATCCTATCTGAAAAAGTTTCATCGCGATGGCGCATTAAAAGGTGTTTTTTAAAGAATGAATTAATTACACTTCATTTGACACTTGAATCAATATTGTAGTAAAATGAAAATGTATTTAGCAAATACATTTTTAAGAAAGAAAGGTAAGAAATATGAGTATTCGTTTTGATCTCTCTTATGCAAATATAGACCCCAGTGAATTTGAAAATCGTTTTGACCAATTGGCCAAAGCCAATGAGGATTTAATAAGCAAGACTGGAATCGGCAATGATTTTCTGGGGTGGGTGGATTATCCCCTGGAATATGACAAAGAAGAATTTGCCCGAATTAAAACAGCGGCAAAAAAAATACAGGATAAATGCGATGCCTTGGTAGTTATTGGTATTGGCGGATCTTACTTGGGCTCGAAGGCAGTTATTTCGGCTTTGACCAGTCCCTTTTATAATGAAGAACCCCGTTCAAAAAGAAACGGACCTAAAATTTACTTTGCCGGTCAAAACATTAGTGGAAAATATCTGGAAAACCTGTTGGCTTTATTACAGGATCAGGAAGTTTGTGTTAATGTTATTTCCAAATCCGGGACAACCACCGAGCCAGCGATGGCCTTCCGATTCTTCAAAAAATTTCTGGAAGAGAAATACGGAAAAACGGAAGCCAAGGAACGCATCTTTGTAACAACGGATCAGTCCAGAGGGGCTCTGAAATTTATGGCCGATGAAGAGGGCTATGAGACCTTTGTGATTCCCGATGACATTGGCGGACGTTATTCTGTTTTTACCGCCGTGGGATTGCTTCCCATTGCTGTTGCTGGAATCGATATTGACGCCTTGCTAGATGGGGGGAAATCTGGCTATGAGGATTACAAGAAACCAAAATTCGAAAAAAACCCCTGTTATCAGTACGCACTGTATCGCAATGTACTTTACAATCGGGGCAAAAATATCGAAATTTTGGTTGATTATGATCCTTCACTGGAGTATTTGGCAGAGTGGTGGAAACAGCTATTTGGTGAAAGTGATGGCAAGGACGGCAAGGGACTTTTTCCAGTCGCGGTTCATTTCTCCACAGATCTTCACTCACTGGGGCAGATGATTCAGGATGGCCCTAAAAATCATTTCGAGACCCTGATTGTTATCGATGAAGACCAGTCAAATCTTAAAGTCTTTCGGGACGAAAAGAATTTAGAAGGTTTGAATTACCTCAACGGTTGGGAAATTGATGCCATCAATGAAAAAGCCTATATGGGAACGCTTTTGGCGCATGTTGATGGTGGTGTTCCCAATGGAATCATTCATCTCAAAAAGCTGGATGCCTTTCATATTGGCAAACTGATTTACTTTTTCGAAAAAGCGTGCGGCTTAAATGGCTATCTGTTAGGGGTTAATCCCTTTGATCAGCCCGGCGTCGAAGCCTACAAAAAAAATATGTTTGCGCTGCTACATAAACCCGGCTATGAAGACTTAACGGCGAAACTGGAAGAACGACTATAGAAAACCGCTAAATAAAAAACTCATCATTTGTTAAATGATGAGTTTTTTATTTACTTTTATATCATTTCATACTATTATATAGAACAGTATAAAAAATATAAAAGTTTATTGACAAATACAATATGAAATGTTACAAATATGATACAATATTGTTGAATAAAAAAAACAAGTCATGTTTGCTAATTTGCGAAGAACAATCTTTGTTTAGAAGTCTCCAATAGCAAAAGACAATCAAATCAAGGGCAAAACTGTTGTGAAGCAGTGACGCAAAGCTAAAGGGACTTTTATAAGTCAGCCAGTTACTCAAATAAGTTTAACGATTTAGGAGGTAGTGGTGAATTATAGTGAAAAAAAGTCTTTAATCATTAGTTGTGCTTTATTTTTTTTGGTAGTCTTGATCAGTTTTTTAAATTATCTTTCGATTTCACGGACCTCATATTCGGATATGATCAGTATCGGTTTTTATGGTCTGGCTTTTACCGGGATGTTTGTGATTACCATCCTTAGTAATACCGCGGTTCGTGAAGTTAAGAATGAAATAATCGAGATAAAAAAAATGCAGGATTTTGATACCTTGACGGGCAGTCCCAATGGCATTAAATTCAGCCGCGATTGTGAGCAGACCCTTAAAGAGAATCGGGATCATCGTTATGCAATAAGTATTTTTGATATTAATAAGTTCAAAGCGATCAATGATTTATTTGGTCGTCAGGTCGGCAATGAGATTCTTACGGCAATAGCCCAGATTCTCAAAAAACATATCAGAGATGATGAGTTGTTTTCCAGAATGGCCACCGATAATTTCAGTATTTTAATGAAATACGAAAGTTATCGAGAATTTACGTTGCGAATTGAAAATCTGATTCATGAGATCAACGGCTATTCCAACCAATTCGTTGTCAGTATTTCACTTGGCATCTACCTGATTGGCGATGATGATCGGGGGCTGGATGTCAATGCCCTCAGTGATCGGGCCAACATGGCCAAATGTTCCATCAAAGATAATTCGCAAGTGAGCTATGCTTTTTATGATGAAGCCATGCGACAGCTGATGATCATTGAGAATGGTATTGAAAATCGAATGGAATTGGCATTAAAAAATAATGAGTTTGAAGTTTATCTTCAACCAAAATATTTGTTTTCTGATGAAAAAATAATCGGGGCTGAAGCGCTGGTTCGCTGGAATGATCCAGTCAATGGCATGCTGCCGCCTAATGATTTTATTCCTTTATTTGAAAGAAATGGATTTGTCAAAAAAATCGATATCCATATGTTTGAAGAAGTATGTAAGCTTCTTGATAAGTGGAAAAATGAAATGAATCAATTAGCGGACATCATAATTTCAGTTAATTTCTCACGACTACACTTGGATAATTTATTGTTACCCAAAGAACTGAGTGAAATCACCAGACGATACCAGATCGACCCTAAAATGATTGAAATTGAGTTGACGGAGGGCACAATATTTGATAATGATGCTCAAATGATTGATATCATGAATCATTTAAAAGACTTTGGGTTTAATATTTCCATCGATGATTTTGGTCGGGCGTATTCGTCACTGAATACGCTGAAAAATATGCCGGCAGATATTTTAAAGCTGGATAAGGCTTTTTTCACCGAATCGTCCGATAACCAGCGTGGCAAAAAAATTATTACCAGCATGCTGAATATGGCCAAAGATCTCGATCTGATTACGGTCGCCGAAGGGGTCGAAACAAAAGAACAGGTTGATTTTCTCAAAGGGCTGGGCTGTGATATTGCTCAGGGCTTCTATTATGCCAAACCCATGAATGTGATCGAATTTGAAGCGTTTGTCAATAAAAAACTGAAATCAGCATAGGCCGATTTCAGTTTTTTGTGAGTTTTAGTTACTTGCAGATTATTTATTTGATATTATTCAGTGGCATTTTCAAAATTAAGACCGCCGCAGGTGATATCAGCAAAAACTGAAAGGGCTACCGCATTTTCAGGATCTTGACAAACCGTATTATCGGCGATGCCGCCAAATTTACAGGAATCCGTAATCTTTAATTTAAAATGATCGGGAACAATAATATTCATTCCGCCGTTGACGATGTTAACATCCATCTGATAGTGATCTTTGTCGGTAACAACATCTGAAAAATCAAGCTGCATGCCGCCAAAAAAGGCGCCAAGTTTCAAGTCACGCATGGTTTGATCATTGTAGTCCTTTAGCTTTCCGCCGTAAAGAACGAACTCGTCCATCGATTCCGGGCTCTTATCAAGGCCTGCTTCGAATTCTTTGGCTTTGTTAATAACACAGGCATGATAAAGAGCCATGCCGGTTGCAAAAACAACACCTGTTCCGATGAGGATATTTTTTATTTTCATAGTGTATCCTTCCTGAGCTTTTTTATTTAGTTTATCACGATTCTCAGAAAAACCGAATCTTTTTTTGTTTTTTTTGAGAACATGGCGGATAATTTTAACTTAAAATAAAGATATTATGCTATAATATTTAAAGATTCTGTTCAGTTTTACTGAATAAATAACAATATAAGAAAGGTCTCAATGGAAACAAAAAAATATTATGATGAGTTTGAAACCATTGTTGGCGATATATTAACACACACTGAATTCCAAAAGATTAAAAAAATTGATCACCATGGCAATGGTTTGTTTGAGCATTCGGTTGCGGTTGGTTATTACTCATATCGGGTTGCCAGATTTTTGCGAATGGATTGTCATTCCATCGCCAGAGCCGCCACCCTTCATGATTTCTTCCTGGAATCATGGCAGGGAAAAGTTAAAACCGAAAAGGGACTCAATCGGATCAAAGAAATGCATGGTTTTTCCCATCCTAAAACAGCCCTGGAAAATGCTGAAAAATATTTTGATATTGATGAGCGCCAGGCTGATATGATCGTCAAGCACATGTTCCCACTTACCCCAATTCCACCGATGAATTTAGGCAGTTGGGTGGTTACGGCAGTGGATAAATGTGTTGCGACCAATGAACTGATTTTTAAAAACACCCAGCCCATCAAACGGCTTAAAAGCATGATGTCCAGAGCTTAACAGGCATTTTATGTCATCTTAAGCCCTTATATATGACAGTTAATAAATAAATTTGACGGAGGATATAACTTGATCGAAGAACAAATTGAACGAGCAAAAGCTCATTTTGGAGAGCTGGTAAAAGAACAGCTGACCCGGATTGAAAAAATGAAGGTCCAAAAGGATTTTACAGATTTTAAATCAAAAGACAAAATCATTGTCGGTATTGTTGGTGGCGATGGCATTGGTCCATTTATCACAGCAGAAGCCCAGCGGGTGTTAGAATTTTTGCTGGATGATGATGTAAAAACTGGGCGGATTGTTTTTAAGATTATCGACGGTTTAACCATTGAAAATCGCGCCGCTTGCGGTAAAGCAATTCCTGATGATGTTTTAGCAGATCTGAAAGCCTGTGATGTTATCTTAAAGGGGCCAACAACAACCCCCCGTGAAGGCGATCCATGGCCAAATATCGAAAGTGCTAATGTGGCAATGCGACGGGAATTGGATTTATTTGCCAATGTTCGTCCTGTGAGTGTACCTGAAAAAAATATTGATTGGACATTTTATCGAGAAAATACCGAAGGTGCCTATGCAGTTGGCAGTAAAGGAATCCATGTCAATGCGGATTTAGCCATTGACTTCACTGTGACAACACAGGAAGGTTCTGAACGAATCATCAAGGCCGCTTTTGATTATGCTGAGAAATCAGGTAAGAACAAAGTGACTGTGGTAACCAAAGCCAATGTTATTAAAACCACCGATGGTAAGTTTTTAGATACGGCCAAAGCGATTGCCAAAAATTACCCAACCGTAGAAATGGATGACTGGTATATTGATATCATGACTGCTAAGCTAGTCGACGAAAAACGACGAAGTCAATTTAAAGTCATGGTTTTACCGAATCTGTATGGCGACATCTTAACCGATGAAGCGGCAGAATTCCAGGGTGGCGTCGGGACTGCCGGTTCAGCCAATATTGGTAAACAATATGCCATGTTTGAAGCCATCCATGGTTCAGCGCCAAGAATGGTTAAAGAGGGTCGGGGACAATATGCCGATCCCTGCAGTATTATCCGTGCAGCTGGGATGCTGTTAGAGCACATTGGTTACCAGGAAAAGGCCGAACAGCTTCAAAAAGCATTGGACGTTTGCGGACTGTATGAGAAAAAATTAGTTCTCACTGGCCGGGAAACAGGAGCAACAGGTGCAAAATATGCCGATTATGTTATGGAAACACTATCAAATCCAGACTTGGATGCGATTTATGCAAAATTTATCTAGTTGATGATGGGGCGTCTATTAAGACGCCCTTTTTTTGTTGAATAAAATGATTTAGTCTGATTCTGACGAGAGCTGATCATCAGTTATTGGTGGAAATGTTTATATTAAAAATTTTGTTTACACACTACCACAAGAAACCTATTAATTTCTGGTCTTGTGGTTTTAAATATTATCTTAGTTTATTCATTATCATAAAATTTAGGAGGCTATCATGCTGGAAAAGATTGATTTAGGTGTAACAATTGACAAAGAAACCTACCGTTTAGAAAAAGAACGGTTAACCCTGCGACTGGGGGAACTGCAACGAACCCTTCATGACATGGGGATACCGGTTTTAATGTTGTTTGAAGGATGGGATGCAGCCGGCAAGGGTACTCTCATTAATGAACTGCTGATGCCCATGGACCCCCGGACGTTTCGGGTTCATAACTTTAAAAAACAGGAAAGCGAAGACGAAATTTTTCGTCCCTTTTTATGGCGATACTGGACGAAGACGCCGGAGAAAGGTCAGATCGCAATATTCAATCGCAGCTATTACAGCGACCTAGTCTATCGCAAATCTCTCGATGCCCTGAACTTGCGGGGATTAATGAATCAGGCCAATGAATTTGAACAAATGCTGTCAGATGATGGGATGATCATCTTCAAATTTTTCATTCACATCAGCAAAAAAGAACAAAAGAAACGCTTTACCAAATTGCTGGAAAACGATGCGACATCCTGGCGGGTAACTCCTCGCGACAAGAAAGAAAATAAGCATTATGATAAGCTTTATGAGAAGGTCAATCGGGGATTGGAGCAAACTGATAATGACTGTGCCCCCTGGATCATTATTGAAGGTGAGCAAAAAGATTATGCCCTGATCAAGGTACTAAGTGTTTTGGAAAAACGGCTGGAAAAAGCCATTGAAGATGTCAAAACAGCAACAGAAATTGAACTAAAGCCGCTGATTCACGAAGGGGACAAGCCGTTACAGTCCAAAATACTGGACGGCATTGTATTGGATCAGACCATCAGCGAGGAAGACTATCAGGCCGAAATCAAGGATTGTCAGAAGAAACTGCGATTACTGCAGTATGAACTCTATCGGGAGCGGATTCCGCTGATTGTTGGTTTTGAAGGCTGGGATGCCGGCGGAAAAGGTGGCTGTATCAAACGGCTCACCCGGAATTTGGATCCCAGAGGCTACACGGTGTACCCGACCGCCAGCCCCAGTGATATTGAAAAAAAGCACCATTACCTGTGGCGATTCTGGCGGGACATTCCTAAAAATGGACATCTGGGCGTATGGGATCGCACCTGGTATGGACGGGTGATGGTCGAGCCGATTGAAGGTTTTTGTACCCAGGCTGAATTTGACCGCAGTTACCGAGAGATAAACGAATTTGAAAAACAATTGGCCGATTGGGGTGCTATTGTGATGAAGTTCTGGCTACAAATTGATCAGGATGAACAGCTGCGGCGATTTACTGGTCGGGAAGAAAATCCCGATAAAGAATGGAAAATAACCGATGAAGATTGGCGTAACCGTGATAAATGGGGCGTTTATAAAATAGCAGTGGATGAAATGTTATTAAAAACATCTACGGTTCATGCTCCCTGGATTATTGTGGAGGCTCAAAATAAGTATTTTGCCAGGATTAAAGTATTAAAAGAAACCATTGCAGCGGTAGAGACGCGATTAAATAAATAGTAAACCGTTGAAATAATGAATATGATTGGCATTCAGCGGGAGACATGATAAAATACTCCATGAAAAAATATAATGGGGGAATTTTAAATGAGTGAAAAAGAAAATGTCTCAAGTGAAGATCTTCATCGTGGTCTAGAAGAAAGACATATTCAAATGATGGCAATCGGTGGAGCAATTGGTGTTGGTCTATTTTTAGGATCTGCGATGGCAATTAAGACTGCCGGTCCTTCAATATTATTCTGTTATGCCATTGCCGGCGTTTTTTTGTTTTTTATTATGCGGGCGCTGGGCGAAATGGCAGTTGAAAATCCAGTGGCCGGTTCATTTAGTGCTTACGCCAGTGAGTTTATTGGACCACTAGCCGGGTATTTAACGGGATGGACGTATTGGTTTATGTGGATTGTAACGTGTATGGCTGAGGTTACCGCAGTCGGCATTTATGTTAATTTCTGGTTCCCAAGTGTTCCACAATGGGTTTCGGCGCTGGCGGCAGTTGTTTTATTGTCATTGGTGAACTTGGTTGCCGTCAAGGCTTTTGGCGAATTTGAATTTTGGTTTGCCCTGATAAAAGTTGCGACTATTATTGTAATGATTATCTTAGGGATCGTGATGATTACCACGGGATTAGGTAATGGCGGCGTCCCAATTGGAATTTCTAACTTGTGGAATAACGGTGGTTTTTTCCCGAATGGCATAAAAGGGCCGGCGCTGGCGATGGTAATGGTAGCATTTGCGTTTGTCGGGATTGAACTGATTGGTGTGACTGCCGGTGAAGCTAAAAATCCGGATAAAGTAATCCCTTCAGCGATCAACAAGGTGTTAGTCAGAATCCTGATATTCTATGTCGGTTCAATGTTTGTCATCCTGGCACTTTACCCATGGGCGACAATTGGAACGACCGGTAGTCCGTTTGTCGCGACCTTTGTTAAGTTTGGAATCGGTGCGGCCGCAGGCATTGTCAATTTCGTTGTCCTGACAGCAGCATTATCTTCATGTAACAGCGGTATTTTTACGACTGGACGGATGCTCTATAACCTTTCACTGCAAGGTTCGGCACCCAAAATGTTTGGAAAGCTTGGCAAGACGCAAGTTCCCAGTACCGCAATCTTAATTTCGGCAGGGTTCATGCTGATTGGTGTTTTACTTAATTATATCGTTCCAGCTAAAGTATTTGCGTATGTCACCAGCGTAGCAACATTTGCCGGCGTTTTTTCATGGTTTATGATCTTACTGGCGCAAATGAAATATCGAAAAACGCTGACGCCGGAACAAATAAAGAAAATTAAATTTCCAATGAAAGGATATCCTTATACTAATTATATTAGCATGATATTTTTAGTAATTCTGATCGTCATCATGTTCATGAGTCCAGATACGCGGGTAGCAGTTATTGTCGGACCGCTATGGTTAGGGGTACTGGTTGCTTATTATTATGGTAACGGCATTCATAAACGTTCCTGTGTTACAGTAAAAGCGAACATCCCAGAATTTGATAAAATAGCCAATCCGGTAACGGTTGTCAATGACGCCAATGAAATATAAGAAATGCTAATCTGAAAGAATTTAATCAGTTCTTTCAGATTGGCAGCACAATAAAAAGTTCATTATGAAAAAAAATCATAATGAACTTTTTAAGAAAATTTTAACAGAAAATCGGTAATGGATTCTTTTAAGTAAAGAATAAAAGAATTTTACCAGGATTAAAGTTCTTAAAGAAACAATTGCAACCCTGGAAAATTAATTAAATGCACATTAACGTTAACCTTAATAAAAATTAGGGTAACAACTACAAGAATAGCCAATTTTTATAGCAAAAAATTACTCATAATAAAGTGTATACACGAAAAAACTAATATGATATAATTTTCTAGATAAAATTTTGCTATATTTATAACAAACAAAAACATTTTGTTTTAATTTCAAGGAGGAAAATCATGCCTAAAAAAATGATGACAATGGATGGAAATACTGCAGCTGCACACGTTGCTTATGCGTTCACCGAGGTTGCTGCTATTTTTCCAATTACCCCTTCATCCCCGATGGCGGAATATGCGGATGTATGGGCTTCACAAGGACGAAAAAATATCTTTGGCGAAATTGTAAAAGTATCAGAAATGCAATCTGAAGGTGGCGCTGCTGGAGCTGTACACGGTTCATTAGCCGCAGGTGCTTTAACCACTACCTTTACTGCTTCCCAGGGATTATTATTAATGATTCCTAATATGTATAAAATCGCCGGCGAATTATTACCTGGTGTTTTTCATGTAACAGCCCGAACATTGGCGGCTCAGGCATTATCTATTTTTGGTGACCATGGTGATGTTATGGCATGTCGTCAAACTGGTTTTGCTTTACTGGCTTCCGGTGGTGTTCAGGAAGTTATGGATTTGGCAGCGATTGCTCATCTGGCAGCGATTAAAAGCCGGGTACCATTTATGCACTTCTTTGATGGGTTTAGAACGTCTCATGAAATTCAGAAAATCGAAGTTATCGATTATGATGTGTTTAAAAAATTAGCAGATTTTGATGCGATTCAGGAATTCAGAAACAATGCCTTAAATCCTGAACATCCAGTCACTCGCGGAACAGCTCAGAATCCTGATATTTTCTTCCAGGCAAGAGAAGCCTGTAACCCATTCTATGATAGCATCCCCGAAATTGTTGCAGATTACATGGAAAAAATCTCAGCAGAAACTGGCCGTGACTATCACTTGTTTGATTATTATGGTGCTCCTGATGCTGAAAATATCATCATCGCTATGGGTTCTGTTACCGATACGATTGAAGAAACCATTGATTACCTGACTGCTCAGGGTGAAAAAATCGGCTTGATCAAAGTTCGATTATTCAGACCTTTTGCACCAGAGTATTTATTAAAAGTATTACCAAAAACGGTTAAAAAAATATCCGTGTTAGACCGTACAAAAGAACCTGGTTCATTGGGCGAACCTTTATACCAGGATATCTGTACTGTCTTCTACGGCAAAGAATTCCAACCACTGATTGTTGGCGGCCGTTATGGTTTAAGTTCAAAAGACACCACCCCTGCTCAAATTAAAGCAGTTTATGATAATTTAAAATTGGATCAACCAAAAGATAAATTCACCATCGGGATTGTCGATGACGTTACGCATACAAATCTTGAACTGGGTGAAAACTTACATACTGTTCCAGAAGGAACAAAAGGATGTAAATTCTGGGGACTTGGTTCTGACGGAACCGTTGGTGCCAACAAATCGGCCATCAAAATTATTGGCGATCATACCGATTTATATGCCCAGGGTTATTTCTCCTATGACAGTAAAAAATCCGGTGGGGTTACCGTTTCGCACTTGCGATTTGGTAAAAAACCAATTAAATCAACTTACCTGATTGTTAATTCAGACTTTGTGTCTTGTTCGACCCAAGCTTATGTTCACCAATATGACCTGTTAAAAGGTTTGAAAAAAGGTGGTACCTTCCTGCTTAACACCGTTTGGGAAACAGAAGAACTGGAAGAAAAATTACCAGCTTCTTTAAAGAAATATATCGCCGATAATGACATTAATTTCTACATCATCAATGCGACAAAAATTGCTGAAGAAATTGGTTTGGGCCGTCGTACCAATATGATTATGCAGTCCGCATTCTTCAAACTGGCCGATATTATTCCAATCGAAGATGCTGTGACCTTCTCGAAAGCTGGTATTCAGAAATCGTACGGCAAAAAAGGTCAAAAAATTGTTGATATGAACAACGCCGCTGTTGATCAGGGGATTGACGCACTGGTTAAAGTAGCTGTTCCTGAATCATGGAAAGCTCTTAAAGCAGATGGCGCAACGGAAGAAAATGTACCTGAATTCATTACAAAAATTCTTCGACCCATCAACCGGCTGGCTGGAGATGATATTCCAGTTTCAGCGTTTACTGGTGCTGAAGATGGAACATTCATGTCCGGATCGGCTGCCTACGAAAAACGTGGCATCGCGGTTAATGTACCAAAATGGATTCCCGAAAACTGTATTCAATGTAATCAATGTTCATTTGTTTGCCCTCATGCAGCCATTCGTCCGGTATTAGTGGATGCTGGTGAAAAAGCGGCCGCACCAGCAGGCTTTACAACTGTCAAAGCCACCGGAAAACAATTTGATGGCTTAGAATACCGTATTCAGGTTAGCACCTTAGACTGTACCGGTTGTGGTAATTGTCAGGATACCTGCCCAGCTAAAACAAAAGCGCTGGAAATGGAACCAATTGATACTCAGGCTGAACAGATTCCAATGTGGAACTATTCAACCACCGTTAAAATCAAAGATAATCTGATGAACAAAGCATCGGTCAAAGGCAGCCAGTTCTGTCAGCCACTGCTTGAGTTCTCTGGTGCTTGCGCCGGTTGTGGTGAAACACCTTATATTAAGACCATTACCCAATTATTTGGGGATCGCATGATGGTTGCTAATGCGACCGGTTGTTCCTCTATCTGGGGCGCTTCCTCACCATCCACACCTTACTGTAAAAATGCTGAAGGCAAAGGACCAGCCTGGGCAAACTCTTTATTTGAAGACAATGCCGAGTATGGCTTTGGGATGATGCTGGCAACTGAAAAAATGGCTGATACCATTGAAAGCTATTTAGCCGCAATCATTGATGGCGATGCACCAGAAGCAGTAAAAACTGCCGGACAAGCTTGGATCAACAGCAGAAAAGATGCAGAAGCTTCAAAAATTGCCTCAGCTCAACTGGTTGAAGCATTAAGCGGATATACACCAAGTGCTGATTTAGCAACCCAGGTGAAATTTATCCTTGATAATCAGGCTTACCTCGTTAAAAAATCCCAGTGGATTTTCGGTGGTGACGGCTGGGCCTATGATATTGGCTACGGCGGACTGGATCACGTTTTAGCATCAAATAAAAACATTAACATCTTCGTTTTAGATACTGAAATCTACTCCAACACCGGTGGTCAGGCTTCTAAGTCAACACCAACCGCGGCTGTTGCGCAATTTGCTTCAGCGGGAGAACGAATTAAGAAAAAAGATCTTGGGATGATGGCCGCAACCTACGGTTACGTTTACGTTGCTCAGGTAGCTATGGGTGCTGATAAGAACCAATTTATGAAAGCCCTTCAGGAAGCTGAAGCTTACGATGGCCCATCACTGATCATTGCCTACGCGCCTTGTATCAACCACGGCATTAAAGGCGGCATGAGCCGTACCCAAACCCACGAAGCATTCGCTGTGGAATCTGGATACTGGCATCTGTATCGATTCAACCCAACCCTGAAAGAAGAGGGGAAAAATCCATTTATCCTGGATTCCAAAGAACCAGATATGGACAAATTCACCGAATTCCTGGATTCAGAAGTTCGTTACACCTCATTAAAACTGACCTTCCCAGAAGTTTCTGCAACGCTTTATGACAAAGCCAAAGAAGAAGCACTGGAACGTTATATGGGTTATAAACAAAAATCAGAAATGTAATAAATAACAATAGAAAATGCAATAACAAAGAGAAACCCCTTGGGGTTTCTCTTTGTATTCAATCACAAAAAAAGCTCCATTGAAGAAATCCAATGGAGTCTTTTTATAGCTGTCATCATCACAAAGTACAGTCCTATGATGGCAATTCTATTTACATTTTTGGGGAGATGGGTGTCTTCGGGCAAATCCATCGAGGTCATCATCAGGATTATGAACGGTTAATAACATTTTGTCCAAATCAAAAACAAAATCAAAGGTACTGCCTTTTTTTAAATCTTCAAGTACATCCATAATCATTTGACCGTCGCCGACATCATCCATACTGAGAACGGCTTTGCCATGATCGTCAAAATTAGCAACCTTCACTTTTTCATGAATTACTTCAATAATACGCTTCTTTTCCATAAAAATACCTCTTTCTAAATAATAGTATTGTTAGTTTCATAAATACCCCGATAATTGAATTTTACCCACAGATAATGAGATTTTAAAAAATTAATGAAACTTTATTTTTGCTTAAATTTGAAAATAAAGGATATTAAAACAAGGAGTATTCTATTTTAGGTAGAATAGATATAATAGACCCTCAAAAGTCAAGACTTTATTTAAAAAAGGAAAACACAAATGACAACATACTACTCCGAAGAATTGATACAATCTGTCATCGAAGCAAATGATATTGTGGATGTCGCTTCGGGTTACATGACCTTAAAACGTGTGGGTAACTCTTTCAAGGGTAAATGTCCGTTTCATAATGAAAAGACGGCATCATTTACGGTCTCCAGAGAAAAACAACTCTATCATTGTTTTGGCTGTGGGGCCGGTGGTAATGTGATTACTTTTACTATGGAAATGGAAAAACTGCCTTTTGTGGATGCCCTTAAGTTTTTGGCAACTCGGGTGAATATTGTTTTACCAGAAAAGCAAAATGCTCAAGAAGATCATCAGGCTTATGAAAGAAAGAAGCGTCTGTATGAATTGCATCGAGAATCGGCAAACTACTACTATAAAATTTTAAAGACAAATCGTCCGGCCCTGGAATATCTGATCAAAAGAGGCGTCAGCCAGGAGACTATCCGAGAGTTTGGTTTAGGTTATGCACCAGAAGACTGGAACAGATTAACAGATTTTCTTAAAACAAAAGGGTTTTCAATAGCGGAAATGCTGGATTCGGGGTTGATTTTAGCTTCGGAAAATAACCGGCATTATGATCGGTTCCGCAGTCGAATCATGTTTCCGATTGTCAATCCCCGGGGACAGATTGTCGGGTTTGGCGGTCGTCTGATGGCAAACGGTACAAATGGACCAAAATACCTGAACTCTCCGGAAACCCCGATTTTTTCGAAAAGCTATGAACTGTACAATTTAAATCGTTGCAAGAATTTTATGGAAGATGGACGACTATTCATTGTTGAAGGCTATATGGATGTCATATCCCTCTATGAAAAGGGGATAAAAAATACGGTGGCAGCTCTGGGTACGGCGTTTACACCATTCCATGGAAAAATACTGGAACGCTATGCCAGCGAGGTGATTATTGCTTTTGATGGTGACAGTGCCGGAATATCGGCAACAGAAAAAGCAATGAACATCTTGAAAAAGACCAGTTTAAATGTTAAAATGTTAAACTTGCCGGTAAATGAAGACCCGGATTCGTTTGTCCAGAAATATGGCAATGAGGGATTTAATAATTTTGTTTCAAAAGCTTTGACCATTGTCGAGTATGAACTGGAATTGTTAAAAAGAAACAACGACCTTACCCAAACCGATGGCCGGCTGCGATACGGGAATGAGGCAATCAAAATATTAAAACAACTGGAAACGTCCGTAGAAATTGATTACTACAGTAAAATGGTTGCCAGGGAAACCGGGATTAATCAGGAAGTGATCCGACGCGAGGTAATTCGTTCAAAGACGAAGCAAACCGCCAATCCTGATCAACTAATTGAGGTTGACCCAAAAGGTACACTTACCCAGAAGATTCCGAAGGCCTATCAAAAAGCTCAGGAATTGGCAATTCGATACTGTTTAATAACACCTGAGATGATTGACGGGTTTCCGATGGATTATCTGACCGAGCAGTTCTATAAAGATCTGCTTTTAACCATTTCGGAAAGGATCAAAACAGACAGAAAAATCGACATCAATCAAGTGATGTCACATTTTGATGAATCAGAAGAAGTTCAAAAAATAGTTGAGTTCATGATGAACGAGGAGGAAGTCTCCCGGCTTGATTATCAAGATGCTTTGGAAATAATGAATCGTTTTTATAATGAAGCTCAACTGGATAAGATTTCTGAACAAATAAAGAGAGAATCATCCAATGGTAATGACGAAGCGGTGGCAAGACTCACCAATCAATTTATAGAAATCAAGAAAATGATGAAAGAAAACGGGAGGCACTAAAATGAAACTTGAGAAAGTAATCGCAGAAGATATAATCTTAGATGTTGACGACGACAGCATTGAGATAGAAAAAGTCGCAATTGAATTGATGCCAGAAGTTCAGCAACTTTTAAAACGCGGAAAAGCAAAAGGTAATTTAAACAACCACGATTTTGAAGAAATTTTGGAAAAGGCTGATCTTGATCCAGAAGAAATTGATTCAATTTATTTATATCTTCAAAAAGAAGGAATTGAAATTGCCTTTACCGACCTTGAACTGGAAGCCCTGGAAGCGGCTGAACTGGAAGAAGAAAACCAGAAAGAAATTGAACTGGCAGACTCGGTCAGCGTTAACGATCCAGTTCGTTTATACCTTAAAGAAATTGGTAAGGTACCATTATTAACGGGTGATGAAGAAATGGCTTTGGCGCGCCGGATGGAAGCTGGCGATGATTCAGCCAAGAAAGAATTGGCTGAGGCCAACTTACGATTGGTTGTCAGTATTGCCAAACGATATGTGGGACGGGGTATGTCGTTTCTGGATCTGATTCAGGAAGGAAACCTGGGACTGATTAAAGCCGTTGAAAAATTCGACTATACCAAGGGTTTTAAATTCAGTACTTATGCTACCTGGTGGATTCGACAGGCGATTACCCGAGCCATTGCCGATCAAGCCAGAACCATCCGTATCCCGGTACATATGGTAGAGACCATTAATAAGCTAATCCGGGTTTCCCGTCAGTTGCTCCAGGAATATGGACGTGAACCGACCCCAGCAGAAATTGGCAAAGAAATGGGCTTTTCTGAAGAAAAGGTTCGTGAAATTCAAAAAATCGCTCAGGATCCGGTTTCTCTGGAAACCCCAATTGGGGAAGAAGAAGACAGCCACTTGGGTGACTTCATTCCCGATGAAGATGCCCCGGCACCGGCTGAAGCGGCATCCTATGCGCTACTAAAAGAACAACTAATTGAAGTACTAAATACCTTAACTGAGCGAGAAGAAAAAGTGCTTCGTTTACGTTTTGGTCTGGATGATGGCCGAGCTCGAACTCTGGAAGAAGTGGGGAAAGAGTTTAATGTCACCAGAGAACGAATCCGACAGATTGAAGCAAAGGCTTTACGCAAATTGCGACACCCCAGCCGCAGCAAGAAGTTAAAGGATTATTTAACCTAAAATGAACATAAAATTGAGTCCCCGGCTTGAGGTGATTGCCGGTTGCGTTGCTGGCGTGAAAACCATGGCAGATATTGGCACTGATCATGGTTATTTACCGGTATTTCTAGTGGAAAATCACATGGTTTCCACAGCCATTGCCAGTGATACCAATCAGCAGCCGCTAAAAAAAGCCGAAAAAATTATCAGCGAACAACAATTAGAAAGCTCTATTGAGACCCGACTTGGTTCGGGTCTTTCTGTGCTTAAACCCGGGGAGGTTGACGCCGTTGTGATGGCGGGCATGGGGGGGCTGTTGATCCGGGATTTACTGGAAGCGGAGCCACTGGTAGCGCAGGGTTTAAAAAAATTGGTGCTCCAACCGATGAATAATCAAGCCGTACTGCGAAGATATCTGGAAACGCATGGATTCAAAATTATTAAAGAAGACCTGGCTCAGGAAGCGGATCGGGTTTATGAAGTGATCGTAGCGCAACCAGGAGAGATGATCATCGCTAATCCTCTGGAATATGAACTGGGATTAGCGTTTGATAAAAATATACACCCGCTATTGGAAACGCTGATCAACCGAAAAATTGGTTTGGAGCAGAAAATTCTGTTAAGTACCGAGGGAAAAACGACCCCAGTGGCAAAAAAACAATTTGAAGAAAGTAGCATGTTTATCCAGAAATTAAACGAGGTGAAAAAATGTCTGTGAAACTAAATAAAATTATTCAGGCGATTGAAGCGGTTGCACCGGAAAAACTGGCTGAAGACTGGGACAATGTTGGTCTTCATGTTGGTTCCCGTCAACAGCTGGTGAATAAGATTCTGCTGACCTTGGATATCACAGCCGAGGTGGTTAGCGAAGCGGTAGCAAAAAAAGCAGATCTGATTATTGCGCACCACCCGTTTATTTTTAATGGTCTAAAAACCCTGTCATCGGATTGGGAAAAAGGGCAGATAATTGAATTACTGATCAAAAATAATATCGGGGTTTATGTGGCCCATACCAATATGGATAAAGCAGAAAGCGGTCTTAATTTTTATCTGGCTGAGTTGCTGGGGTTAGAGAATATCCGCACTCTGGAGCCGTCTAACCCGGGTACCTATTATAAGCTGGTGGTCTATGCTCCGTTGGAAGCGACTGAAAGAATCATTGAGGTACTGGGAAAAAATGGTGCCGGCGCCATCGGTAATTATGATTCCTGTACCTATCGCTCATCCGGCATCGGAACTTTCCGGCCGCTGGCAGGTTCAAATCCTTATGTTGGTGATAAAAATACACTGATAAATGTCGCAGAAGATCGGATTGAAGCCATTGTTCCCGGACATGAACTGAAAAATCTGATTATTCAGCTAAAAAAGAATCATCCCTACGAAGAAATGGCCTATGATGTCATCCCGCTGGAAAACGGTCGGCTGATCAATGAAAACGGACTGGGCAAAATCGGGACTTTAAAAGAGCCCGTGGATGTAGCAGAATTTATTGGCGCGGTAAAAGACAAGTTGGGTCTGATCGCATTAAGAGGTGCCGGGAACATGCCGGATACCATCCGCCGGGTGGCTATTTGTTCAGGGACTGGGGCCGATATGATTGGTCTGGCTAAAGCCAAAAGAGCAGATGTACTGATCACCGGCGATCTCAAGCATCATGATGGACAACGGGCCTTGGAAAATAATTTTTGGGTGCTTGATGCCGGTCATTATGGCACTGAAAAGTGGGTTGTGGATTGCTTCCAGAAAATTTTGAAAGCTGATCTGGGCGAAAACTGTCCGGAAATGATGGTTGCCGAAGCCTCCCGGGATTTTATTGTGAATTATTAACCAATTCAGGTTGTCCGGTACTGGTGCATCTAGATATCTCAATATTTCGTTTTTGAAAAATTAAATAATACTTGAAGTTTGAGGAAAGACAGTGTATACTACAGTGATTTAGTAAATCAGATAGTCGCACCCGGAGCAATCCGGTTGAGGAAAGTCCGAGCTCCGCAGAGCATGGTGCCGGGTAACACCCGGTGGAGGCGACTCTAAGGCAAGTGCAACAGAAAGTATACCGCCAGCAATGGTAAGGATGAAAGGGTGAGGTAAGAGCTCACCAGCGGTGTGGTGACACATCGGCTATGTAAACCCCACCTGGAGCAAGACCAAGAACGGACCGAGAAAGACGGCTGCTCGTCGTTGTCCTATGGTAGGTCGCTAGAATTTATTGGCAACAATAAATCGAGATAGATGACTATTTAAACAGAACTCGGCTTATAGATTTAGTAAATCACAAATGTAAATATGGACTATTGCAGAAAGTGTGATACCCTTGGCCGTACCGATCAATTGTTAATCAGTAGTATGCACGCAATTCATACAGTTGTAAATCTAAGTTTATCTAAATTATAAACATAGATTTGCAACTGTTCGCCTTGAGGCATACAACACGCCAACAATTGTCGGTACTATTTCGACAGAATTTCAGATTAGTATTTTTAGGACTATTGCGGAACCCTGCAATAGTCTTTTTGCGTTTTAGTGAAATGGGTTGTATAATAAAGCTAGATTGATTTAAATGGGAGAATGCCATGAAGAAAAAAGAAGCCATTGAAAAAATGATCCGCAATAGTTTAAAGATGAATAAGCCGGTGATTGGGGTAGCAGTAGGCTCCGGTCTTTTTGCCAAGCAGGCGATTAAAGGCGGAGCTGATCTGTTGCTGGCGCTTAGTGCCGGGCGGTTTCGAGCGGCAGGCATTCCTTCGATTGGCTGTATGATGGCATTCAGTAACAGCAACGAGCTGGTGTTTGATTTTTCCAGCCGTGAAATATTGCCCAAACTAAAAGATAAGGCGGTAATCTGCGGTATTAATGCCACCGATCCCAATTATACCCATGAAGAACTGATTCAAAAAGTCAGGGAACTGGGTTTCAGCGGGGTCAACAATTTTCCCACCATTGGACTGGTCGATGGCCAATTTAGAGAGTGGCTGGAGGAAAAAGGGCTGGGCTATGATCATGAAATTGAATTTATGAAAAAAGCGGTGGCAGCAAACCTTTTTACCATTGCCTTTGTGTTTGACGAAAAACAGGCCCGATCAATGACGAAGGTCGGTGTGGATATGGTTTGCGCCCATTTTGGATGGACCCGGGGTGGCGAAAAATCAGGAAAGGTTTTTTCCTCCATCAATGAATGTCTGGAACTAACGGAACGGATTTTTGGAGCGGTGGATGAAATCAATCCCCGTACTTATAAGATGATTTACGGCGGCCCGATTAACTCCCCGGAGGATGCCTATTATTTTTATAAGAATTCACAAACCATCGGTTATATCGGCGGTTCCAGTTTTGAGCGGATTCCCACGGAATTAGCTATCTCAGAAACGACGGATAAATTTAAAAATTATTATAAATTAAAACAAGAAAACAAGCATCTCAAAAAAGAATTGCTTAAAAAAAGAGGCTTTGACGAAATTGTCGGTCAGAGCCTGATCATGCAGGATATGTATGAACTCATCAATAAGGTGGCTGATAAGGATGTCAATGTGCTAATTCAGGGAGAAAGCGGAACGGGGAAAGAGTTGGTTGCCAAAGCTCTGCATTTTAACAGTAAACGTTGTCTTGGTCCGCTGATTAAGGTCAACTGTGCGGCTTTGCCGCCCAACTTGCTGGAAAGCGAATTATTTGGCCATGAAAAAGGTGCTTTTACCGGAGCGGATAAACGGCGTTTGGGAAAATTTGAACTGGCCAATCATGGCACCCTGTTTCTGGATGAAATTGGCGAAATGGATGTCGATCTGCAGTCAAAGGTGTTGCGGATCATCCAGCAGCAGGAATTTGAACGGGTTGGCGGAGAAAAAACGATTTTTGTGGATGTCCGAATTGTTTGCGCCACCAATGTGGATCTTAAGCAGGCGGTGGCGGATAATCGTTTCCGGGAAGATCTTTATTACCGGCTGAACGTGGTGGAAATTAATACGCCGCCGCTGCGGCGACATACTGAGGATGTTCCGCTGCTATGCAATCGCTTTTTAGAAGAATTTAAAATAAAATACCAATTGGAAGAAAAGCGGCTGGCACCGGATGCCATGGCCTATCTGATGGAATGTCCCTGGCCGGGAAATGTCCGGGAGCTGAAGCATGTCCTGGAAAGAGCAGTCATACTCAGTGAAGGCAAATATATCCGGCGAACTGATTTAGTGGTGGAAGATTTTCATATTTCGCCAGAAAAACAAAAAGAAGATCCCGTTAGTCAAAACAAATCGGAGCTGTTAGCCAACAGCAAAGATCATTTAGAGAGCAATTATATTATGGAAGTGCTTGAGGCCTGCCAATGGAATCGAACTGAAGCAGCCAATCGAATGGGGATTTCGCGTCGAACGCTTTATAATAAGATCCTAAAATACAATTTAATCGCAAAAGAGCTAGATGGATAGCAAATGAAATTGGGCAATATATTCTCAGAGTGGGAAAATATTGCCCAATTTACTTTGGATTGGGAAAATAGTTTCCCATAGATATATTAGGAATGTCATTATTGCTAGTTTTGATACCAATATGATATTGGCACAAACCTTGCGTGTATATTAATTTATATAACTGTGCTTAGTTAACATAGCTACTAAGTATAATAAATTCTAAGTTAAATAAATTCAAGGGGGGCATGGAATGAAAAATGTATTAATCGTAGGGACCTTTGATACCAAGGGGCACGAATTCCAGTTTATTAAAGAACTCATCGAAAAGCGGGGCTTAACCACCACCACCGTCAATTGTGGGGTTATCGGTGATCCTTTGTTCGAACCGGATATTTCCAGTAACACCGTCGCGGCGGCAGGAGGATCGTCCCTGGCTGAACTCAAAGAAAAACATGATCGAGGCCTGGGCATTGACATCATGATGGCTGGAGCAGCTAAAATCACCAAAGATCTTTATGATCAGGGCGAGGTTGATGGTGTCATCAGTCTGGGCGGATCAGCCGGCACCACCATTGGTACCTTTGCGATGAGAAGTCTGCCGGTGGGCGTACCAAAAATTATGGTTTCCACGGTGGCTTCCGGGGATACCCGCCCCTATGTAGGTGAAAAAGATATCACCATGATGTATTCAGTCGTCGACATTTCAGGAATCAACAGTATTTCCAATCACATTTTGGCCAATGCCGCCAACGCTATTGCCGGCATGGCCAGCTTTGATATTCCGGAACTAAAGGAAGAAAAGACCTTACTAGCGGCCACCATGTTTGGCGTAACCACACCTTGTGTAACCACAGCCAGAGAATACTTGGAAGATCAGGGTTACGAAGTGCTGGTGTTCCACGCCACTGGTGCCGGCGGCATGGCCATGGAAAGTCTCATTGAAGCTGGCTTTATCAAAGGCGTCTTTGATGCCACTACCACCGAATGGTGCGACGAGGTAGCTGGCGGCGTGTTCACAGCCGGACCAACAAGGCTGGAAGCTGTTGCCAAAGCAGGCATTCCGGAAGTCGTTTCAGTAGGCGCCTTGGATATGGTCAATTTTGGCGCGATCGAAACCGTTCCCGTAAAATATAAAAACCGCAACCTGTACAAACATAATGCCAGCGTTACCCTGATGCGAACCACTGTTGATGAATGTTCTCAAATGGGAAAAATCATTGCCGGCAAACTGAACATGGCTAACGGACCCGTTGCTTTGTTCCTGCCCTTAAAAGGCGTTTCGGCAATTGATGTCGAAGGCGCACCATTCTACGGCCCTGAAGAGGATGCCGAACTGTTTGCACAATTACGAGCCAACATTGAAGATAAGGTTGAACTGATCGAAATGGACACCGACATCAACGACGAAGCCTTTGCCCTGGCAATGGCAAAAAAACTGATTTCAATGATTGAACAACAATGAACGGTTTAGAGAACAGGTAATTTATATTCATAAAAAATATGTCAATTGCTTTGATGTCTGTTTTCACAAACTATTTTGTAACGTGTAGACGAACAGGCGGTAGCCTGTACGCCGTACAGTGTAAAAATTGTTTCGTGTAAACGGGCAGCGAAGCTCACGGCAGTTCATGACAACACTAAACAAAAGGAGAAATAACATGGCAATAAAACGAGAAGAAGTATTAAGACGGTTAAGAGAACAGGAAGCACAGGGCATTTCTGTGGTTGGAGCGGGAGCAGGTACCGGGATTTCGGCAAAATGCGCCGAAGCTGGCGGCGTGGATCTGATCATTATTTATAATTCCGGCCGCTACCGGATGGCCGGCCGCGGTTCTTTAGCCGGGCTGCTGTCCTATGGTGATGCCAATGCGATAGTAATGGATATGGCCAGAGAAGTAGTGACGATTGTCAAAGATACCCCGGTTTTGGCAGGGGTTTGCGGAACCGATCCGTTTAGAGATATGGAAATGTTTCTAAAACAGGTCAAAGACGCCGGATTCTCCGGGGTTCAGAATTTCCCGACGGTTGGTTTAATCGATGGTGTATTCCGACAAAACCTGGAAGAAACCAATATGGGCTATGATCTGGAAGTAGACATGATCAGAAAAGCCCATGAGCTGGATCTGGTTACCACCCCCTATGTATTTAATGTAGAAGAAGCAAAAAAAATGGCCAAAGCCGGAGCCGATGTTCTGGTTGCCCATATGGGACTGACCACTAAGGGCAGTATTGGTGCCGGTACTTCAAAAACGCTGGATGACTGTGTCAAGTTAACTCAGGAAATCTGCGATGCCGGTAAATCCGTTAATCCAGATATTATGGTAATTGTTCATGGCGGTCCAGTGGCCGAACCAGAAGACGCCAAATATGTATTGGATCGGACTAAAGGCGTATGCGGATTCTTCGGAGCATCCAGTATTGAACGTCTGCCAACTGAAATTGCTATCACCAAACAGGTTAAGGATTTTAAAGACATCAAATTATAAAAACCTCGACAAATCGTAAAAAACAGTGTAAATCATGCGTTGAATAAAAAGTTAATTCTTTTTATTCAACGCTTTTTCTTTTACACTTAACAACTATTTGGTATAATAGTATGAAATGCGTGTGATGTTTGGAGAATCGATTTTGAACAACAATGAAAAGAGCGGAAATAAAAAGAGCGGGAAAAATAATTCAGTTTTAACAATTGATTGCGGTACCCGAGGACTTCGGGGCATTATTTTTGATGAGCAGGGCAACGAGCTGGCTAAAAGCGAAGAATTATTTAAGGGTTATTATTCAAAGCACTTTCAGTGGAAGGAAGCTTCCCCGGAAATGTTCTGGAAGGCCCTGGTTAAGGTGGTTGCGGAGCTCAAGGACAAAGAGCCGGTTTTGTTTGAGACAATCCAGGGCATGACCGTGTCCTGTCAACGAGACGTCATCACCGTTGTTGATGAAAAAGGCGAACCCCTGCGTAATTTTATCAGTTGGCTGGATCGCCGGGAATTGGCAGAACCGCTGCCGTATCCCTGGCCCTACGCGCTGCTTTTTAAATGTATCGGATTTAGTGGTTACGCAAAATCATTCAGTAAAACCGCGCATGTCAATTGGATCAAAAATCAGGAACCGGAAATATGGGCCAAAACCCACAAGGTCGTTTTTCTTTCGACCTATTTTTTGACTCGATTAACTGGCAAAATTGCCGACAGTCGTTCGGATACCGCCGGTCATCTGCCTTTCGATACAAAAAAGAAGCAGTGGTGCGGCAAATACGATGTCAAACGTCAAATCCTTCAAGTAGAGCCGGAAAAATGCTATGAACTGACTGATTCTTGTGAAATAATTGGCCAGCTGACAGCCGAAGCTGCCGAACTTACCGGTCTGCCGTTGGGTTTGCCGATTGTGGCATCGGGTACCGATAAAGGCTGTGAAACCGTGGGTGTCGGTGCATTAACACCGGAAATTGCCAGCATTTCATTGGGAACTCAATCAACGGTAGAGATTTCCACTAAAAAATATGTGGAACTGTACCCTTTTTATCCATCCTTCGCCGCTGTTGACAATGAAGCGTATAATCCAGAAGTCACTATTTATCACGGTTTTTGGATGGTTGAATGGTATGCCAAAGAATTCCTTCATCAGTCCGATCCGAATGATATCCATGATCTGCTTGAAGGCTATCTTGAAACGACACCGGCGGGTGCAGATGGACTGATTCACCAACCCTATTGGGGTAGAGAAGCCTTTCGGCCGGAAGCCAAAGGTTCATTTATCGGATTCAGCGAGGGCCATGATAAAAGACATATTTACCGGGCCATCATTGAAGGCCTGGGATATGCTCTATTGGAAGGGCTTGAATTGATTGAAAGAAAAACAAAGGTGCCGATTCAATCGGTTGGACTTTCTGGCGGCGGATCACGCAGCGACGGCGTCGCTCAGATTATGGCTGATATTTTAAACCGGCCGGTTTATCGGGTGCAGACCTTTGAAACAACGGCTTTAGGAGCTGCCATGGCTACCTTTGTTGGTTTGGGACAATATCCTGATATTCAAACAGCGGGGAAATCAATGATTCGAAAATCCCGGGTGTTTGAACCAAATCCGGAAAATACCATGAAATATACAGAAATTTATAATAAAATTTACAAGCGATTATATCGTCGGGTAAAACCCTTATATCAATCATATCACTAAATTCAGATAAGATCAGATTAGAACCGACATGTTAGAGAAGAGGTCATAAGATTAATGAAAAACAATTTTAAAATGGGAATCGACATTGGCTCCACTACCATAAAAATAGTGGTGATCGATGAAAAAAATGAAATTATTTACGAAGAATACCGGCGTCATTTATCCAATATCAAGGTCACGATAGTCAATCTTTTAAAAGAAACCTATGAAAAGCTGGGAGATTTAGAGGCCCGGGTCTGTGTCACCGGCTCCGGCGGGCTGATGATTTCCCAATGGTTGGGAATACCTTTTGTCCAGGAAGTGGTGGCCAGCACCTTGGCGGTGGATCGGGTGATACCCAAAACCGAGGTGGCCATTGAATTGGGCGGCGAAGACGCAAAAATCACCTTTTTTAAAGGTACCATTGAACAGCGGATGAATGGCACTTGTGCCGGCGGAACCGGGGCCTTTGTGGATCAGATGGCGACCCTGTTAAAAACCGATGCCCAGGGACTCAATGAATTATCCAAAACCCATACCATGATTTACCCAATTGCTTCGCGATGTGGGGTTTTTTCAAAAACAGATATCCAACCATTGATTAATGAAGGCGCTGAAAAAGCCGATATTGCAGCCTCAATTTTTCAGGCGGTGGTCAACCAAACCATCAGCGGTTTAGCCTGCGGCCATCCGATCCGTGGAAATGTGGCCTTTTTAGGCGGTCCGCTTTATTTTTTATCGGAATTGCGACAACGGTTTATTGAAACCCTGAAACTAACCGACGAGCAGATTATTTTTCCGGGAAAATCAAATCTCTTTGTCGCCATGGGCGCGGCTTATTCAGCTGAAAAAGAAGCGCTGATGAATTTGAAAGATTTGGTAACTGCGGTAGAAAATCTGGATTCGGTTTCCGAAAATGAAGTGGGCCGATTGGACCCGCTGTTTAATACCCGTGCAGAACTGGAACAGTTCAGGGAACGACATGATCAAAATCAGGTTGTGAAAAAGAATTTAAAAGACCATTCCGGCTGCTGCTTCTTAGGTATCGATGTGGGTTCTACTACCACTAAAGCAGTGCTTATTGACGGTGATGGTGCTTTATTATACAGTTATTATGGTGGCAATGAGGGCAGTCCCTTGGCCCAATCCATTAAAATTATCAAAGAAATTTACGGGTCTTTGCCGGCAGATGTTTACATTGGCAAGTCCACCGTCACCGGTTATGGGGAAAGCCTGATCAAAAAAGCCTTAAAAGTGGATATTGGCGAAATTGAAACCATCGCTCATTACAAGGGTGCAAAATATTTCTGTCCCGATGTCGATTTTATTCTCGACATCGGCGGTCAGGATATGAAGTGCATGAAGATCAAAAACGGTACCATCGACAGCATCATTCTCAATGAGGCCTGCTCTTCCGGTTGCGGTTCGTTTCTGGAGACCTTTGCCAAATCCCTGGACCTTGACATGAACGCCTTTGTTGAAGAAGCATTGATGGCGGAAAATCCAGTGGATCTCGGTACTCGCTGTACCGTTTTTATGAATTCCAAGGTCAAACAGTCCCAAAAAGAAGGGGCTGAAGTTGGTGATATCTCGGCCGGCTTATCGTATTCAGTGATTAAAAATGCCTTGCAGAAGGTTATTAAAATCCACAACCCCAAAGAATTGGGTGAACATATCATTGTGCAAGGGGGAACCTTTAACAATCAGGCGGTACTGCGAACCTTCGAAAAAATCACTGAAAAAAATGTCATCCGACCGGATATTGCTGGGTTGATGGGAGCATTTGGCGCGGCGCTAATCGCCCGGGAAAATTATATTACTGGTGAACGCAGCAATCTCTTGGATTTAGCGGCGCTGGACGATTTTCAGGTGGAAGTGGGACACAAACGCTGCGGCGGCTGCAGTAACAATTGTCTGCTAACCATCAATCGCTTTAACGATGGAAGCCGGCACATCACCGGGAATCGTTGCGAGATCGGCGAAGGCAATGTCAAAAAAAATGCCGATCTGCCCAATCTTTATCAATACAAGTATCAGCGGATTTTTAATTATCCATCGCTGGCACCAGAAGAAGCACCCCGGGGAAGTATCGGCATCCCCCGGGTTTTAAATCTTTATGAAAATTATCCGTTCTGGCATACCTTTTTTACCCATTTGGGTTACCGGGTGATGCTATCTCCGGAATCCAACCGGAAGATTTATGAAAAAGGGATGGAAAGCATTCCTTCGGAATCGGTCTGCTATCCGGCCAAACTGGCTCATGGCCATATTCAGGCGCTGCTGGAACAGGGAATCAGTCTGATTTTCTATCCCTGTATTCCCTATGAGGAAAAGGAATTTGACGATGTCGACAACTGGTATAATTGTCCGATTGTGATGTCCTATCCAGAGACCATCAAACATAATCAGGATGATGTCCAAAAAGTAGGGGTTACCTTTTTGAATCCGTTTTTACCCTTTGACAATGATCATCGTCTGGAAGAACGGCTGGCGGAAATTTTCGGGGTCTATGGCATCAATCGTCTGGAAATTACCGAAGCCATGGATGCTGCTATTGCTGAAAAAGAAGCCTTCCGCCGGGATATGGAGAAAAAAGGCGAAGAAACCATTGCTTATTTAAAAGAAACCAGACAAAAGGGGATTGTATTGGCTGGCCGGCCCTATCATATTGACCCCGAGGTTAATCATGGTCTCGATCATATCATCACTGGCTTGGACATGGCGGTGTTGACTGAAGATGCCATTGCCCATCTCTATCATCCCAAAGAGGATGAACGCTTCCGGGTGCTGGACCAATGGAAATACCATAGTCGTTTGTATAAGGCGGCTGAGGTTGTCAACCAGTATGATTTTCTGGAGCTGGTTCAGCTAACATCCTTTGGTTGCGGTCTGGATGCGGTAACTTCCGAGCAAACTCAGGAAATCCTGGAAAGTCATGGTAATATCTACACCCTGATCAAAATTGATGAAGTCAATAATCTCGGCGCTATTCGGATTCGGATGCGATCGCTAAAAGCAGCCATGATCGAACGGGCGAAGAATAATATTGTGGTTACCCCAACCCCAATGAAACAGCGGGTAGTCTTTACCAAAGCGATGAAACAGAAGCATACCCTGCTGGCACCCCAAATGTCACCGATCCATTTCGATTTTATTGAAGAGGCCATGGAGAGCCGGGGCTATCATATTGTCGTCATGCCCAGTGTGGATAATTCAGCCATTGATGAGGGCTTGACCTATGTTAATAATGATGCCTGTTATCCCACTATTATCACAACCGGGCAGATCATGGCGGCACTTAAATCCGGCGAATACGATCTTGATAATGTATCTGTTTTGATGACTCAGACCGGGGGACCCTGTCGTGCCTCTAACTATGTGGCTTTTATCAGAAAAGCGCTGGAATCGGCCGGTATGTCCCAAATTCCGGTTATTTCACTGAGTGCCATCGGTCTCGAAAAGAATCCCGGGTTTAAGCTTAGCTTACCGCTGTTAACCCGTTTACTGGTAGGCATCGTTTATGGTGATCTACTGCAACGAGTTGTCAGCGGCACCAGGCCCTATGAGTTGCATCCGGGATCAACAGAAGAACTCTATCAATATTGGCGTAAAAAGATCAAAGCAAATATGAAAAAGGGAAATCTCCGGGATTTCAAAGAAAATGTTCGGCAAATTGTCGAAGAATTTGATGCCCTGCCGCGTAACGATAAAAAGCTGCCAAAGGTCGCCATCGTGGGAGAAATTCTGGTAAAATACCATCCGACTGCCAATAATAATCTTCAGGCAGTGCTGGAAGCCGAAGGCGCCGAGGTTGTCATGCCGGATCTGATGGATTTCTTCTTATATTGCTGTTACAACCAGGTATTTAAATACGAAGAACTGTCGGGCAAAAGAAGATCAATGAAATCAGCAAAACTGCTCATTAAGGTATTGGAATTTTCCCGGAAGAATATGAAAGAGGCATTAGTTGCCAGCGATCATTTCCATGCGCCCTCCACCATTGAGAAAAAAGCCAAAAAAGCCCAAGAACTGATCTCGCTTGGCAATCAGGGCGGGGAAGGCTGGTTCTTAACGGCCGAAATGATGGAACTAATCGAAGATGGCGTCGAGAACATTGTCTGCGTGCAACCCTTCGCCTGTCTACCCAACCATGTGATGGGAAAAGGGATGATCAAGCCGATCCGACAAAAATACCCACTTTCCAATATTGCCCCCATCGACTATGACCCGGGAGCAAGTGAAGTTAATCAGCTCAATCGTATTAAGCTGATGATGGAAACCGCCAAACGGAATCTGGATCGGAAGAATTAAAAAAAGACTGGCCTTTTTGCTAGACGGAGAATGTAAACAAGGACGAACGTAGTACCGACAATTGTTACATCATGTTGTGTGCATCAAGGCGGACACGGCGATAGCCTGTCCGAACTTGCGGCATACAACAGATTAACAATTGGTCGGTACGGTGGTTTGAAGATAACCCGAGACTGGCGATACAGCCAGTCTTATTTTTTGCAAAAAAAGAACCGCTTCAGAAGAAACAGCTCGTTTTTCTAAATGAAAAAGGGGAGTAATTCATTTAGCGATAAAGGATTATATGTGATATTTTTATTATATGGAGATGGAACCAAGAATACAATCATTATTTTTCCTATAACGTTTTCAAAAAAATGTAATAGTTTACAATTTAATCTAAAATTTACATAATAGAATTCGTGGATGTGTTATAATTTTATTAAACAAAAAAACAAGGAGTATGCATGAAAAAAATATTAATAATCGAAGATGAGTTAAATATATATGAACTGATAAAATTTAACCTGGAAACCCATGGATTTGAAGTCGATGGGGTACAAGACGGTGGCATTGCCATCGAAAAGGTTTTGAGTGTCTTACCGGATTTAATTATCCTGGATCTGATGTTGCCAGGGAAAGACGGCATCAGCATTTGTCGTGAAATCCGAGCGAATTCGATTATATCTTATATTCCCATTATTATGCTGACCGCAAAAAGTGAGGAATTTGACAAAGTATTGGGGCTGGAAATTGGTGCGGATGACTATATTACCAAACCATTTGGTGTGAAAGAACTCTGTGCCCGGGTAAAGGCAGTTTTACGACGGACCGAGATTCTGTTATCTAAAGAGGATGAATCCATCATCATTGGCGATTTGCACATCGAACCAAAGGCTTTTGAAGTCTATCAAAATGGTGAAAAACTGGCACTGACATTAAAAGAATATGAATTGTTGGTCTTTTTAGCCAAGCACCGAGGACAAGTTCTAACCAGAGATCAATTATTAGATCAAATCTGGGGATTTGACTATTATGGAGAAACCAGAACCGTTGATGTGCATATTCGGTATTTAAGAAAAAAAATCGAGGAACAAACCGAGGATGGACGAAAATACATCGAAACAGTTCGCGGCGTCGGGTATCGTTTTATTGAGAAGTAGGAGCGTGTTATGAAAAAACGCCTGTCGATTTCATTAATGGTGATTATTGTCGCCAGTATTGTGGTCAGTGGTTTGTTTACTACGATCAGTTTTCGTCAAAGTTATTACGAGAATACTGAGGATAATATTAAAAAAAGTAATCATTATATTATGAAATATATGCTGCCTGACTTTCTGGCAACCGGAAACAAAGAAGATCTGGATAATTTTGCCCAAAGTAGCGATGTCCGAATGACTGTTATCAATCCTGAAGGGGATGTCATATACGAATCGGTACAGGGGCTGGGAGAATTGGAAAACCATAAAAATCGTCCCGAAATTATCGGTGCATTGAACGGCAATGTAACTGCTGAGGTCCGTTTTTCCAATACGATCAAGAATGAAATGATTTATGTGGCCTCGCCGTATTTTGATGAAAACAATGTATTAGTAGCCGTTCTGCGAATTGCCATGCCGGTAAACGCCATGGATGATGCCATGTTAGAGATGATCAATAACATTATTTTTGTCATTTTGCTGACCATTGGCATAACGATTGTTCTGATTAATTATTTTATCAGTCGCGAGTTAAAACCTTTGGAAGATGCGGCTGTTTTTGCCAGAGAAATAGCGTCAGGAAAATACGGTCAACAACTGACAATGATCCGGGAAGATCAGGTCGGGGAACTGGTGGAATCGCTTAATCAAATGTCTATCCAATTGAACAATTCATTTGCAGAAATGAACCAGAAGAATGCCGAACTGACATCGATCTTATCCAATATGAATCATGGCGTCATCGCGATTGATAAAAAAAATCATATTGTTCATTTGAATGAGGCCGCTCGAAAAGTTTTGCGGATTCCAATGAATGAAGCAGTGATTGGAAAAAATATTCTGGAAGTCTATCGGGAATCATTTATTATCGAATTAATGGCTCACCTGGAAAATGATGAAGCCGAAAAAACCAGTTTTGAATCGCGGATTCACTCCAATCAGATTTTACGGGTTTATATTAACCAGATTGAAGAAAACAGTAATATCAATGGTCACATCATTATCTTTGAAGACATTACCCTCTTAAAAAACCTGGAGAAAATGCGTCGGGATTTTGTGGCAAATGTATCCCATGAATTAAAAACTCCGATTACCACCATCAAAGGTTTTATCGAAACCATTCAGGAAAATCATATCAGTGATCCGGATACTCTGGATCGGTTCTATGCAATCATTTATGAAGAAAGCGATCGTCTTAGTCGTCTGGTGAGTGATATCCTGGTCTTGTCCCAATTGGAAAACAAGGGGGGGTTTGAGCGAAAATTCGAAGTATTACAAATGGATGCGGAAATCATGCAAATTTATGATATTTTAAAGCTTGCGGCAAAAGAAAAAGAAACGTCATTAATCTTAACCAGTGAAAAATCGGTTGAGTTGGAGTTTGTCGCCGATGAATTCAGACAAATGATGATCAATCTCATTGATAACGCTATTAAATATTCGGAACCAGGGCATCAGGTGGAAGTTATTTTGTCAGAAGAAAATGAGAATGTCATAATTCGGGTCAAAGATCAGGGTTACGGAATTCCTGAAAAAGATGTTGACCGTATTTTTGAACGATTCTATCGGGTTGACAAGAGCCGGTCAAAGGAAAAAGGCGGCACAGGTCTGGGTTTGGCGATTGTTAAACACATTATTTACAACAATAGTGGAAAAATAACAGTGACCAGCCAGGTTGGCGAAGGAACAGAATTTTTGATTCAATTACCAAGATATAAGGATTAAATAAAAAAAGTCGGTCAGAAATGACCGGCTATTTTTTTTGAGGGAGATTCAGTCGATTGAAAATAGTCGTTTTGTTAAGCAGCCGCATGAGTTCCCGGGCAGCAATTCCGATGATTATACCAGTGGGAATCGCCAGTAACATTAAAAAAAGGAAATATAACAGCAGGCTGGTGGTCTGAACAACAATCGCAGCCACGACGACCTGTCCCAGGTTATGGGCAATGGCACCAAAAACACTTACCAGGATTAATGAGATATTTTCTTTGAAAAAGTAGAGCAGCAGGCTCATCACCAATAAGCTTAAAAGGCCACCGGCAAGACTGTACACAATTGAAAAGCCGCCGCCAAAGAGAAAACCGGATAATAAAACCCGGGCCACGACCACCAGCAGGGTTAAAGGCCATCCCAGTGTCAGCAGAGAGACAAGGGTGATGATATTGGGCAGCCCGAGTTTTGCACCGGGAATAGGAAGCGGCAGCGGGATCAGACTTTCAACATAACTGAGGATCAGCGCCATGGCAACATATAGACTGAGAATAACCAGTCGGTAAGCTTTGGAATTCATCAGGATTCACCAGTAATGACTTCAACCACCAATTTGTGAGGTAAACAGACAATGGTTTCCCCGGGACTGGAAATCGGGTAGGTTTTCACACAAATATGATCGGGGCAATCAGCCTCCGTTATTTTGGCCGTTCCGTCAGAAATAACAAGCGTGTTGGACCCGGAAGCGTCAGTAAATGTTTCGGTATGATCTTCTGTGAGCGGCAGGATGACTAAAACTTGACCCTGACGGCTGACTCGCACTGAAAGCGCTTGACTGGTTGCATTAAAAATATAAAAAGCAGCGATGCCGCCGATACTAATTACAAGTAAAATAATGATAATAATAAGTTCGTTTTTTTTCATGAGGCTCCTTTAATGTTTTGTTGAATAATTTCTATCATAACGATTATTTTATATGAAAAATGGGCGATGGTAAAGGGTTTACTATTTTTTTATGCTTTTTTTCAGTATCTTTGGTATAATACACTTATTTATTAAGAAACTGGGGTAAAGAATGAGGGATTTAAAATTAAAAAAACAAGTTGCAAAGTTGCTGGGTATAGCAGCATTGGGTGTGCTGTTGATAACCAGTGTTTCGGCATGTAAAAATAACGATACGGTTACGCGCAGCGATTTTCTGCTGGATACATTTGTCAGTGTGACCTTATATGGAGAATCGGACGAGACCCTTTTGGATAAGCCATTTAAAAAGATTGAGGAGTTGAATAAGACGCTTAATTCATTTGATACCGGGAGTGATCTGGCGTTGATTAAAGAAAATGCCGGTGTTCAACCGGTAAAAGTCTCAGATGCGACCTATCGAATCATTGAGCAGGGAATTAGATACTCACAACTTTCGGATGGTTATTTTGATGCTACCGCCGGTCCACTGATTGATTTATGGGGAATTCATTCGCCAGAGGTTAAAGAAGCGCCATCTCCTGAACTGATTGCTGAAGCGCAAAAGAAAATCGACTATCAGAAAATTGTGTTAAATTCCGAAGATAAGAGTGTTTATTTAACCGACCCGGGCATGATTATCAACTTAGGTTCTGTTTCTAAAGGATACATTGCCGATGAAGTGATGGCGGTTATAAAAGCAGAAGGTGTGGATCATGCCATCGTAAACTTAGGCGGAAACGTTTTGGTCATGGGTGGAAAAGCAAATGGTTCAGACTTTGGCGTGGGGGTCGAAGATCCTAAAAATCCCGGCGAAGGATACCTTGGTGTTTTATCGATAAAAGATGGTTCAATTGTTACCTCCGGTGATTACCAACGCTATTTTACCGATGCCGCGGGAAAGAAATATCATCATATTTTAGATCCGTTTACCGGGTTTCCGGCTGATTCAGGGCTCACCCAAGTCACTGTTGTCACAGCGGCGTCAATCGACGGCGATGGTTTGACAACAACCTTGTTTTTATTGGGGGTGGACAAAGGGATGGCGCTGGTCAAAAGTATGCCCGGTGTTGAAGCTATTTTTGTAACCACCGACAATCAAATTATTGCAACCCCAGGATTGAAGGACGCTTTTGTTTTTGATGAAACGAACTATGGTAAGACCTATACCTTCAAATTTCAGGAATAAGTCAAAGAAATAGGAAACTCAGTGCACATAAATTTATCTGATGTTCTAAAAAATAACCACAGATTATAACTAAAAGAAAGGTATATAATGCAAGAGCTTGATTTGTTAGAAAAATATAAAGATGAAACCATCCGACTGCGAAGGGAACTACATCAGATTCCTGAAGAGGGATTTGAATTGCAAAAAACCCAGGCCTATATCATGAATTACCTGGAAGAATTAAGTTATCAACCGGAAATAGTTTGCAATACTGGTGTCATTCTCTATATAAAGGGAGAAAATGACAATAATCCGATCGCCTTTCGGGCAGATATGGATGCATTGTGTATTTTAGAAGATGCTGAATATGATTATGTATCGAAAAATTCTGGATGGATGCACGCCTGCGGACATGATGGCCATATGACCATGAATTTATTGCTGGCAAAATATCTGGCTGATTATCCCCAAGCACGAAAACGAAGTGTATTGCTGATTTTTCAGCCGGGCGAAGAAGGACCTGGTGGCGCAAAACCGATGATCGATGCGGGGATCTTTCAGAAATATCCGGTTAAGGCCATTTTTGGTTATCATCTTTTTCCATTTTTAGAAGAAGGCTTGCTCGGGACAAAGGCTGGCCCAATGATGGCTCAGAACAGTGAATTCTTTATCACCATCCATGGCATCAGTGGACATGCAGCCGAACCGCAACGGTCAATGGATGCTATTGTTGCCAGTGCTTCATTGATCACTTGTCTGCAGAGTATTGTCAGTCGAAACACCAATCCGATGGAGAGTGTGGTTATCTCAATTGGATTACTAAACGGAGGAACCCGCGTGAATGTTGTAGCAGATGAGGTCAAACTTGGCGGTACCATTCGTTCTTTTAGTGATAAAGGCCACCAGAAACTGCACCGACGGATTGGGGAAGTTGTTAAAGGGGTTGAACTGACCCATGGTTGTAACATTGAATTGAAATTCGTTGAGATGTACCCACCGGTCATTAATGATCAAAAGCTGTACGAGATTTTCAAAGAATTGACACCTCAGGAAAAAAGAATCCGATTTCGAAAAGTTATGTTATCAGAGGACTTTTCCTATTTTCAAAAAGAAGTACCGGGATTATATATTGGGCTGGGAACCGGTAATGATGCAAAAGGATTTAACAAAAACCTCCATACGACGGAATTCAATTTTGATGAAATGGTGTTGTTAAAAGGACTGGAAGCGTCAATTAAGTTTATCAATTATTCAAAAAATTATTAAAACAGGAGAGCCATAATATGTACGAAGAATTTGCACAGGTTTATGATGAATTAATGAAAGAAATCGACTATACGAATTGGTCTGATTATGTCCAGCGATTGTTTTTAAATGGCAAAAGAGAGATTAAAACGGTTTTAGAATTTGGCTGCGGAACTGGGAATATAACCTGTAATCTGGCTCAAAAAGGATTCGATCTGACGGCAGTGGATTTATCGGAAGCAATGCTAACGGTGGCAGATGAGAAAGCAGACCGGATGGGTCTGAAGAATATTCAGTTTTATTTGGGCGATATGAGTAACTTTCAAATTAATCAAACCTTTGATGCGGTTATCTCGTGTTGTGACAGCGTCAACTATTTGCCGGATCTGGAGGCATTGCAGAGCTTCTTATATAGTAGTTATGAATGCCTGGAAAGCCAGGGGATGTTGTTATTTGACGTCAATACCGTTACTAAATATAAAAAAACCATTATGGATAATACTTATGTTTATGATTTGGATGATATTTACTGCGTTTGGGAAAATGAACCGCATTTTTCAGAGAATGCTATGCATTTTAATCTGACAATTTTTGAAAAAAACGAGGATGAAACCTATAACCGATACGAAGAGAATCAAATTCAATACTTTTATACCATTGAAGATATCCACCGCTGCCTGACCAGTATTGGTTTTAAAAATATGAAGTATTATGATTTTGGAACTTTCTTGCAAGGAAGCAATGAAGGCGAACGGATCCAGGTTTTTGCAGAAAAAAGATAAAAATCAATAAAAATTCCACAAAATAGTTGACAATTAGTTTTTACTGACGTATAATAACGCTTGTATCTCAACTGATGGTCGCATAGCTCAGCTGGGAGAGCACCTGCCTTACAAGCAGGGGGTCACAGGTTCGAGCCCTGTTGCGACCACCATTTTTATACATGCGGCCTGGTAGTTCAGTTGGTTAGAATGCCAGCCTGTCACGCTGGAGGTCGAGAGTTCGAGTCTCTTCCAGGTCGCCATAAGTATTATCCCAATTTCTTACAGAAATTGGCCGGAAGTTGAGCGCAAGCGAAACGACAGTGATAATACTTACGCATTTTAATTGAAAACTCATCCGATCAGGATGAGAAGAGTTTTCGATTAAAATACGATCCAAATAAGAAGCAACTAAAAGTTAATGCAATTTCTTGCTACCCCAAGGTTAATGGAGTTTTCCAATTATTGGGTAATTAACCACGGCGTGGCAAAGTCATGCGTCGAACTTTAAACGTTTAACACGATTGAAGACAAATAAACCTATTTTATAATATGCCCAAATAGCTCAGTCGGTATAAGCAGAGAACCCAAATCTTCGATTTGGTGTGAATCGCTTAGTTAGGCAGACAGATGTGTTGCCGAAACGATTGAAGACAAACTAATCTATTTTATAATATGCCCAAATAGCTCAGTCGGTAGAGCAGAGGACTGAAAATCCTCGTGTCGGTGGTTCGATTCCGCCTTTGGGCACCACCATTATTAGCGGAAGTGGCTCAGTGGTAGAGCATCGCCTTGCCAAGGCGAGGGTCGCGAGTTCAAATCTCGTCTTCCGCTCCAATTTAATACGGCGCCATAGCCAAGTGGTAAGGCACGGGTCTGCAACACCCTCACCCCCAGTTCAAATCTGGGTGGCGCCTCCAAAAAAACAAAACAAAAAACTTTGAAAAAGAACTTGACAATCGAGAATAACGACGATATAATTGAAAAGCTTCATCGGTCGGAAACGATTGCAGAGCAACGGTCATAGAAAAGAGAATAGTACCATAAAACCTGTAAAACAGCCAAAACATCCGCGAGGGTGAATGCGGCTAAAATAGAAACAGAGAGATGCACTCTTTAAAACATTAACTCGGCAGAGGATAAAGTGCACTCGGTAGAGTATAAAACACAGTTATTCATGAGACAGCATTTAAAGGCCGAAAGGCTTTAAATACAAACTTTTATTGAGAGTTTGATCCTGGCTCAGGACGAACGCTGGCGGTATGCTTAACACATGCAAGTCGAACGAGACAAGATGGAAGTGCTTGCACGGAAATCTTAGAAAGTGGCGAACGGGTGAGTAACGCGTGGGTAACCTGCCCTTTGGAAAGGAATAGCCTCGGGAAACTGGGAGTAATGCCTTATAAGATACATTTGTCGCATGGCAGAAGTATTAAACGCTCCGGTGCCAAAGGATGGACCCGCGTCCCATTAGCTAGTTGGTGAGATAACAGCCCACCAAGGCGACGATGGGTAACCGGTCTGAGAGGGCGAACGGTCACACTGGAACTGAGACACGGTCCAGACTCCTACGGGAGGCAGCAGTGGGGAATATTGCGCAATGGGGGAAACCCTGACGCAGCAATACCGCGTGAGTGAAGAAGGTTTTCGGATCGTAAAGCTCTGTTATTGGGGAAGAAAAAAAGACGGTACCCAAGAAGAAAGTCCCGGCTAACTACGTGCCAGCAGCCGCGGTAATACGTAGGGGACAAGCGTTGTCCGGATTTACTGGGCGTAAAGGGCACGCAGGCGGTTTTTTAAGTCAGATGTGAAAGGTACCGGCTCAACCGGTGACATGCATTTGAAACTGAAAGACTTGAGTATTGGAGAGGCAAGTGGAATTCCTAGTGTAGCGGTGAAATGCGTAGATATTAGGAGGAACACCGGTGGCGAAGGCGGCTTGCTGGACAAATACTGACGCTGAGGTGCGAAAGCGTGGGGAGCAAACAGGATTAGATACCCTGGTAGTCCACGCCGTAAACGATGAGTGCTAGGTGTTGGGGAGACTCAGTGCCGCAGCTAACGCAATAAGCACTCCGCCTGGGGAGTACGACCGCAAGGTTGAAACTCAAAGGAATTGACGGGGACCCGCACAAGCAGCGGAGCATGTGGTTTAATTCGAAGCAACGCGAAGAACCTTACCAGGTCTTGACATCCTCTGACAATCTGAGAGATCAGACTTTCCCTTCGGGGACAGAGAGACAGGTGGTGCATGGTTGTCGTCAGCTCGTGTCGTGAGATGTTGGGTTAAGTCCCGCAACGAGCGCAACCCCTGTGGTTAGTTGCCATCATTCAGTTGGGCACTCTAAGCAGACTGCCGTGGATAACACGGAGGAAGGTGGGGACGACGTCAAATCATCATGCCCCTTATGACCTGGGCTACACACGTGCTACAATGGTCTGAACAGAGGGCTGCGAAACCGCGAGGTGAAGCTAATCCCTTAAAACAGATCTCAGTTCGGATTGCAGGCTGAAACTCGCCTGCATGAAGTTGGAGTTGCTAGTAATCGCAGATCAGAATGCTGCGGTGAATGCGTTCCCGGGTCTTGTACACACCGCCCGTCACACCACGAGAGTTGGCAACACCCGAAGTCAGTGAGGTAACCGTAAGGAACCAGCTGCCGAAGGTGGGGTCAGTAATTGGGGTGAAGTCGTAACAAGGTAGCCGTATCGGAAGGTGCGGCTGGATCACCTCCTTTCTAGGGAATACAGGAAGTCATGGTACTATTTTCTTTTGTATGACCATTAGGTTATACAAGACAGAAGCAATTAGCATAAAATTTAATACGTTTTAATACTTGGGGGGGTGTAGCTCAGTTGGGAGAGCACCTGCCTTGCAAGCAGGGGGTCAGGAGTTCAAGTCTCCTCATCTCCACCAATTTTTAAAACAAACGCATGGGCTTGTAGCTCAGGTGGTTAGAGCGCACGCCTGATAAGCGTGAGGTCGGAGGTTCAAGTCCTCCCAAGCCCACCATCAAAAATTGCGATTACACCAGCCCCATGCAAACACATGGCAAGGACCGGATTGAAACAATGCGGGTAAAAGCGTCGATCATTGAAAACAGCATAGTGTATAAATAAAATTTTGAAATACAATTTCTTAACACGAAAACGTAACATCAAAAAGGATCAAGAAGAAAAGAGCACAGGGTGAATGCCTTGGCAATCAGAGCCGACGAAGGACGCGACAAGCTGCGAAAAGCTACGTGTAGGTGCACATAACCGATAAAGCGTAGATATCCGAATGGGGAAACCCGGCTGGTAGAAGACCAGTCACTGTAACGTGAATACATAGCGTTATGGAGGGAACCTGGGGAACTGAAACATCTTAGTACCCAGAGGAAAAGAAAGAAACATCGATTCCTTCAGTAGCGGCGAGCGAACGAGGAAGAGCCCTGATTACATCAAGGCGGTATTATTAGTTGAACGGCATGGGAAGGCCGGACGCAGAGGGTGAGATCCCCGTAGACGAAAATAGTACAGCTGGGTAATCGACGAGTACCACGGGACACGTGTAACCCTGTGGGAAGATGGGGGGCCCACCCCCCAAGGCTAAATACTACTGATTGACCGATAGCGGAAAGTACCGTGAGGGAAAGGTGAAAAGAACCCCGGAAGGGGAGTGAAATAGAAACTGAAACCCTGTGCTTACAAGCAGCAGGAGCTAACGTGACTGCGTGCTTTTTGTAGAACGGGCCAACGAGTTACGGTATGTAGCAAGGTTAAGTACTTCAGGTACGGAGCCGTAGGGAAACCGAGTCTGAATAGGGCGATTAGTTGCATGCTGTAGACCCGAAACCGTGTGATCTATCCATGACCAGGATGAAGCTTGGGTAAAACCAAGTGGAGGTCCGAACCAGTGTCTGTTGAAAAAGGCTTGGATGAGTTGTGGATAGGGGTGAAATTCCAATCGAACACGGAGATAGCTGGTTCTCCCCGAAATAGCTTTAGGGCTAGCGTTGTAGAGAGAGTGATGGAGGTAGAGCACTGAATAGGCTAGGGGTCGTAAAGATTACTGAACCTTATCAAACTCCGAATGCCATACACTTATATACGGCAGTCAGACTGTGTGAGATAAGTCTCATAGTCAAAAGGGAAACAGCCCAGACCATCCGCTAAGGTCCCCAAGTCCAGATTAAGTGGGAAAGGATGTGCAACTGCAGAAACAACCAGGATGTTGGCTTAGAAGCAGCCACACATTTAAAGAGTGCGTAATAGCTCACTGGTCGAGTGGTTGTGCGCCGAAGATGAACGGGGCTAAAATCTGGCACCGAAGCGATGGATTATGGTACTACCATAGTGGTAGGGGAGCAATGTCTTGAGGGCGAAGCTGAACTGTAAGGTTTGGTGGACACAAGACAAGAGAGAATGTTGGCATGAGTAGCGAAAGTGAAGTGAGAATCTTCACCATCGAAAGCCCAAGGTTTCCTGAGGAAGGTTCGTCCGCTCAGGGTAAGTCGGGGCCTAAGCCGAGGCGAGCAGCGTAGGCGATGGACAACAGGTTGAAATTCCTGTACCACCTTTAATTGTTTGAGAGATGGAGTGACACAGAAGGATAAGCGAACCCAGCGGTTGGAAAAGCTGGGCCAAGCGTCAAGGCTGATCAGGGAGGCAAATCCCCTTGGTTTTAAGGCTGAGGCGTGACGGGGAACGAAAAATAAGTAGGGAAGTCGCTGATTTCACGCTGTCAAGAAAAGCTTCTATTGAGAGAGAGGGTGCCCGTACCGTAAACCGACACAGGTAGGCGAGGAGAGAATCCTAAGATGAGCGGGAGAAGTGTTGTTAAGGAACTCGGCAAAATGACTCCGTAACTTCGGGAGAAGGAGTGCCCACGCAAGTGGGCCGCAGAGAAGAGGCTCAAGCGACTGTTTAGCAAAAACATAGGTCTCTGCTAAATCGAAAGATGATGTATAGGGGCTGACGCCTGCCCGGTGCTGGAAGGTTAAGAGGAGTGCTTAGCGCAAGCGAAGGTGCGAATTTAAGCCCCAGTAAACGGCGGCCGTAACTATAACGGTCCTAAGGTAGCGAAATTCCTTGTCAGGTAAGTTCTGACCCGCACGAAAGGCGTAACGATTTGAGCGCTGTCTCGACAACACACCCGGTGAAATTGTAGTACTCGTGAAGATGCGAGTTACCCGCGACAGGACGGAAAGACCCCGTAGAGCTTTACTGCAATCTGGCATTGAGTTTTGGTAGTACACGTACAGGATAGGTGGGAGGCAGAGAATTTGGGACGCTAGTTTCGAAGGAGCCAACCTTGGGATACCACCCTTGTACTATTGGAATTCTAACGAGTGGCCGTAATCCGGTCATCGGACAGTGTCAGACGGGCAGTTTGACTGGGGCGGTCGCCTCCTAAAAAGTATCGGAGGCGCCCAAAGTTACCTTCAGGATGGTTGGAAACCATCTCTTAGAGTGCAAAGGCAAAAAGGTGATTGACTGCGAGAGAGACATCTCGAGCAGAGACGAAAGTCGGGCTTAGTGATCCGGTGGTTCCGAGTGGAAGGGCCATCGCTCAACGGATAAAAGCTACCTCGGGGATAACAGGCTTATCTCCCCCAAGAGTCCACATCGACGGGGAGGTTTGGCACCTCGATGTCGGCTCGTCTCATCCTGGGGCTGAAGCAGGTCCCAAGGGTTGGGCTGTTCGCCCATTAAAGAGGCACGCGAGCTGGGTTCAGAACGTCGTGAGACAGTTCGGTCCCTATCCGTCGTGGGCGTTAGATATTTGAGAAGAGCTGTTCCTAGTACGAGAGGACCGGAACGGACAAACCACTGGTGCACCAGTTGTTCCGCCAGGAGCATAGCTGGGTAGCTAAGTTTGGAAAGGATAAGTGCTGAAGGCATCTAAGCACGAAGCCCCCTTCAAGATAAGATATCTCACCAGAAATGGTTAAGGTCCCTGGTAGACGACCAGGTAGATAGGCTGGATGTGGAAGTATGGTAACATATGGAGCTGACCAGTACTAATCGACCGAGGTCTTGATCCAAGATTTTATACACTATGTTGTTTCCAGTGATCGGCAACGATCATAAAGATATAAGATAAATGCAATTATAATTAAATAGTATTAACTAGTCTAACTAGTTCCGTAATGATGGCGGAAGGGCCACACCTGTTCCCATACCGAACACAGAAGTAAAGTCTTCCAGCGCCGAAAGTACTTGGTGGGTAACTGCCTGGGAGGATAGGACATTGCGGGACTTTTATAATCCTCAGTAGCTCAACGGTGGAGCACTCGGCTGTTAACCGATAGGTTGCTGGTTCAAATCCAGCCTGGGGAGCCATTACGACAACAAGCGGGTGTGAACCAAAACGATTCATATCCGCATTTATTACGGCCCCTTGGTCAAGCGGTTAAGACACCGCCCTTTCACGGCGGTAACAGGAGTTCGAGTCTCCTAGGGGTCACCAAATTTAATATCCATGCGGCCTGGTAGTTCAGTTGGTTAGAATGCCAGCCTGTCACGCTGGAGGTCGAGAGTTCGAGTCTCTTCCAGGTCGCCATAAGTATTATCCCAATTTCTGTAAGAAATTGGTCGGAAGTGTAGCGCAAGCGAAACGACAATGATAATACTTACGCATTTTTATTGAAAACTCATCCAATACGGATGAGAAGAGTTTTCGATTAAAATACGATCCAATACGAAATAAGTAATTTAACTTGTCAAACTTTTTTCATCAAGCTGATGTGGCTCAATTGGCAGAGCAGCTGATTTGTAATCAGCAGGTTAACGGTTCGAGTCCGTTCATCAGCTCCATTTTTTTGTCAAAAATCAAGTGGGAGAATGCCCGAGTGGCTAAAGGGGGCGGACTGTAAATCCGTTGACGACGTCTACGATGGTTCGAAACCATCTTCTCCCACCAAAGCTTTATCCCAATTTCAGGGATGAAATTGGTCGGAAGTTGAGCGTAGCGAAACGACAGTGATAAAGCAAACGCATTTGAATTGAAACTCATCCAATCAGGATGAGAAGAGTTTTCGATTAAAATACGATCCTTAGCACAACTAAATACAACATTACCCATTAGCTCAGTTGGTATAAATAGAGAATCCAAATCTATGATTTGGTGTGAATCACTTAGTTAGGCAAACTGGCATATTACACAACCGTTTGAAGACAAACAATAACTTAATCATTTATCATGACCCATTAGCTCAGTTGGTAGAGCATCTGACTTTTAATCAGGGTGTCGGGCGTTCAAGTCGCCCATGGGTCACCATTTTAAAATCTTAACCGCAGATCATGCGGTTTTTTATTTTTTTGAAAAAATAAAATCAAGAGATAACAATAGCTATCTCTTGACGTATAGAGTAAGTTTACATTAATATTAAGCGAATAGATTAGCGGTAGTACTTATCAAGGACAAGCATAATTTCATCAATCTTCTCATCACCTGTGCCTTTTTCAAAGGCATCTTTCACACAGGAATTCATATGCTTTTTCAAGATTTCTAGGTTGGTTTTTTTCAGCAGGGCTTGAACTGCCAGGATTTGCTTTGAAACATCGATGCAATAGCGATCACTTTCCACCATTTTGATGATGCCGTCCAACTGGCCACGGGCAGTTTTTAGTAGATTAAGTTCAGTTGAACGATCTTTGGTTTCCATAAACTTATTCTGTGATTTGAGTGGCGGGATAGCCATCTTCTGTTAGAGCTGTAACTACGGCACTGAGATCGACTGATTCGGTTGCCGTAAAAGTGGCCTGACCATCTTCCAGGGATACCAACACATCTTCTATTCCTTCAAAGCCATTTAATATACCTTCAACACGTTTAACACAATGCTGACAACTCATGTCATTAACTTTCAATACTATTTTCATTTTTTTTCCTTCTTTCTTTACCAGATTTTTATCTTGAGTTTTATCTTCAGGCAGTTCTGCCATAGAAACAGTTTGGATATTTTGCTGATAAGTAATTGGTAAAATTTTTGTCTTAAATGTTTTTAACGACAAGGCATTAAGAACAACAGATACCGAACTCAAACTCATTGCGCCGGCTGCAAACATGGGGTTTAACTTCAAACCAAATGGTATGTACAAAATACCGGCAGCCAAGGGGATTCCAATTACATTGTAAATAAAAGCCCAGAATAAATTTTGCTTGATGTTTCTCAGTGTGGCCTTACTTAATTGAATGGCTGAAACAATATTCATCAGATCATTTTGCATCAGGACGACATCAGCGGATTCAATTGCGACATCGGTTCCATTCCCGATGGCGATTCCGACATCACTTTGTGCCAGCGCCGGGGCATCATTAATCCCATCACCTACCATGATGACCTGATGTCCTTGGGACTGCAGATTTTTTATCATCGTTGATTTTTCATGGGGGAGAACATTGGCAACCACATTGTCAATGTTCACCATTTTGCCGATGGCCGCGGCCGTTCGTTCATTGTCCCCGGTTAGCATATAAACATTAATCCCCATGGCCTTGAGCTGGGCTACGGCCAGGTTGCTATTTTCCTTAATCGTGTCAGCCACGGCGATGATGCCTTTAACAGCTTGATCCCAAGCAATCAATAGGGGTGTTTTTCCCAGATCTGACAAGCGCAAATAGTCGGTCATGATGTGCTCAACTCCGATCCTGTTTTTTTCCATGAGTTTAATATTTCCGATGAGTATTTCTTTGTCTTTAATCTCACCGCTGATGCCCAAACCGGAAAGTGCTTCAAAATGAGTCACTTCATCCAAATCCAAAGCGGATTCATCCGCTTTTTTAACAATCGCTTCACTGAGTGGATGTTCGGACTTCTTTTCAAGAGATGCCGTCATCTTTAATAAATCATTTTGATCAAGGGTCGAATCGTAAAGGATGATATCGGTAATCGATGGCGAACCGACGGTCAGCGTACCGGTCTTATCAAAGACAATCGTATTCGATTTACCAAGAATTTCTAGAGCCGGCCCGTTTTTGAATAAAATACCTTTTTCGGCCCCTTTTCCGGTACCGACCATAATGGCGGTGGGGGTCGCAAGTCCAAGAGCACAAGGGCAGGAAATAACTAAAACGGATATAGCAGCAGATAAGGCAAAGGATAAACCAAAACCGAGAAGCATCCAGACCACGAAGGTCAGCACTGAGATACCCATGACGACTGGCACAAAGTAGCGACTGATTTCATCGGCGATTCTGGCAATCGGGGCTTTGGAGGACTGCGCTTCTTCAACTAATTGAATAATTTTGCTCAGAGTCGTATCTTGCCCTATTTTGGTCGCTTTAAATTCAAAGGAACCGGTTTTATTCATACTTCCGGAAATAACGTGATTGTCTTTTGATTTTTCGACTGGTAAACTCTCCCCGGTTAACAGGGATTCATCGACGCTGGAATGCCCATTGAGGATGATTCCATCGACTGGAATCCGTTCCCCGGGACGGATAATCACCAGATCATCAATTTTTACTTCATCGACGTGAATCTCGACTTCCACACCATTACGCAATACCCGTGCGTTTTCGGGGACTAAGGCAATCAGTTTTTCAATCGCTTGGGAAGTTTTACCCTTGGCTTTTGTTTCAAAAAACTTTCCAAGGGTAATTAATACTAAGATAACTGTTGTGGATTCAAAATATAGCTCATGGGCGTAGTGGTGAATCAACTCCATCTGATCATAGGAGAATCCATAGGCTAAGATGAATAAGACCACAACACCATAAAGAAACGATGCGCTGGTTCCAACCGCGACCAGAGAGTCCATATTGGGAATCCGTTTTAAAAGGGCCCTAAAGCCATTGGTATAAAAATGCCGACATAAATAGATCACTGGTAAGGTGAGAAACATTTGGGTTAAAGCATTGATTAAAATGTTCTGCTCACCCGCTAAAAAAGCAGGAATGGGGAATCCCAACATCGGTCCCATGGCAAGGTATAAGATCGGCAGGGTAAAAATGATCGAAAGGATTAAGCGATTGCGAAGCGCATTAATCTGACTCTGGTAACCGGTCTCTTTTGATGGTTTGGCAATTTTTTGTGTAGGATCGTTTAAAATCGGTGTTGCACCATAGCCCAGCGCTTCAATGGTTTCAACGATGAGTTGGAGCGAGACAAGTTCAGCATCATAAATTACTAATAAATTTTCAGTGGTGAAATTGATGACAGCTGATTCAACACCATTTATCTGGTTTACTTTACGCTCGATGGCACTGGCACATGCTGTGCATGTCATTCCACTGATACTAAATTGAGTTTTTTCCATTCGATTCACTCCCTTCGAATAACCACCCCACATGGGGTGGGGTTAACTTTATAATATGATGATCAGCATAAATTGTCAAGTATTAAATAAATTATGTTTATTCTTAAAAAAATTATAAAGAAGAAACGTTCGTTAGCTAAATATTGTTTGATAAAAAAAGGAGGTTTTATATGTTACATAGTGATGATGCCGACATTAACAAGGTGATCCGAGAGATAATCGAACTTGACAAAAAAGCGACACGGATAAAAAAAAATGTATCAGAAAAAGCTGATAAAATTTTAGAAAATACGGACATCAATATCAAAGCAAACGAGGCGACTGAAATTAAAAAGATTCAAGATCAAGGCCAAACGAATTATGAAAGCGAGATTAATAAGGCCAAGGATGAACAACTTGCGATCATCAATGCCAAGGAGCAGGAATTAGTTGAAATCCGCCGGAAGTATGATGCAGAAAAAGAAGAAAAAGCCATGGGAATCTTGGCAGAATTGTTCAAAAACCCCGTTAAAATCATGAATAAATAAATCAAATTCGATAGAAAAGTGTGAAAAAAGAATGTCAAAAAGTAAATATGCCTGTATAAATGCTAAGACTCTTGCCATGAGTGCCCGAAGGCTTAATGATCATGATTTTTCCGAACTGGTTAAGGACGGCGATTTGAAAGAAGTGTTTCACTATTTGTGGGACCACACTTATTACGCCGATTTTATAAAACTGCTGGATCCTAAAAATCTCCATCGATCGGATCTTGAGGTGCGTTTGAATTATTTAAAAGTGCAGGAAATAGAGAAGTTGCTTTATTATTTATCAGGACCTGACAAATCATTTATTAAAGTATATCTGGTACGTTTAGAAGTAGAATCCTTAAGAATTTTGATTCGGGGAATAGCCAGAAAAGAAGCATTAGAATCTTTGCGTGATATGATGGTTTATTCCAAAAATCACACAAAAGTCCCCTTTGATCGGCTGTTGCGAGTGAAGGATTGGGATGAATTTAAAAAGCTCCTGGTCGATACCGATTATTATCGAATATTCGAAATTCATAAGGAACTTGAAACGGAAGCAGAATTAGTCATGATCGAAAAAAAGCTGGATCGTTACTACTATGATTTATTAAGAAACCGATTGTTCAAATTAGATAAAAAGTCAAATCGCGATTTAATTGAAGTGCAACAGCGTCATTTTGATTTACTCAATTTAGTTTGGATGTATCGGGGGAAAAAATTTTACAATCTGTCCCGGGAAGAAATTCTTGCCTATTCTTTAAGAGGGGGATTAAAACTTAATGAACAACAGTTAGGCGATTTGGCCGGAGCAAAGAATGTCGACGAAATGAAAGCGCAATTAGTCGATTCGGATTATGCTTTTTTATTTAATCACACAAAGACCATCGATTTATATATGGAAAGACGTCAGGAACGTTATCTTTATTATTTATACAAACGATTGTTCAGTGATGGTGGCAGCAGTTTAGCTCAAGTGGTGGCTTATATTCGGTTGTTGGATTTTGAAGTTGAAGACATTACGTCAATTATTGAAAGTAAACGCTATCGCATGGGCGAGACTGAAACAAAAAAATACTTAATCAGATCCCTTGATTAGTTTTGGGAAGGAGTTTCTATGGCAATCGAAAATGTAATCATGATGGATGTAGTGGGAAAAATTAAGCAAGTTGATCAATTTGCCAAAGAAATCTTTCTTTTTAATGATATCCAAATTGTCGATGCTATGCATGAGATCGATGCTGGCCGGTTTATGCTCCCTGTGCTCAAGGAAAATATTGGCGAACTGTTGGGGTTTGCCCAGTTGGTATCAGGGGAAACCATGATGGACGAAAGAAATTTCATCAAGTTAATTAGCAAGCTTAATGAACTTTATCAGGATTCTCTGAAGCTGGATATGCTTTCACTGGCAAAAGGTGAGCATCATCTCGAAAATGCACTTTCAATCGTTAAATCATTTGAAATTAATTTAGGGGCTGAGTATCGTGAGATCAGACAAATAAATGAGCGCATGGAAGCCCTGAAGAAAAGTCGGATCGCCTATTCATATCTGGATGAAATGGATGTTCAAATGAGCGAACTTGATAAGTTGGAAAACTTTTCTTACAGCATCGGTTCAGTGACAAAGGACAATGCCGTTCGTTTAAAAAGCATCTATAACAGTGTGACGTCAATCGTTTTTCATGTCGGCAATCAGGCCGATAATGAAGAAGTTTTTATGATTATCTCACCTAAAGACCTGGAGATCGAATCCCAACGGATTTTAAAGGCTCTCAATTATAAACCCATTGAGGGATTTAGTTCTGAATACACACAAACACCGAAAGAAATAATAGAATCGATCGAAAATGAATTGCTTGAATTAAAAGAAAGAACAGTCAGATTATATAAAAATTTAAGTGTTCATTTAGAGGAAAACCGCGGGGAAGCAACGATTAGTTTTAATACGCTTTATCTTTATGGCAATCTGAGTATCATAAAAAAATATATGGCGTTTAGTGATGATAGCTTTTATTTCTCAGGATGGATTTCAAAACGGGATAAACAGCGGATGGAAGCCATTGGATCCAAATACCCGGAGCTGATAATGATGTTTTCCGACCCAAAGACGGGCAGTGGTAAGCCGCCGACAAAGATGAAGAATAATTGGTTGTTTCGGCCCTTTGAGGTGTTGGTAAAAATGTACGGTGTGCCGGCATTTGATGAGTTGGATCCGACCGCCTTTTTGAGCATCACCTATATGTTCTGTTTCGGATTTATGTTTGGGGATGTTGGTCAGGGCGTCATCTTGTCCGTCATTGGGCTCATTCTTAGCCGTAAGGGAATAGAACTTGGAAAAGTGCTGTTGCGTCTCGGAATTTGTGCTGTATTTTTTGGTTTTATGTATGGCAGTGTTTTCGGCTTTGAAACGATCATTAATCCCATTTGGGTCAGACCTTTCAATGAAATCAACACGATGTTGTTAACCGCCGTGATTGTGGGGATGCTCTTGCTCTTTCTGGCTTATGTTTACAGTATTATTAATAAGCTCAGGAAAAAGGAAATTAAAGAAGGTATTTTTGGGAAAAATGGTATTTGCGGATTTATTTTATATCTCTCAATTTTAGGTCTGGTGGGATTGAATTTAGGGGTGATTCCGAATGCCCAGATCATGAATCCGATCTTAATCGGAGTGATAATTCTGATGATCTTTATTGTCCTAATCCGGGAGCCATTGGCAAATTATTTATCAAAACGAAAGCCGCTATATGAGAACGAGGTATCGGAATATTATGTTGAAGGCGGCTTTGAAATTTTTGAGATGCTCTTGGGGATGTTGAGCAATACGCTTTCATTTATCAGAATCGGCGCTTTTGCCCTGACCCATGTTGGGCTGTTTATGGCCTTTCAGACACTGGCCGCGATGGCGCAAAACGGCGTCATCAGTGCCGGAATATTGATTATTGCAAATCTGTTTATTATTTTACTGGAGGGCTTGATTGTTTCAATTCAGGCCTTGAGATTGCAATATTATGAATTATTCAGTAAATATTACACCGGTGACGGAACGGAGTTTAAACCGATCGATCTGGAAATTAAATTATTCTAAGGAGCTGTGTGATGAATGTATTGACGTTTATAACCATTGGAGCGACATTGCTGGTGCTGGGAACCATTGCTTGGGGCATTTATTTTGTTTACAATGATTGCGGCGAATCACAACGAAAAATGAAACGATTTTTGCGGATTAACCTGACCACATTTATCCCTATCTTGGCTGCCGCGTTTGTTTTTATGGCACCGAGCATCGTTACGGCAGCAACTACTGGTTCAAGCACCGGAATCACCGATGCGGGGCTTGGCTATATTGCCGCGGCGCTGTCCACCGGTCTGGCCTGCGTTGGGGCCGGGTATGCCGTTGGTGTTGTCGGCTCTGCCGCATTGGGGGCCGTATCTGAAGATCCGAAGATATTAGGCAAAACCCTTATTTATGTCGGTCTTGCCGAAGGGGTGGCCATCTATGGCTTAATCATCGCGATTATGATCATTGGCAGTTTATAAAAATGAATTCTTATGTAATCAGTGAGAATCGTGATTCGTATTTGGGAATGCAGCTGGCTGGTATCGAAGGGATTTATGTCAAATCAAAAGACGAAATTGAAAAGGCTTTTAAAACAGCGCTTAAAAACAAAGAAATCGGAATCATCTTTCTAACTGAAAAAGCATCGCTGATGATTGAAGAGTTGGTTTTCGAAGCCAAGAAGGAACAGTTTACCCCTCTGATCACAGTTATCCCAGATCGCTATGGCTATGCAAGAAGTGAAGGTATGATTACCCGATATATCAAAGAATCAGTAGGATTGAAGGATGTGATTAAATGATTTCAATAGAAGAAAAACTCCAGGTTTTTACTCAATCACTATTAAGTAAAGAGCGAAAAAATGGGCTAAAAATAATGACCGAAGCAAAGAACAAAAAGGCCGAACAGATCGCGGCATCTCAGGAAAGGATCACCAAAGAAAAAAAGACCCTCGAAAATCGTAGCGGTCGCTCGATCTTTCGTGACCGGAATAAAATTTTGGCGGAAGGAAAAAACAAAGCCAAAACCCTGGAACTGGAAGAACGAAATCGAATTTTATTGGATTTCAATCAACTAATTCAGACAAAAGCAAAAGAATTTTTAACGACAGCGGTTTACAGTAAGTATCTTTGTGATTGTATCAAGAGCATTCCGGAGATTTTTGGCGATAAAAAACAACTGATTGTCTTTATCAATAATCAGGATCTTATTCAAATCAAAGAATTATTTAAAAATAACCTTGAGGATTATACAGTGGAATACCGCAAGCTAACAAAGGAATCCATCGGCGGAATGATTGTTGAAGATTCAGAGCGGCTTATTTACTGTGACTTCACCGTCGAGAATTTAATCACGACAAATTATAAATACATCGGGATGACATTGAATGCGTTCATGGAAAACAGGGGGGAGTTAAATGACGGTGATCGAGCAGAATCAAGTAAAAGGAATCATTTCATCGATTAACGGGCCGGTTATCAAAGGTCGAAATATGGTTTCTTTTAAAATGCGGGAAATGGTAACCGTGGGCGAAAAAAGCCTGATTGGTGAAGTAATTGTTTTAGAAGGCGATATCGGGACGATTCAGGTTTATGAAGAAACCGAAGGGTTAAAAGTTGGGGAAGTGATTATTCCCACCGGCCGACCGCTGAGTCTTAATTTAGGACCAGGGATGTTAAAAAATATGTTTGATGGCATTCAGCGACCGCTCGCAAAAATACAGGAGCTATCACCGATCTTCATTCCCGAAGGGATTGGTTTATTGTCCATTGATGAAGCGCAGCTTTGGGAGGCGACCATTACCGTAAAACCTGGGGACATTTTATTGGCAGGGGCGGTCTTTGGATTTGTTGAAGAAACCGAAGTGATCCAGAATCGGCTGATGGTCCCGCCGAATCTATCGGGAACCGTGGTTTCGGTGGTGCCGAATGGCCCTTACACCATCACAGACATGCTGATAGAATTGCGGGATGAAAAAAATGACATCCATGAGTTGAAAATGGCCCATCAGTGGCCGGTCAGAATACCCCGGCCAACGGCCTATCGACAGGAAACGCTGGTACCGCTGATTACCGGCCAACGAATTATTGATATCTTTTTTCCGATTGCCAAGGGCGGAACCGCGGCGATTCCCGGAGGCTTTGGAACCGGAAAAACGATGACCCAGCATCAGTTGGCAAAATGGTCCGATGCCGATATTATTGTTTATATCGGTTGCGGTGAACGTGGCAATGAAATGACCGAAGTCATCGAGGACTTTCCCAAACTTATCGATCCGCGATCCGGAAAATCGATTATGGAGCGAACGGTGCTGATTGCCAATACCTCCAACATGCCGGTGGCGGCCAGGGAAGCAAGTATTTATACCGGGGTGACCATTGCTGAATATTACCGGGATATGGGTTACGCCGTGGCAATGATGGCGGATTCAACCTCCCGTTGGGCCGAGGCGCTGCGGGAAATTTCCGGCCGGCTGGAAGAGATGCCAGCGGAAGAGGGTTATCCCGCTTATTTGCCATCCCGGATTGCCGAATTTTATGAGCGCGCCGGCAGTGTTCAAACATTAGGTGGGGATGAAGGATCCATCACCATTATTGGCGCCGTTTCACCGGCTGGGGGTGATTTTTCTGAGCCGGTGACCGAGAATACCAAACGGTTTGTCAATGTTTTTCTGGCACTGGATAAAAATTTAGCCTATGCCCGACATTATCCGGCGATTAACTGGTTGGAAAGCTACAGTGGTTATATTAAAATTTTGTCTGACTGGTATGAGGACAATGTCGCCGCAGACTGTATTGAGCTGCGGAATAAAATGATCGAGCTGCTTTATCAAGAAAACAAACTGCTGGAAATGGTCATGCTGGTAGGTGAGGATGTGCTGCCGGACGATCAGCGCTGGGTGCTTGAAATTGCCAAAATAATCAAGGTTGGTTATCTTCAACAGAATGCCTATAACAAAGAGGATACCTATGTGCCCTTAGCGAAGCAATATGCGATGTTAAAAGCAATTGAATATTTATATGAAAAAGGACGGGCCGGCCTGAAATTAGGAATTCCCACCTCCCAGCTTAAAAATCAGGAGATTATCAGTGCCTTTATAAAAATGAAATATACCATCCCAAACGATGATCTCAGTGGGATTGATGCGCTTAAAAATAAAATTGATACCTATTATGATGCGCTTTTTAAGCACTACAAAGACTAGGGGGAACGATGAAAAAAGAATATTTAAAGATTGATAAAGTCGTTGGCCCCCTGATCCAGGTGTCCGATGTTGATAATGTTTTTTATGGTGAAGTTGTTAATATTGTGGAAATCGCCACCGGAAATGTCAAAAAAGGAAAGGTCATTAAAATTGAAGAACAGCATGTGGTTATTCAGGTTTTTCAAAACACTTCGGGTTTGGCAGCGGGTAACAGTATTATCAATTTTACCGGCGAGTCATTCAATTTACCGATGTCCCTGGATTTACTGGGTCGGATCTTTAATGGCATTGGACAACCGATTGATAATGGCAGCGAAATTTTTAGTGCGGTTGAAGCAAACATTAATGGGCGGCCGATTAATCCGATGTCCAGAGAATACCCGCGAAATTTTATTCAAACCGGTATTTCTTCCATAGATACCCTGGCGACCCTGATTCGCGGTCAGAAATTGCCGATTTTTTCCGGGAATGGGCTGCCCCATAATGAACTGGCTGCCCAGATTGTCAGACAAGCCCAATTGGGGGATGATGTCGACGAGCCTTTCGGGGTCGTATTTGCCGCGATTGGCGTCAAGCATGATGATGAGAAGTTTTTCCGTAAAAGCTTTGGCGAGTCCAATGTGATGGATCGAGTGGTGATGTTTGTTAATTACGCGGACGATCCCATTGCTGAACGAATCACCACGCCTCGCTGTGCATTAACGGCCGCTGAATATCTAGCCTTCGAAAAAAATATGCATATTCTGGTGGTGATGACCGATATTACCAGTTATTGTGAAGCGTTGCGGGAAATTTCCTCGGCCCGGGAAGAAGTTCCCAGCCGGAAAGGGTATCCGGGTTACATGTACTCCGATTTAGCAGCCCTTTATGAACGGGCCGGAATGCTCAAAAACCAAAAAGGATCGATCACATTTTTACCGATTTTAACCATGCCCAATGATGATATCACCCATCCGATTCCCGATTTAACCGGCTATATAACCGAAGGGCAGCTTGTTTTAGGGCGGGATTTATTTCAACGGAGCATCTATCCGCCGGTGTCCATTTTACCGTCATTATCGCGATTGATGAAAGATGGGATTGGCGAAGGGTTTACTCGGGAGGATCATGCCGAGGTTGCCAATCAGCTTTTTGCGTCCTATTCTAAAGTTCAGGAAGTAAGAGATTTGTCACAAATAATCGGCGAAGACGATTTGAGTCAGACGGATAAAAAGTATATGGCTTTTGGACGCGCTTTTGAAGCCGAATTTTTAAATCAGGGAGCTGACGAAAGCCGCACCATCGTTGACAGTCTTGATCTGGGCTGGAAACTGCTGTCACTGTTACCATTAACAGAGTTTGATCGATTAAGTCCCGAAAACATTGAAAAGTATTTTCACAAGGAATCACAGGTGGAATAATGGCTATAAAAATAACGCCAACCAAAGCAAATCTGATTAAAGCAAAAGGTCATTTAGACTTTTCTGAAAAAGGCTACGATCTTTTGGACAAAAAAAGAACCATCCTGATTCAGGAAATTATGCAACTGGTTAAAAAGGCCGAGACCATCGAAAAAGAAATCGGACAACTGTTTCGTGAAGCCTATGAGGCGTTGCAACAGGTATGTATCAGCATGGGCCTGAGCCATCTGGAAGAATTTGCACTCTCCGTACCGCCGGAATTACCATATGATATCCGGGCCCGGGGAATCATGGGAGTGGATATTCCAGAAGTGATTTACTCTGAAACATCTGAGCAAGCCCTACCTTATGGTTTTTATGAAAACAATCCGGCCTTGGATGTGGCGATTAAAAAATTTAATGATGTCAAGTATTTATCTTATCAATTGGCACAAATTGAAACAACCGCTTATAAACTTTCGCTGGAAATCAAGAAGACCCAAAAAAGTGCCAATGCACTGGATAAAATTCAGATTCCCCGGTTAAAACAAGAAATAAAGTATATTCAGGAAACCATTGAAGAAAAAGAGCGGGAAGAATTTTTCCGGCTTAAACGAATAAAAAACAGACAATAAAAAAACAAGTCGGAGCGAACTCCGACTTGTTTTTCTATTTAACGTTATAGACGTCTTCTTTGGGAATCAGCGAAAAATCGGAAGCCGTTAAAAGGGCGATGGCTTTTTCCTGATCGTCGGCTTTTAATATAATCAGGGGAGAGCCCTGGTTATTGGGCATTACAAATGAATAGACATATTCAATATTGACATCATTGTCGGCGAGCAGGGTGAAGACATCATAGAGGCTGCCAACCTTGTCGGATGGATCAATGGCCAGAACATAACTTTGTTTGACGACATGACCGGCTTTTTTCAGGGCTTCAGCAGCGACTTCGGGTTTATCGACGACGATACGCAAAATACCGAATTCAGCGCTGTCAAAAACGGAAATAGCCCGGATATCCACATGGGCTTCTTTTAAGACTTTGGTAATTTTACTGAGATGGCCTTTTTTGTTTTCAATAAAGACAGACAATTGACTAATAAGCATGGTTAACCTCCTAGTTTTTCTGATCGCAGATCGATGACGCGTTTGGCTTTTCCTTCGGAGCGGGTCAAACTTTTGGGTTCAACCAGATGAATGCCGGCATGGATGCCAAGAATGGTATGAAGCTTGGTTTCAATTTCTTTATAAAGCTTATCAAGCAGCGTTACAGACAGTAGTAAATCCGAATTGACCACTTCCACATCGATTTCGATACGATCTAGATACCCTTTTTTGAGCACCCGAATCTGATAATTGGAACCGATGCCCTTAATTCCTAAAAGGACGCCTTCAATTTGAGATGGGAAGACATTAACACCACCGATGATCAGCATATCATCAGTACGGCCGGTTATTTTGGCCATTCGGGCTGAAGTACGGCCGCAGTCACAGGGGGTCGTATCCAGTTTAGTGATATCTTTGGTCCGATAGCGAATCAGCGGTAGGGCTTCTTTGGTGATGGGGGTAATGACCAGCTCGCCCACTGATCCTTCGGGTAAAACTTCCAGCGTAACGGGATCAATGATTTCAGCAATAAAGTGATCTTCATTAATGTGCATGCCTTTAAATGCCTGACACTCGCCGGAAACGCCGGGACCGATCAGTTCGCTCATACCGTAATTCTCGGTGGAGATAATGCCCCAGGCCTCGTTAAGCTTGGCTCGCATTTCTTCGGTTGAGCCTTCGCCGCCAAATAGACCATATTTAAGGAAAAGTTCTTCTTTGGGATCAATGCCCATTTCCTGAGCCGCTTCGGCCAGATGCAGGGCATAGGAGGGGGTTCCGATCAGGGTGGTGACCTGAAAATCCTGCATGATCATAATCTGCTTTTGGGTATTACCAGAAGACATCGGGATTACCCCAGCGCCAACTTTTTCTAAACCTTGCTGCAATCCGAAGGCACCGGTAAACAGACCAAAGCCAAAGGTGATTTGCGCTGTATCTTCATTGGTGACCCCACCCATGGTGACCAGTCGGGCAATAACTTCCCGCCAAACTTTGATATCATGTTTGGTGTAGCCGACCACGGTGGGTTTTCCGGTTGTGCCGGAAGAGGCGTGGTAGCGGATAATCTTGTTTTTGGGCACGGCAAAGAGCCCAAATGGATAGTTCATGCGCAGATCTTCTTTGGTGGTCAGTGGCAATAACCGGAGATCTTCCAGATTTCTTATATCAACTGGTTTGACACCAGCGGCTTTAAATTTTTCATGATAATAAGGGACATTTTCATAGACATGATTGAGGGTTTTCTTTAAGCGTTTGAATTGAATTTTCCGGAGTTCGTCCCGGGACATTTTTTCTTTTTCAGACCATATTTTCATCGGTTGCTTCCCTTCTCAATAAGCATCTCAGTGCTAAAATTAGTTTGTCGGTTTCCAGGAACTTTTGAGTGAAACAATTTGGTTAAAAACCGGGGCATCCGATGTCGAATATTTGGGATCCACCGAATAAAAACCATTGCGAATAAACTGGAATTTTTCGTATGCTGTTGTTTTCATCAGTTCTGGTTCAACGTAGGCTTTAACTATTTCCAGTGATTTTGGGTTGATGCGTTCCAGAAAATTGTCTTTATTGAGGCCGGCATCATCTTCAACCAGATAATCATAGAGATGAAGCTCCACTTCAGTCGCATGAGCGATGTTTACCCAGTGGATGGTGCCTTTAACCTTGCGTTCGCAACCACTGCCGGATTTGGTGGCCGGGTCATAGGTACATTTTAGTTCAATGACTTGGCCGGCCTTGTCTTTAATCATTTCCTGACAGGTAATAAAGTAGGCGCCTCTTAAGCGGACTTCATTGCCAGGGAACAGACGGAAAAACTTTTTGGGAGGTATTTCCATAAAATCAGCCCGATCAATATAAATTTCTCGTCCAAATGGAGTCGTATAGTCTCCCGTTTCGGGATTTTCTTGATTAAGTGGTAACTCGACCCATTCGATCTCGTTTTCTGGATAATTGGTGATGGTGACCTTAAGCGGGTCGGTGACGGCCATCAAACGGGGGGCTTTAAGTTTTAAGTCATCCCGGATAAAGTGCTCCAGCATGGCGATATCCACGGTGCTGTTGGTTTTGGCGACGCCAATGGCTTCACAGAAAGCCTGGATTGATTCTGGCGTAAATCCTCGGCGACGTAACCCGGAAATGGTGGCAAGTCGGGGATCGTCCCAGCCATCAACGATCTTTTCATCCACCAGTTGTTTTAAGAAGCGTTTACCGACAATGGTTTTAGTCAGGTTAAGTTTGGCAAATTCAATTTGTCGGGGTGGTTCCTTTTTAAAATCATCAATGTTTGATAGCACCCAGTCATAAAAAGGTCGGTGATCCTCGAATTCCAGGGTGCATAGTGAATGGGTAATGCCTTCAATGGCATCTTCAATCGGATGGGCATAATCGTACATCGGGTAAATAAACCAGTCTTCCTCGGTGGAATGGTGTTTGGTGTGCATAATCCGGTAGATGGCAGGGTCTCGCATGTTCATATTGGGGCTGGCCATATCAATTTTAGCTCTAAGAATGTGCGAGCCTTCCGGTAAGTTGCCAGCCTTCATTTGTTTAAATAGACTTAGATTGTCTTCGATGCTGCGGGTGCGGTAAGGGCTTTCTTTACCCGGTTCGGTGAGGTTTCCCCGATATTCGCGCATTTCTTCGGCAGTAAGCTGATCAACAAAGGCCAAACCTTTTTTGATCAGTTCAACAGCATACTCCGCCATTTTATCAAAATAACTGGAGGCGAAAAAAAGACGGTCGTCCCATTTTACGCCCAGCCAGGTCAGATCTTCTTTAATCGAATCAACATATTCCATATCTTCTTTAATCGGATTGGTATCATCAAAACGGAGATTAAATTTACCGTTGTATTGTCGGGCAATTCGGTAGTTGAGAAGTGAAGCTTTGGCATGACCTATATGTAAATATCCATTTGGTTCGGGGGGGAAGCGGGTGTGAACACGATCATTGGTGTAGATCTTGTTGGCAATGTCCTGATCAATTGCATTGGTGATAAAATTCGTCTTTTTTTCTGTGGGCTCCATTAATTTCCTCCTGTTTTTCATATCAGCCAATAATATCATAAAGCAGGGTTTATTACAATAAATTGGGTTCGCTTAGATTCAAAAGAATCCTATTTTTTTATAAACATCCCATTCTCATAGAAGAGTTCGCCGTCAGCAAAGATCTGGCCGCCGTTTTTCATATCACAGAGCATATCCCAGTGGAGCAGGGAATCGTTAATCGGGCCGCATTCCGGGTAGGATTTACCCAAAGCAACATGGATGGTGCCACCGATTTTCTCGTCAAAAAGCATGTTTTTAGTGAATTTACTGATCCCATAGTTGGTGCCTATGGCAAATTCACCAGCATATTGGGAACCTTCATCGGTTTTGAGTAGCGAGTGCAGTAATTCTTCTCCGCGTTTGGCACTGGCCTTAACGACTTGACCATCTTTAAAGGTGAGCTGGATGTCTTCAATTTCCTGACCACTGTAAATACCCGGGAAGGTGAATCGAATCGTGCCGTTGACGCTCTCGCGCACCGGTGCGGTAAAGACCTCACCGCTGGGGAAATTGTGGTGACCATCGGAGTTGATCCAAATGCGATTTTCTGTGCTCAGAGTAAGGTCGGTATCCGAGGTGATAATATGGAATTGAGTCTTCTTATTTAAATAGTCAACCATCGCTTCCTGATCGTCATGGATTTTCTGCCAGGAAGCGATGGGGTCGGGGTTATTGATGAAACAAGCTTCAAAAACAAAGTCCTCATAGTCAGAGAGTGACATGTTGGCTTCCTGAGCGCCGCTTTCAGTGGGGTAGAGACAGAGGGTCCAATCCATTAATCCCTGAGCCACCCGTTCGTTGTAAATTTTTGTGATCGGCGCCCCGGATCGGCGTTGCAATGCGATGCGGTCGCTGGGGATGGCGGTCAATGCTTTGAGATTATGATCCCCCAGAATGTTCAAAACCTTATCGGCCTTTGAGTAAACCTCCATCATAATCGGGGAATTAAACTGCAGTTGATCATCACTGCCGTCTTTAAGCAGAATTTCGGAAAGTCCCTCGGGATTGAGTAAAACGGTGGGGTGAGCACCCACTTTCAAAATTTCCCGATAACACTCTTTAATTAGTGGCATGGCCAACTCTGAGCCACGGATTACAACCCATTCATCCTTTTTAACGTAGAGGGAATAATTTATTAGGGTTTGTGCATATTTCAGCAGACGTTGATCTCTCATGATTTATCTCCTTATAATTGAAATAGTATTATTTTAATATATACGAAAAAAGAATTTAACTCAATAAAAAATTAAAAAAACAGGTGACAAATGTAAACGAACATTGTATAATAACGATAGTATAGTTAATGATTAAAAGTTCATAAATGGTAACCAATGTTCAGACAAAATTGTCCATGCTCCATTTACAAAAGAATAATCAGATCCTGTACATTAAAATTAAGTGGAGGTAACTCATGGAAGACAGAACTTTAATTTGTCAAGATTGTGGCGAAGAATTTGTATTTACAGTAGGTGAACAAGAATTCTACCAGGAAAAAGGTTTTGACAATGAACCAAAAAGATGTCGTGAATGTCGAACAAAAAGAAAACAAACTAGAAGACCAAGAAACAGCAACTTCTAGGAATTTCGAAAAACAAACAAGATCCCTTTTAGGGATCTTTTTTTCATGTCAGATGTACATCAGGATCTTGTAAAATTTATGTAAATCAGCCATAATTATATTAAATTAAAAGGCTGGTTGATAAGTTGCAATAAAAAGCTGAAAGAAAGATAAACAAATGATAGACAAGGCTTACGTTTATATACTAAAATGTAATGATAATACACTTTATACAGGATGGACGAATAATATCGAAGCGCGCATCAGTGTTCATAATTCCGGTAATGGCGCCAAGTATACCAGAGGACGTCTTCCGGTTACGCTGGTTTATCTGGAATCATTTGAAACCAGATCTGAAGCACTCAGTCGGGAGATTACCATCAAGCGCATGTCAAAAAAGAAAAAAATGGAATTAATCAGTAATTACGAATAATAAAATTACTAAAGGAGTTTGAGATGAATCCGCTTATCAATAAATTCCCTGTTTACGAAGACCTGGCTAATGGAAATACCATAATCATTATTTATGATTTGTTTATCCTTTTGCTTTTTTTATTTGAAGTTTTTCTTTTTTATAACAAAGAACGAATTGTTGATGATGTAAAGAATAATAAAACAAAAAAAATTAAACCATTCCGACGTTTTCTGGTAAAATTAATGGTCAATTATGAGTATCAGGGGATCTTGATGGTAACTGGGGTGTTACTGGTGATCTCACTGGGGGTGGTGTCGATCCATCACACAATATTGGTCAGAGAATTAATTGGAATACTGGGCAGCTTTGGTTTTTTTATCGTCATCGTTTTTTTAGTTCAGCATCTCTTTATGAAAATTGATCAGTTTCAGGATCTTGTGGTTTCGCGGTTTGTCGACCTGATCTTTTATTTAATATTGGGACATTACTTTGTGTTATTTGCAAATTTTATTTCTCCGCCGGATCTGCCACTTGGTCTGATTGGATTATCATTTGCTTTATTTCTCTGTTTTGCGGTGATGATCCGAGCGATTGCCAATCCCAGTCTGATTAGAAGTTCGGTTTCCAAGCGACGAAAGTATCACGAAACCGCCAGTATTTTAAAAGGAATGTTGGTGCTGGTTGTCAGTGAGATGAGCATCCTGTATCTGATGGTTTACAACTGTTTTAAAATTAATCCGAATTTTTATGTATCCAGTTCAGATCGCGCTCTGGATTACTTTGATATGTTATATTACATGATTATCTCCTTTGCCACCATTGGCTATGGTGATATTCATCCGGTCAGAATTGGTGGGTCGATTTATGGTGAGCTGGTAGCGATGGTCATTGGTTTGACCAGTATGTTCAGTACTGCCTGCTTTGTTGGTGCAGTTGTAGCCGGTGCGGCGCAAATGAGCTGGAATCAAGCGACAGCAACTAATCAGGATGACCAGGATGATGGTTCAGATCAGGGGACGATTAACACCCCTAAAAGTATGATCACCGTGATTCGAGAAAAACTGAAAAACAAAGAATTATAGAATCATTTGCGGAAACTGAACGTAAAGCAACCGTAGTTCGCAGCTGGTGTTTTCGCAATTGACTAATTTAAATGATAAAGAAAGGTTATTTACAATGAAATTTTATCTTGCATTATGGTTTGCAAAGCTAATGGGGATTGCTATAAAACTTGTCAGCAGAGGGCGGGGGACGAACCTTCCTGGTGAGAAAGCCTTGTCAATTGATCCCAGCTTTGTCAAACATTTTAAAAATATTGATTATTCAAAAGTCATCTTCATTACCGGTACTAACGGGAAATCTTCGACGACAAATTTAGTGACTCATATTCTAAAAGAAAACGGAAAAAAAATTGTTTCTAATTTGGAAGGAGCCAACCTGCTCAGTGGGATTGCCACCATCCTGGCTAAAGAAGCTTCCTTAACTGGAAAATTGAAAGCTGATTATTATGTTTTTGAAACAGATGAGCGTTATCTTCCTTTAATATACGCCCAGTTACCGGCTGAAAATATGCTGATTACCAATCTGCAAAAAGATCAGGTTCAGCGTAATGGGGATCCTGATTTTATTATTCGCAAACTAAAAGAGGTCATTAATCCTAAAATGACCTTAATTTTAAATAATGAAGAACCACGATCCCGATTTTTTGAGGAAATCGCCCGTCGTTCCATTTATTACAGCGTTTCTCGCCACGACGAATCCTTTACCAAAGGCAACGATTATCCCACTCAGGCTTGTCCTAAATGTCATCATGACATGAGCTTTGACTACTACAATGTAGATAGTATTGGGGCATTCCATTGTGAGCACTGTGGCTTTGCCAGTAAAACAAATCCCGAATATGAAGTGACGGATATTAATTTTAGCGATAAAACCTTTAAATTAAAAGATGTAGTCTTTCACATGCCCTATGATTTACCCTTTATGTTTTACAATTATGCCGGTGCATTGGCTGTTTGTGAAGAGATCTGCGGTATTGCTCCGGTTGCGGCAGCAAAAGCGTTTGAAAATTTCAAAAACATCGGCGGTCGGTTTGAAGTACTGAAGTATAATCATAAGACGATTAAATACATGCGGATCAAACAGGAAAATCCCGATACCCTTCAAAGTGCCTTAAATATTATGGCATCCGATAACAATGAAAAAATGGTGGCCTTGGGTTTATATGTAGTCAATGATTTTGTACCCCATTATATCAACACCTTCTACGCCTTTGACTGCGATTTTAAACCACTCGTCGACTCAAACGTCGAGAGATATCTCTGTTTTTCTGAACACGTCTCTTACGATACCGCCAACCGGCTGATCTATGAAGGGGTCAGCAAAGATGACATTACCATTATGGACAGCGATGATATCAAGGAAATCTTTGCCGAGATTGATCGGGCAGAAACCGATAATATTTATTTAATCACATGGATTTCCACCTTTGAAAAGATGAAAAAATTCATCGAAGGAGGACAGAACTAATGGCGCAGATCATAAAAATAGGATGGCTTTTCCCCAATATGTTTAATTTACATGGCGACCGGGGTAATCTTTTAGCCATCACGGCAGAGGCCCAAAGACGGGGCTATGCAGTCGAAATAGAACAAATCAGTCTGGATACCGAAACCTTTAATCCCATGGTTTTTGATTTTCTTTTCTGTCCGCCTGGCGAAATGGAACATTTCAAGCCAGTAGTTGAATTTTTAAAACCCCATAAAGACGAACTGAGCGCTTTTATTGAAGAGCATCCAATGCTGGTGACCGGGACAACCGTCAGTTTATTTGGTCAAATGATACAACGTGATGATCAAAGTACGATTGCGGGATTGGGAATGCTCAGTCTGGAAACGACCGAAAATCATTCGGTATATGGCGATGACATTTATTTCAGCTGTCAATATAATGGTAAAGAAATGGAAATAATTGGCAGTCAGATTCAAATGATGGATATCGAAATCAATGAAGAATCGCCCTTTGGACGGCTGAAATACGGTTATGGAAATACTGGCAAAACGAGATTCGAAGGCGTCATCAGCGGTAAGGGGATTTTTACAAATACCCTGGGGCCGATTCTGGTGTGCAATCCCTGGTTGACTGAAGAAATCATCAATTTGATTGAAGTCAATAAAGGCTGGATCGCCTTCGAAGAACATCGGGACAATTCTCTGGAATTGAAATCATTAAAAACGAAGACCGCGTTGATTGAGAAAAAAGAAACCCGGCTTAAAAAGCTGAGTGAACGATAAAGAAGAGCATTCAGTGAAAAAGAAAAAAGTGATTATTGGACTAAGCGGCGGAATCGATAGCGCCGCTTCCGCTTATCTGTTAAAAAATGAAGGTTACGAGGTTATTGGCGTAACCTTTAATTTTTTTAATGCCGCAAACACCATTAAAGCGTCTAAAGCGGTCGCCGAAAAATTGAATATCGAACATCATGTTCTGGAAGCACAGGATCAGTTTAAGGAAAAAGTTATTGAGCCGTTTGTCGACGGTTACAAGAACGGGGAAACCCCCAACCCCTGTATGATATGCAATCAGCAGATGAAATTCAGATTGCTACGGGAATTTGCCGATGCCAATGATCAGGCGATGATTGCTACCGGGCACTATGCTGAAGTTCGGAAAGTGGGCGACGATTATCATCTTTGGGCCAGCCAGAATCCCAATAAGGATCAGTCTTATTTTTTGTATCATCTGGATCAGCAAACTTTGAGCCGACTCATCTTTCCGTTGAACCGTTTTGAATCCAAGGATGACGTGCGAAAGATTATTATGGAGTTATTGCCTGAGCTTTCTCGGGGCGGTGAAAGTCAAGGGATTTGTTTTATCCCTAAAAAAAGCCACAGTTTATTTCTAAAACAAGCAGTTTTTGGATCCAATCCCACGCCAACCGGCAATTTTGTGGATCGGTCCGGAAAAATACTGGGCCGGCATACGGGGATTCATGGTTTTACCCTGGGTCAAACCCGGGGGTTGGGGATCCACAGTGTTAAACGATTGGCGGTCATTGATGTGATCCCCGAGACCAATACGATTGTTGTGGATGAAGAGGAATCCCTTTATCAAAGCGAAATTTTTATTGATCAGCTATATTTCCAACTTAAAGAAGGTTTGCCGGAAGCAGGGTTTACGTTTAAAACCTGTCGATGGGGGTATGAATACAAAGGTCTCGTTGAAATAATTTCTGATAATCAGGCTATCGTTCATTGCCACAAACCGGTACGAGCACCGACCCCGGGTCAAGCCCTGGTTTTTTATCGTGAGCGTCAGGTTCTGGGCGGGGGAATAATAAAAAGATTTTAAATAACTGGGGATTGAGTTATAATGAGTCCAGTTATTTTGATTAAATTTACAAAATACTTTGAATAGAGTACTTTGAATAAAATGCTTTGATATAGAATGCAATGAATAAAATGAGATATACTAAGGAGTTTTACATAGATGGGAAAATTATTTGGTACCGATGGGGTTCGTGGGGTTTATGAAAAGGAATTAACGTTGGAGCTGGCTTATGGTTTAGGCCAGGCTGGTGCCAGTGTGTTAGGGAGAAACGCCCACCGTCCCTTGATTGTCATTGGTATGGATACCCGGGAATCCGGAACTGCTCTGGAAAAGGCCTTAGCCGATGGAATTATGTCAGTCGGTGGCGAGGTTGTCCTTGTCGGGGTCCTGCCAACTCCGGCTATTGCGGTTATTACCAGAGCGCTGAAAGCCGACGCCGGGGTTGTCATTTCAGCTTCTCACAATCCCTATGAATTTAATGGCATAAAGTTTTTTAACAGCCAGGGATTTAAACTGGCAGATGCGGTGGAAAATGAAATTGAAGCCATCATTCTGGAAAACAAGGAAATCGCAAAGAAAGCTGGCGGCAGCATCAAACCGCTTGAAAAGCCCGAGCATTTTTATCTCGGTCACATTAAAAAAGCCGTAAAAGGTGATTTTTCAGGACTAAAAGTGGTTATCGACTGTGCCAATGGTGCGGCTCACGCCATTGCACCCGGATTTTTTCAAAGTTTGGGTGCTGAAGTCATCATCATTGGGGATTGTCCCGATGGAAAAAATATCAACGATGGTTGTGGTTCCACCCACCTGCAGCCATTGCAGAACCGGGTAGTGAAAGAAAACGCCGATATCGGAATTGCCTTTGATGGTGATGCAGATCGTTGCCTGGCGGTTGATAATGCCGGGAACATTATTGACGGCGATAAAATTATGAACCTCATTGGAGCCAAAATGAAAGCCGGCAATGCCTTAAAAAAAGACACGGTTGTTGTAACAGTTATGAGTAATATCGGGCTGGATATGGCTTTAAGCGCAGCAGGCTGTAAAACCATCAAAACGGATGTTGGCGATCGCTATGTGTTAGAAGCGATGATTGCAGGGGATTACAATCTTGGCGGGGAACAATCCGGTCATTTGATTCTTTTGGATCATAATACCACCGGGGACGGCATGCTTACGGCTTTGATGCTGCTGGAATTATTAAAGGAAGACGGTCGGGATGCAAAAACACTGGGCGATTTAATGACAGTTTATCCCCAGATTCTGGTCAATGCCCGGGTTGAAAATTCAAAAAAGCAGAACTATCTTAAAGACGTGCAGATTCAGAAACGGATTCAGGAAGTGGAAGCCCATTTTCATGGTCAGGGACGGGTGCTGATTCGGCCTTCCGGGACGGAACCGTTGGTGCGGGTAATGATTGAAGGCAAAGATCAGGTGGAATTAACGGCCATCGCCAATGAACTGGCGTTGTTAATTGAGCGGCGTTTGGGGTGTTAAGTAAAACGGATAGACTGGGTAATTGTTGTAATTAAACTTAAAAAATTAAATCTGTTTTAAGAAATGAGGGCTTCGGCGCTCATTTCTTTGTGTTAAAAAGGCTTTTATGTTAGAATAAGCCAGTATGTATTTGGGTATAAAGAAATGAGGACCAAAACCAAAGACAGCAAAAGAAGCGCCAGAACTCAAGTGATGGTCCACACAGAGATTGAGTTGACGAGGTCAGGGAGTATCGAAAATTCGGCGGATGCCCTGAAGAATTGTCATGAAAAACTGAAAAGCGATTTTCAGGACAAAGATGGCATAATGAAAGAAAACAGGTGAAAAAATGTGTGGAATTGTAGGTTATATCGGAGATAAACAGGCTCAGGAAGTATTGATTAATGGCCTTTCCCGGTTGGAATACCGGGGCTATGACTCGGCGGGAATTGCAACCATTGAAAATGATGTAATGCGGGTTGAGAAGAAAAAGGGGCGGCTGGTAAATCTGGAAAATGTCTTGGAAAAAACGCCGCTCACAGGTCAAGTTGGCATCGGACATACCCGCTGGGCAACCCACGGGGTGCCGTCAGATGAAAATGCTCATCCTCATACTAGTGTTAATAAAGAGATTGCGGTGGTTCATAACGGTATCATCGAAAACTATATGTCTCTTAAAGAAGAATTAAAAGCACAGGGTCATGTATTTGCTTCAGAAACGGATACGGAAGTCATTGCCCACTTGCTTAAAGAGCTGTATACCGGTGATATTGTTGAAACGGTTCAAATTGCGATGGGAAAGATGAAAGGCTCTTATGCGCTGGGGATTCTCTGTGCCAATGAACCGGATAAAATTATCGCGGTACGAAAAGACAGTCCTTTGATTGTCGGACTGGGAAATGGCGAGAATTTTATCGCTTCGGATATTCCGGCGATCTTGAACTATACCCGGGAAGTCTATTTGCTGGATAATGGTGAAGTTGCCGTATTAACAAATGAGAACATTCAGGTACTGAACATTGCCGGTGAAACCATTGAAAAAGAAATATTTGTGGTCGATTGGGATCCGGGAGCGGCGGAAAAAGAAGGTTACGACCATTTTATGATGAAAGAAATGGTGGAACAGCCTAAAGCGATGATGGAAGCATTAATGGGAAGATGTTGTGAGAGTGGCGTATCCTTTATGGGACTGAAACTCGATGCTGAAATGATGGCGCGGATCAACCGGATTCAGATTGTTGCCTGCGGAACCGCCTATCATGCCGGGATGGTGGGAAAATATTATTTTGAAAAATTTGCCCGAATCAGTGTGGAAACAGAAGCGGCCTCAGAATATCGCTATAAAAACCCCATCGTGGATGAAAATACCCTCCTAATCGTCATCAGTCAATCCGGCGAAACCGCCGATACGCTGGCGGCAATTCGGTTGGCCAAAGATCGGGGAGCCTGGGTTTTAGCTGTTACCAATGTGGTCGGTAGTTCAATCGCCAGAGAAGCTGACGATGTGATTTATACTAATGCCGGGCCAGAAATTGCGGTAGCATCCACCAAGGCCTATGTCACCCAGGTGGGTTGCATGATGCTGTTAGCTTCCTATTTGGGAATTTTAAATGGAAAACTGGGAAAATCTGATACCGCCCGGATTTGTCATAGTCTGATGATGACCCCGGGACTGATCGAAAAAGCCCTGGAAAACCAGGACGTTATCAAGGCTTTTGCCGATAAAAATCACAAAATATATGATCTCTTTTATATTGGCAGAGGTCTGGATTTATATACCTGTATGGAGGGCTCCCTCAAGCTTAAGGAAATATCCTATATCCATTCAGAATCCTATGCGGCTGGGGAACTTAAGCATGGGCCCATTGCATTGATTGATGAAGGCACTATTGTGGTGGCAGTGTGCACCCAGGAAAATGTTTTCGAAAAAATGCTCAGTAATATTAAAGAAGTAAAGGCCAGAGGGGCTCACGTGTTAGCCATTGTTCAGGAAGGCCATGAAGATATTGCCTCGGAAGTGGATGAGGTTTGGGTGATCCCCAATATGGACGATGATATCACGCCCATTCCGGCTGTGGTTTATCTGCAACTATTGGCATACTATTTAGCCGTGGCCAGAGGCTGTGATGTTGACAAACCCAAAAATTTAGCCAAAAGTGTCACCGTCGAATAATTCGAAAATGAAGTGAGCTGTATCTGTGGGTACCGAAAAAAAGTTTGCATAGAAAATTAGATCTGACAAACTGTAAAAGAATTAGAAAAGCACCTGCAATGAGTTGGAATATACTTATTGCAGGTATTTTTTATAATTTAATAAACATCTAAAATAGCTAAACCATGACAGAAATTTTCAAGTGCTTTCAGTTTTAAGCCCTTCTACACCTGGCATTTCTTTGATTTTTTTATAACTGGTAGTGTATCTTATGTTATAGACCAGAGAATATCAGTATGATATTCTCTAATCAACTCAGTAAAAAGCTGCAAATAGGAACGGTTAGCAATATGTACGATATTACAGAAAGAATGAATAGTGCTGTAAAGATTGTTACTTTATGAGATGTTACGTCATTACGTTTGCAAACACCCATTCTGCGATTACAACCCAGTCATATTTAGAAAGAAATGCCAAAATTTCCATTATGCCCACGCTTCGTGAGATTTCTACCGGATGTGGGATATCGATTCGCTTTTTACCTGAAGAAAAGGATAATGTGATAGCGGGATTGAAGGCAGGCGGATTGGACGCTAAAATGTTTCAGATTTATGAGGTTATAGAAAATGATGGACGGGTTCAAGTTTCCCAAATTATTGACAATCCCGTCTTATAAAACGTTTGGTCGTTAGCATTTCTAAAACCCTCTTTATAAGAAAAAATGCAAAAAAACATTGCAGTTAAAATAGTTCTTTAGATTCATCAGTATTAAAATAAATGTTATATAAATTACAGGAGGTAAATTTTGAGTAGAAACGAAGGACGGACATTAACGCAAATGGTTCGTAATGGCGGTTGTGCTGCAAAGCTTGGTCCGGGAGTCCTTTCAGATGTATTAGAAGGATTATTACCGAAAAAGGATGAAAAACTGATTATTGGATTAGAAAACTCGGATGATGCAGCTGCTTATCAAATTAACGAAAACCAAATTCTGCTTCAAACGTTGGATTTTTTTACGCCGGTAGTCGATGACCCTTATATCTTTGGTCAAATAGCGGCGGCTAACTCATTAAGTGATATTTATGCAATGGGCGGGAAACCCCTAACGGCATTAAATATCGTATGCTTTCCCATTTGTGAAGATCCCAATATTCTTCGCGAAATTCTAAGCGGTGGGATGGATAAGATTTCTGAAGCAGGAACGCTTTTAGTCGGCGGTCACACCATTGATGATATGGAGCCTAAATACGGTCTTTCCGTTTCTGGCTTGGTTGAACCAGGAAAGCTCCGCGGGAATTGCCATGTAAAACCGGGAGATGTTTTGATCCTAACCAAACCGATTGGTTTGGGGATCATCAACTCAGCGGTTCGGGCCGGGATTGCATCTAAGGCTTCCAGCCAACTGGCGATTGATACCATGCGAACCCTGAATAAAACGGCCTGCGAAATCATGGGAAATTATGAGGTGCATGGCTGTACGGATATTACCGGGTTTGGTCTGGGCGGGCACGCCATGGAAATGGCTAAAGCCAGTGATGTGACCATCCATTTGAATTATTCAAAGCTCCCCATTATGCCAGAGGCCGAACAATTTGCCGATATGGGCATTGTTCCATCAGGTACGTATCATAATCGTAAACATTGCCTGGAACATTATTATTCAGAACTATCAGCGTTGGGTGAAGATATTGTTTTTGACCCGCAAACATCGGGAGGGTTACTCATCTCAATTAGTAAGGAACAAGGTCATGACTTATTAGCAGAATTAAGTAAAAGCCTGGGTGTTTACGTAAAAATGATTGGCGAAGTTGAAAAAAAACAGGAATTTTATTTGTACTTAGATAAATAAGTGGTTTAATGAGCAGATCATCTGATGGCAAGAAAAAAATGTATGAGTATCTCAGAGCGTTTAAGCCGGTGCATGTGATGGAACTTCCCAATTCGCAAAGCGAAGAGGGCCTGAAGCCGATCATCAGGTGTCCGAGATTACCTGCCATGCGTAAGGTTGCGTCTTCCTTAACCCTAATATCCAGGCAATCATCGATATTGGGGGGCAGGATAGCAAGGTAATTCAATTAAATCAGGCGCGACGAGCATCTGACTTTCTGATGAATGATAAATGTGCAGCGGGCACAGGACGCTTTATTGAAAACATGATGCGTATTTTAGAAATTGATTTAAACCAGATTGATGAGAAGGTGAAGTCGCATCATCCTGCGAATATTTCAAATATGTGTACTGTATTTGCTGAAAGTGAAGTCATCAGTCTGTTGGCGAAAGATATGCCGTCAGCTGACATTGCATTAGGTGTGATCCACTCAGTTGCAAAACGGACAGCTCATTTTGCACAGCGCTTACCCCTTGGAGACACAATATTTTTTAGTGGTGGGGTTGCAAATTCGCAAACAATGGCAACTGTTTTGGGAAGCTATCTTGAAAAACCGCTTAAAACCGATCCATTAGGGCAGTATGCTGGCGCCATTGGGGCGTCTTTAATCGGCTGGAAGAGAAAGAAATTGATATGAACAAAGAAAAAAAAGAAGTATACTTTGATAATGCCAGCACATCATTTCCGAAGGCACCTGGAATTGGATGTGCAATGGCCAGACTATCAGGAATTTCGTGGTTGTAATGTTGGCAGAGGGAACTATCAATGGGGTACGAAGTAGCCGATTGTGTTTTTAAAACCAGAAAAAAATTGGCTGAACTATTTGGCTACCATAATGGTAATGATGCATCAAAGAATGTGATTTTTACTGCGAGTGTGACAGAAGTATTAAACCTGGTGATCAAAGGGTTGCTAAGACCTGGAGATCACGTCTTAGTGAGTGGGATGGAGCATAATGCAGTCATGCGTCCACTATTTTATTTGGGGGAACAGGGGATCACTTTTGATGTCATCCCTTGCGATCTTCAGGGAAAACTTGAAGTGGAAAAAATCGAACCAATGATTACGAAAAAGACGAAAGCCATCATCATGACGCATGCCTCCAATGTTTGTGGAACTGTGCAACCGCTTGAAGAAGTGTCTGCTATTTGTCAACACTTCGGTTTGAAATTTGTGGTGGATGCGGCTCAAACGGCAGGAATATTTCCCATCAATATGATGAAAACCCCGATTGATGCCTTGTGTTTCACTGGGCATAAGGGTTTGTTGGGTCCTCAAGGGATTGGTGGTATGGTAATAACCGATGACTTGGCGCAGCAAATTTCAAGCCTTTTACATGGTGGCACCGGAAGTTTTTCAAAGAGTTTTGAAATGCCTGAATTTTTGCAAGATAAATTGGAATTGGGAACCCTGAAAATACCCGGTATTTATGGTCTTTCCAAAGCGTTAGACTATTTGAGAGAAATTGGCTTAAGTGAAATTTATGAAAAAGAAATGGCATTAACACAAAAAATGATTTTAGGGATTCACCAGATCAAGGCATGTGAACTTATTGGAAGACCAGATATTAATAAGCGCAGCGCCGTGATCTCGCTGGTGAGTACCAAAAAAGATAATGCAGTGATCGCCTTTGAACTGGATCAAAAATTTGGAATCATGACACGGGTAGGTCTTCATTGTGCCCCATTGGCACATCAATCATTGAAAACCTATCCGGGCGGAACCATTCGCTTATCATTAGGACACTTCAATACAAGTGACGAGGTTGAGTATTGCCTGGAAGCATTGGAAGCGATTATGTAATAAAATAAGAAAAGAATAGTATTAATGCTGCCAATAGATACTTTATATTACGGAGATTTACTAATAATGTTTATCTTATTATTGCAATATTTCTAAAAATGCTTCCAATCGGGTCTTTATTTGACCGGCATCTGAAGTAGAAAAATCGGCATCGATGCAAATATAGGGAAGCGCCATGGTTTCAGTAACGAATTTCTTTGTATAGTAAGCTTCAACCGCAAAAGTATGGCAGCCATGAAGAATCAGCTCAATCACCCCATCAACCTGGTAGTGTTCCAGCATTTCTTTCATATCTTCAAAACGCCCATGATTGGGCGACATCACCGAACAATTTATCAGTAGATATTTTTCAGCCAGCGCCTGATAAGGATCCATGGTTTCATCGACCAAAACTTTTTGGGTTCGGGGTCCGCTGCAACTGTCAAAAGCCACAACATCGGCCCCTAAATCTTCAACGGCTTTGAGGATTTTCTCCCGACAGCCGCCAATGGGACACCCGGTAATCATCAATCGGGGTCTTTTTTTTGCGTCTGGATTTGGGGGGACGTAACGAGCAAGAAATTCGTCAATTTTGCGATTAAGACCGGCCACAACATCGTCGTCAGTAAAATGAAAATCCGTGGACTCAACCACACTGGAGAGTTCATAGCCCGAAACCGGCGATGGTACTAAGGCGGCCACTTCGTAAAGTTGCAAGAGTGCTTTTCGAACCCGATTACGTTCAATAATTGCCTGTCGGAGGGATTCGGTGGTTATGGCTCGACCAAACTGTTGCTCAAGGAAGGTTGCAGTTTGTTTCATTTCTTCGGTCCAGGATTCAATGGCCAAGGGGGCGGTTTGGCTTTGGGGAAGGTGCATGACATGGGTCGGTTTTATCTCGCCAAGCAGCTCGTACATTTTCTTCTTACCATCACAGGTTGTTTCCGCCAAGATGGCATCGGAAAAGTAGAAATAGGGACATGAATCAGTAATGGCCAGGCCATAGCTGGATTTAATCAGTGGGCATAGGGTTTTGGGTAAATATTTTTCAGCAGCAGAGATGCTGGCATCATCACCGCCGCAGAGACTGACAAAATGGGCATCTATGGCTATGATCAGTTCAACCGGTGTATAAGAACAGAAAATACCGACAACGTTTTTTCCGCTATCTTTTTCTGCTTTAAGTTCAATAAACCCCTTTTTTTTGATTTCATCAAATGTCTCGAATTTTTCAGGTAGATTTGACATAATATGAATTCCTTTCTTTTGAATAATGATCATAGTATATGTTGAGTAACAAATGAATGTCAATAAAGTTGATCTTCGAAACTGGTGGGATAAATATAATTGATATGAAAAATTCACCGCAAATTTGCTCAGTTTCCCGTCACATCAACGTTTTTACAATGGATAACGATAAAAAGCTATAAAACAAAAGAATATTCAGGACGATGTTATAACACAATGGAATGTGTAATCCATTGATCTTGTTTGTAGAGTAAGATAGAATAATATAACTGTGCGCACAGATTATATGGGAATTTTAAGGAGAAAGAAAAACATTGAAAAAGAAGTTGTTTAGTTTAGTGATGTGTTTAATCATGATTAGCACCTTATTTATGGGTTGCAGCGGTGTAAATGGTAAGTCGGGCAGTTCAGAGAATGACTATCACATTGCCATTGTGACACCGACCCTTTCAACAAGTGAAGATGAGTTTAGAGCAGGGGAAGCAATGGCAAAAGAGTACCCTGATGTTGTAACGCATCTGACGCTACCAGAAAATTTTGAAGATGAAATTGAAACCTGCATCAGTACGATTGTCTCAGCAGCAGATGATCCTAAAATGAAAGCAGTGATTGTTTCTTCCGGCCAAGCTGGTTTGATCCCGGCATTCCAACAAATTAAAGAAAAAAATCCGGATATCATCACGATTACAGCACCAATTTATGACGAACCGGAAATGATGTCAAAATATATTGATATCAACCTGGATACCAATTGGATTAAGCGTGGCGAAACGATTCCGACCAAAGCAAAACAGATGGGTGCCAAAACATTTATCCACTATTCTTTCCCGACTCATTTATCAAAACCATTAATAGCAGCCAGAAAAGATATGATGAAACAAACATGCCAGTCGCTTGGAATGGAATGGGTTGAGGTCGTCACCCCGGATCCCCAGACAGGGGACAGTGTTGAAGCCATGCAGCAATTCTTGCGAGAAGATATTCCCAGACAAATTGCTAAATATGGAAAAGATACCAATATATTTGGAAGCAATTGTCCGATGTACGATGTGATTTTGGATGAAGCAATGAAAGAAGGTTTCATTGTGGCAGAACAGTGTTGTCCGACGCCAACACAGGCCTATCCAACCGTATTGGGGCTTGAAATATCTGAAGAGGACGGAACAAATTACGATAAGATCAATGAAATGATCACTAAAAAGGTAGCTGAAAAAGGAATGACCGGAAGATTGTCAGGATGGCCGATTCCAGTCACTGTTTACATGCCGGAGTTTGCTGTTTATCTAGCCATGGAAATGATTGAAAATCCAGATTTCGATGCGAAAGATCCGGCCGCATTGGATCAACTGACCAAAGACAAATTCGGGATTGAAGTGAGCTATGAAAAACTAAATAGCAATGGTAAAACCTATGATAATTATTTTGTTATGATTATGGATTCTATTTTCTATTAAAATAGTATCGAGAGATTGCTCGTTTGAGCAATCTCTTAATTCATCTAAAAAACCTTTTCCTCACGATGCTAGTGAGGATTTTTTTATATCTTGGTGGTAGGGAGACAAAAAACATGGATGATTATATCAATATACAAGACCTCAGTAAGAAATTTGGGAGTCAGAATGCTTTGGATCATGTGGATTTCTCGATCAAAAAAGGCGAAATTTACGGATTGGTCGGGGTAAATGGATCTGGAAAAAGTACGTTGATGAATATTTTATTTGGAAATCGTGTTATTTCAGATACTGGCGGATTTTCAGGTCAAATCAAAATAGAAAACAGAACCATCGAAATAGCCAATACTCAAGATGCAATAAAAAATGGCATCGGTATGATTCACCAGGAATTCATGTTGATTCCGGAATTGAGCGTATACGAAAATATTAATTTGAATAAAGAAAAAACGATTAACAAAAATAAATACTCTCGGTTTCAGAAGATTTCATATTTAGATGACAAAGAAAATAAAGCATTGGCAAGCAGTACATTAAAGAATTTGGGGTTTGACATCGATGTTTCTCTTTTAGCGAAGAATTTATCCGTCAATACCAAACAATTTGTGGAAATAGCCAGAGCAATTAACACGGATGATTTGAAGCTGCTGCTGCTGGATGAACCAACAGCAACGTTAAATACTGAAGATTCAGTTATCCTGATGAAAATCATTAAAGAACTGGCTAATACCGGGGTTTCCATCTTTTTTTGCTCCCACCGTTTACACGAAGTATGCAGTCTATGTGATAAGGTATCGGTGCTGCGTGATGGACGATTGGTTTCAACGTATGATCGTCAGGAAATGTCTATCGAGCTGCTGGCAAAAGAGATGATTGGCGCTGAAATCGATCAAATGATCAGAACAAAAAGTTGTACCAGTGAAGAAACGATTTTAACACTCCAGAATTTTTCGGTTAAGTCTCCCGAAGAATGCATTCAGGGATTAAGCTTAACGGTGAAGAAAAAGGAGATTCTGGGAATTACCAGCCTTTCCGGGCATGGGAAAGCTGCATTGTGTTATGGCATCATTGGCTACTATCCGACAACCGGCGAAATTTTTGTAGCGGGTAAAAAGAAAAATAATACCATCCCGGATGCTATTGAAAAAGGATTGTTTTTACTGCCGGATGATCGGAAAGAAATGGGTTTGATGATGGAAGAATCAGTTGAATACAATATGGTCTTCTCGAGTTTTCAATTAAAGGATAAATTCAATAAGAAGATCTTGAAGCTGTTTTCTGTTGAAAACATGAAAACAGTTGAACCCTATGTCAAAGAACAGATCGCAAAACTCAACATCAAATGTACCAGTCCGAAACAAAAGGTCAGGGAATTAAGCGGCGGTAATCAGCAAAAGATTTGTATCGCCAGAGCAGCAGCAATGGATCCTGAAATTCTGATTGTTATGGAACCAACCCGGGGAATCGATATCGGCGCCAAGGAAAAAATTCTGGAAATGATTGTGGAAATGAACCGGGAGCGGGGCATGACGATTCTCGTTGCTTCAAGTGAAATCGACGAACTGAAACGGATTTGCGATCGGATTGTTGTACTGTGTGAAGGTAAATTATCTGGGATCCTGGATGCTGAGGCTTCGGAAGAGACCGTTGCGTTGGCGTTGACCGGGGAGCTGAATTATGAGTAAAAAAATACAACGTTCCTTGCCACAGATCATCATCGGCAGTTTTATGCTGCTGCTATTTATAATTGCTGCGACCCTGAATTATAATATGGCCGAATTAATCAGTGGCTCACTGGTAAAATTTGCCATGAACGGCATATTTGTATTGGCATTAATTCCCATGATCAATGCCGGGGTTGGTTTGAACTTCGGGAGTTCCGTCGGGATTACTGCCGGTTTAATTGGCATGTGCATGGCAATTCAGTTAAGAATGGATGGAATAGCTGGCTTTTTAGCAGCGGTTCTCATCTCAATACCGATTTCAATTGTTTTGGGCTTTTTATATGGAAAAATATTAAACCGAGTCAAGGGAAAAGAAGATATTGCCGCAATTTTTATCGGGTTCTCCTTTATTCCCTTAATGAACTTTTTCTGGACCGTGGCACCTTTTACCAATCGGGAAATGCTGTATCCCATTAGTGGTAGTGGCTTAAGACCAAAAATCAGTCTGGAAAATTACTTTGGTAAGGTATTGGATCAGTTATTTGTCGTAAAGATTGGAGCCATTGAGATTCCCTTGGGACTGTTATTTTTTTATATTATAATTGCGGTGATAATCGTGCTGTTTTTTAAAACTAAGAAAGGGAAAGCCCTGATTGCCATTGGATCAAATGAGGTATTTTGCAAATTATCGGGATTGGGAATCGATTCAAATCGCATCCTGGGGGTGATTCTATCAACTGTCCTGGCTGGTATCGGCATTTGTGTTTATGCCCAGTCTTATGGTTTTGTTGAGCTTTATGGGGGCCCGGGAGCATTTGCATTTCCGGCAATTTCAGCAATCTTAGTGGGCGGATGTACCGGAAAAAGAGCCACTGTCTTTCAGGCTGTTTTGGGAACATACCTCTATCAGACGATTTTTCTGCTGTCCGCTCCGATAGCAAACAGCTTGTTAGTTCCGCAGATGGCGGAAATTGTCCGGATGATTATCACCAATGGGATCATTCTCTATGCTTTTTTGAATCAAAGAAAAACAGGTGCTCACGATGAAAAATAAGTTAAATACTGGTGTGGTTTTCCAGGAAAAGCATCTTGTCCCCCTGATCTTTGTTGTTTTGGCGATCATCTGTTATTTTTTAGCCGATGTAACCCCCGGTTTTGTAGTAGAGCAAGTGACCGTTCGTTTTATTCGCAACAGCGTCTTAGTCTTGGCCTTAATCTTACCGATCCAGGCAGGAATGGGATTGAACTTTTCGATTATTATTGGGGCGATGGCTGCCCAGGCTTCTTATATTATCGTTTTAAATGCAAATATGTCTCCGGGAACGGGTGCCTTGACGGTATTTTGTTTAACACTGATTTTTAATATCTTAATTGGCTTGCTGCTAGGCAAACTCATGAATATCGTTAAAGGGCGGGAGATGATTACCTCCATCGTGATTGGGTTACTGGCAAATTATATCTATCAGTTGATCTTTTTAGTTGGCTTTGGCACCGTCATTCCGGTTAACAACGAACATATTGTCCTAGATTCGGGAATTGGGGTGAAAAGCATGTTGGATTTAAAAATCTACCGGGATTTCTTTAATAGTTATGGAACTTTCCAAATCGGTGGAACGCCCATTTCCTTTTTTCTGATCCTGATGATTTTGGTGATTGCCTTTTTAGTCTATTACATCACAAGAACACCCCTCGGTCAGAATATTAAAACCGTGGGTCTCAGTGCGACAAAAGCCGAGTTGGCGGGGATCAACGTCGATCAGATGCGGATCATTGCGATTGTGATTTCAACTGTTCTGGCGGGAATTGGCCAGTTTATTTATCTCCAGAATATCGGATCATTAAATGTTTATACAGAACATCTCAATGAAGATACCTTTTCCTGTGCCGCCTTGTTAGTCGGGGGTGCGACAATCAAATCAGCAAAAGTCAGACAGGCCTTGTTTGGAGTTGTCATCATGCATGCCATCTTCATTTTATCGCCGTTGGCCGGGATGAATTCATTTAATAACGTGGCTTTGGGTGAATATTTCAGAAGCTTTATTGTTTACGGTGTGATCGCTCTGGCATTAGTTTTAAATATTCGATTGGAAGAGAATAAAGAAAAGGAGTAGTAAAGCTTAAATGCAAAAATAAATAACACTATGTATCCAATGTTATAGACTATCGATTATCAGTATGATATTCTCAGTTCACACAAAAGTATATTAGAAAGTTGTGTTTTAATAGAGATGAGAAAAGAAACTGATAATTATTGGAGCCGGAAATATGGGACAAGCCATTGCGAATTATGAAAGATTTAAGCGAGAAGGCGTAATTATCAAAGGAGTGTTTGATAGTGATTCCCAAAAAATAAAACATTTGTTGGTGGTGTAGAAGTTAAGGATATCAGTGAGATTGAAGATTTCGCAAAAGAGTGTAAAATAGATATTTGCATATTATGTGTTCCTCATGAGTTCGGACAAAAGGTTGCTACGCGAATCGCAAATGGCGCGTGATCGAAAAGCGCCGAAGATCTGCTTAAGAAAAGCCTGCGAAGAATCTTTTTACACACTTGAAAACATATATGCTGAAAAGCTAATTGAAAACGGGTTTACCAAAGAAGTTGCACAGGAATTGAGTGCAATTATTCTGGCAATGATTGAAGGGGCGATCACAATATCGGTTACACAAAAGAATTATACAGATTTAATCCTCGTAAGTAAGCAAATTGGCATTTTATTAAATCATTATTTAAGTGAAAAGTAATGTAGGGTTATTTTTTTTAAATGAATTATATAGACTGGTCTATTAATGAACGAAAATTTATACCTATGAGTATGAAAAGGAGGAAATTATTTTGCAAACAGAGAAAGTTATAAAAAATCAGAAAGAAGAAAACGGGTCTAACAAACTCTGGAGCACGTTGTTTGTTATTTTTTGCCTGATATCTTTAGTTGTTACAACTGTTTTATTTATGTTAAACAATGTTATGTCACTGTATGTGAATCAAATTGGTGGAAACACCTCTTTTAGTGGTGTTTTGATGTTATGTTTTAGTGCTGCCGCGATCATTTCTCGTCTGGGTAGTGGTTATCTTGCAGACAAAAAAAGGCCGTTTTGTGGTCATGCTGATCAGTGAACTGATCTTTTTTGCTTCGGTAACGCTTTGTGCTTTCTTACCTTATTTAGTTGCTCTTCCGGTCTTGCGTCTGGTACAAGGAATCGGTTATGCAGCGGTAAATACAGCGACGGCCGCCGCCGTTGCTGATTATCATCCCCAAAAGCCATTTTGGCGAAGGGATCGGGTATTACACCTTAGCAATGTCCTTGGCAATGGCACTCGGACCAACATTTGGTTTATATCTGATATCAGGCGGTAATTATTTTCTGATGTTTATTCTAGGCGGGTTGTTGATTCTAGCAGTAGCAGGTTTAACATTTTTGTTCCGAGGTCAGAACTATTTTACCAGTTATCAGCCACAGATAAACGTAGAAAATACTGTCGTTACCCAGTATACGGGTATTTGGCGAAATATAGAAAAAAAGGCACCAGGTGCCTCAATTACAGAATTTCTCATATGTTTTGCAATGGCAAGTATCGTCGTGTTTGCCGCTCTGTTTGCCATAAGTAAAGGGTTTGAAAGTGCTACAGCGCTTTTTTTCATTATTTCTGCGGTGGCTTCAATATTAACACGTTTGTTTATCGGTAAACTGTTTGATAAATATGGAGCTGTCCCGACATTGACCGCTGGTTTCATATGCGGTATTTTTTCAACAGTGGCGATGATATTTGTATCAAACCAAATTGCTTTTATATGTATTGGCGCAGCGTATGGTTTTTGTATTGGCATAACTACCACCGTTTTGAACACAAGCGCATTGAAAAATGTCGATGGAAATAGGCGCGGAGCAGCCAGTGCCACATTTTGGCTGTCAATGGATTTAGGATATGGTTTAGGCGGCGCAGCTTGGGGAATCGTTATTGAGCGATTCAATTTTCAAGTGACATTTTTGGGAGTAACAGCCTTTATGCTAATCGGAATGGTGTATAGCCTCTTCTTTTTTACAAATAAGAATCGAAAGGATTGGAGAAAAGAATCCTCGGAAATTGTCATTATCAATGAAAATATCCAAAAGTGATCTAAAAGTAGAGTATCAATTTTGAATAAGAAAAAATAGATTGATTTATTAACGATTTTGTAATATAATAAAAAATTAATGCAAGGAATAATGTTGGCTGTATCTTCTGTGAATTCCCAGTAGATACAGCTTTTTTAAATGAGCGAATAAATATAAGAAAATAAGAAAGTTGAAGAATAAATAATGACAAACAGTAATTTTAACCAATACAAACTCAGTGATGAGCTGTTAAAAGCCATCGAAAAATTAAATTTTGAGACCCCCACCAAGGTTCAGGAAGCGGTTATTCCGATTGCCCTGGAACAAAAAGACATTCTCTGTAAGGCTCAAACCGGTAGCGGAAAAACCGCCGCCTTTGGGATCCCCATCTGCGAGCTGCTGGATTGGGAAGAAAATAAGCCCCAAGCACTGGTGTTGACACCCACCCGGGAACTGGCGCTGCAGGTTCATGAAGACATTTTTAACATCGGCCGATTCAAGCGGGTGAAGGTGTCGGCACTTTATGGAAAATCACCGATCCGACGACAGGAAAAAGAACTAAAACAGAAAACCCATGTTGTGGTTGGAACGCCTGGTCGAGTCATGGATCATATCGAGCGGGGAACTTTCATTACCGATGAAATTAAATATCTGGTTATCGATGAAGCAGATGAGATGTTAAACATGGGCTTTATCGATCAGGTTGAGGAAATTATCAATGAATTGCCGAAAAATCGGGTGACCATGTTGTTTTCGGCCACGCTGGAAAATGAAATCCAAAAACTGTCAAAAAAATATATGAATGATCCTCAGGTCATTGAGATTGAGGCTGAAGTCAAGCGAACGGATGCCATTGAACAAATTGTTTACAAAACCGGAAATGACGATAAGCTGGATATCTTAAAAGATGTGCTGGTGGTGGAAAATCCCGACAGCTGTATTATTTTCTGCAATACCCAGGAAATGGTGAATGCCATTTATAATCTGCTCGGAAAAGACAATCGGGCCTGTGAAAAGATTCACGGCGGTATGGAGCAGGATGACCGTACCCTGGTAATGCAGCGCTTTAAAAAAGGTGCATTCCGTTATCTCATCGCCACCGATGTGGCGGCTCGAGGCATTGATGTTCATGAAATTTCGCTGGTGATTAACTTTGATGTCCCCTGGGAAAAGGAAACCTATGTCCATCGCATCGGCCGAACCGGCCGTCGGGGAACTACTGGCAAGGCTATTACCCTGGTTTCTTCAAAAGAAGGCCGACTATTCCGCGATATCGAAAACTATACCAATAAAGAAATCATCGAAAAGGAATGTCCCACTCTGGCGATAGTGCATTCTTTAAAACCCGCTTTTATGGAAAAACTTCAGGAAAAACCGGAAGAAAAGCGGGACAAGGCCCATGATCTGACGAAAGAGATTATGAAGATCCACATCAATGCCGGTAAAAAAACCAAGATGCGGCCGGTGGATATTGTCGGTACCCTGTGTAATTTGGAAGGTATGACCGCCGCAGATATTGGGGTGATCACAATCCTGGATGTGTCTACTTTTGTGGAGATTTTAAATAATAAGGGTGACCAGGTTTTAAAAGAACTCCAAACCCGAAACATCAAAGGACGTCCCCGAAAAGTGACATTAGCTGAGGACAAACCAGTAACGGTTGCCCGCAAGAAACCAATTCGGCGATTTTACTAAAATCCAGGGGTGACTTATGAATTACTTAACGGCTATTTCACAATTCAAGCCGGGATCTAAGCAGGAGCAGTGCGATCAACAAACCATCCTAAACTTTATTAAAAATTATCCCGAGAATGTCTTGCTGCGGGAAAATAAAATCGCCCATTTGACAAGTTCATCCTTGATTTTGAATGACTCAAAGGATAAACTGTTAATGATTTACCATAATATCTACGATTCCTGGTCCTGGACTGGTGGTCATGCCGACGGAGAAACGGATTTGCGTCAAGTAGCAATTAAAGAAGCCAAGGAAGAAACCGGGCTAAAAAAAGTGACCATTTATAATCAGAAAATTGTGTCATTGGATATTTTACCGGTTTTGGGTCATATTAAAAATAACCAGCCGGTTTCCGCCCATTTACATTTATCTGTGGCCTATCTGTTGCAGGCATCGGAGCGTGAATCCCTCACCATTAAGCCAGACGAAAACAGCGGTGTCAAATGGATTCCCATCAGGGAATTGCCAGACTATGTCAGTGAACCCCATATGCAGGTGGTTTATGATAAAATACTATTAAGACTAAATGCAAATAAAACTTAACTAATAAATTAAATCAAATGAATAAATAACAAAGGAGGGCCCACATATGTCAATTCCCAAAGCCATTGAATTTTCAGCCAAAGCCCATACCGGACATTTCAGAAAGGGATCGCAGCTGCCCTACATTACGCACCCCTTTGAGGTCGCAAAAATTCTGGGAGAAGCCGTCGATCCGGAGCAAAACGAAGCCCTTATCTGTGCGGGTCTCCTTCACGATACCGTAGAAGATACGGACACCAGTCTGGAAACCATTCGTAAAGAATTCGGCGATGCGGTGGCTGATCTGGTTGCTTCCGATTCCGAAAATAAACTGTTACCCTGGGAAAAGCGTAAACAGAACACGATCGATTTTCTCAAGAACGAAGCAACCCGGGACATGCAGCTGTTGGCTTGCGCTGATAAGCTGGCAAACCTGAGAAGTGTGAAAGCAGATTACGCCAAAATCGGCGATGATGTCTGGGATATTTTTGTCAGAGGCAAAGAAAAACAAGCCTGGTATTACAAAGGTGTTCTGGATGCCCTGAAACCGCTAAATGACTTGCCGATGTATCGGGAATTTGAGGCTTTAGTCCGGGAGATTTTCGACTAAAAAAATAAGATTTTAATTTATAAAAACAGGATTCTGCTAAATCAGAATCCTGTTTTTATAAATTCAGTTTTATTAAATTCAACTTACCGCAAGATAATCTGATTTAACGCATTCTTAACAATCTCTTTACCTCCTCAAAACCTTTTGTGGTTTTTTATTTGGTAAGATAACCATGCAAACAACGAAAATTAAGGAAATTTGAAGGAGAAAAAAATGTCTAAAAGTTTTAAAAATGTATTAGTAGCACTGCTGGTTGGTGCGACTGTGATGACCTTCGCAGGATGTAGTTCATCAGGATCGACAAAGACGGCAGCTAAGGTTTCAGGTGAGATCAATGGTGGTGGATCAACATCGGTTCAAAAGATTATCGATGCAGCCGGTTCAGAGTTTACGGCCTTAAACCCAGATGTTAAATTTACCTACAGTGGTACTGGCTCTTCAGATGGTATCAAAGGAGCTACTGCAGGCACCTATTCATTTGGTTGTTCATCCAGAGATCTAAAAGCCGAAGAAAAAGGAAATTTAACAGAACTTGTCTTTGCATATGATGGCATCGCGTTAATTGTTAACCCCGCAAACAAAGTGACCAATCTTACCAAAGCGCAATTAACATCAATTTTTACTGGTGCAGTTACCAATTGGAGTGAAGTTGGCGGAGCAGATGCACCGATTGTCGTTGTTTCTCGTGAAGATGGTTCAGGTACCAGAACTGCCATTGAAGAACTACTCGGATTCAGCGGAAAATTAAAGGCTGATGCGACTGTTAAAGAAGGTAACGGAAATGTTCAGACAACCATCGCAGGAAATGCCAATGCAATTGGTTATGTTTCATTGACCTTTGTTGATAAAACAGTAACAGCAGTTAATGTGGATGGTGTTAAAGCGAGTGTTGACAATGTTTTAAATAAGACCTACCCGTTATCAAGACCGTTCCTGGCTATTTATGACAAAACCAAAGCTGACGAATCAACCTTGGCTTTCCTTGACTTCCTGATGAGTGCTGACGGTCAAAAAATTGTAACCGATGAAGGCGGAATCACAGTAACGAAGTAATTTAAAGAAAACAGAACCAGGCCCCCTTCGGGGGGCCTATTTTTGGGAAATTTACCTTCACGGTTAAATATGAATAGGAAGGTATAAAAAGGAGCTTTTTTTGGAAGCGATAAAACGTAAAAAAAGAAAAGAAAAAATAGTCGAAATCATTTTTCTCATCTGTGCTTCGGTAGCCGTTTTAAGTGTTTTAGCCATCACATTTTTTGTTTTTTATAATGGGCTGGCACCATTTGTAACAAATAGCTATCCACTCTGGAATTTTTTGAGCGGCGTCGAATGGCGGCCGGATTCAAATTTATATGGAATTTTCTACATGATCGTTGGTTCGGTTTTTGCAACCTTCGGAGCTATTTTGATTGGCGTCCCCATTGCCATTCTGACGGCCGTGTTTATTTCAGAAATGGCAAGTTCACGAATCGGCAAAGCAATTCGCTTTGCGGTTGAGTTATTGGCAGGAATTCCTTCCGTTTTATATGGTATTTTTGGATTGGGAATCATTGTTCCATACGTGTTAAAAATATCACCCTTTGCTCAAGGCGAGTCACTATTGGCAACGGTTTTTGTTTTGGCAATTATGATTTTACCAACCGTCGTCAGTATTGCCGAAACATCCATTGCGGCTGTTCCCAAAGAATATCGTGAGGGATCGTATGCATTGGGGGCATCTAAAGTTCAAACGATATTTAGAGTAGTCTTGCCAGCTGGCCGGTCTGGAATTATGACTGGCGTCATCCTGGGAATTGGCCGGGCAATTGGTGAAACCATGGCGGTTATGCTTGTTTGTGGAAATCCAATTGCGGGGATCCCAACCAGTATCTTTTCGCAAATTCGACCACTGACAACCAATATCGCACTTGAAATGGGTTATGCTTCAGGTGTTCACCAACAACTTCTCTATTCAACCGGCGTAATTTTGTTTATTTTTATTATGATTATCAATTTTACGGTGAATAAATTGGTCAAGCAAAAGGTAGGCAGTTAAGATGAGCAGAAAAATAAAAGATAATATCGTCAAATCAATCATTTATCTGGCAACAGCGATTACCTTGAGCGTATTGCTTTTCATTCTGGGTTTTATTTTTGTCAAAGGGATTGGCTTGGTCAATTGGGATTTTTTAACAAGAGATTATAATGAAAAGGTCTTTTACGCATTTACGCAGTCGGAAGAAATACCGATGAGTATCGACACCGACACGTTAAGTAAAAAGACACCTTATGATGATCGGTACGAGACTTTGACTGAAGGTCCAATTTACATTGAAAATATCGGAGCAGCAGTTTCCAAAATTTCATATAAGAATTATACCTCAGAAAAAGAACAGTTCGTAATATCATATATTGAAAAAGGTTCCCCATTGCTTAATGCGAAGGACTCAACAGGTGCAACAATTAATATAAAAACAGATTTTATTCTGGAAAGCATCAATGGCGAAAGCTTTGAAAATCTCACGCTCGATGAAGTGGTATCGATCATCAGCAGTCAATCCGGTGATCTCAAAATTAAGGTTGTCCAACCAGGTGGGGGCATCAAATCAAATATTATTACGACCTTGTATATGGTCTTAATATCGCTGTTGGTTGCATTGCCAATTGGTATTTTTGGGGCGATTTATTTAACTGAATATGCAAAACCGGGAAGAATTGTCAATATCATCCGTTTTGCGGCGGAAACTTTAGCGGGAATTCCTTCAATCGTTTTTGGTTTGTTCGGAATGGCGTTCTTTGTGGTCGCACTGAACTTACAAATTTCACTGATCTCCGGTAGTCTGACTGTGGCCATCATCTTGTTGCCGGTTATCATCCGAAGTACTGAAGAAGCCTTAAAAACAGTACCCATAGCTTTCCGGGAAGGATCACTGGCGCTTGGAGCAACCAAGCTGCAAACCATCTTTAAAGTGGTACTGCCATGTGCAGTTCCGGGGATTGCGACAGCGGTGTTGTTAAGTATCGGCCGGGTGGTTGGAGAATCAGCGGCGCTACTGTTAACGGCAGGAACCGTTTCACAAATTCCGGGAACGCTGTTTTCACCTGGCAGCACCCTCACCGTGCAGGCTTATTATGTCGCCAAAGAAGAAGGCAACATTGAACTGGCCTGTGCCATCGGGATTGTCATAATTGTAATTGTTATTGTGCTGAACATCTTGTCCCGTATCACTTCAGACAAGTTGGACGTCTTTAATAAAAAATGAGGAGTAATATGGACAAAAAAATTAAGTTTAATACCAAAAATCTGGATTTGTTTTACGGCGACTTTCAAGCCCTTAAATCAATCAATATGGAAATTGGTGAAAAGGAGGTTACTGCTTTTATCGGACCATCCGGTTGCGGTAAATCAACCTTCTTACGCTGCCTGAACCGGATGAATGATCTCATTGATGGGGTTACGATCAAAGGTGAAATCCTCTTTGATGAAAAAGACATCAACGGTGATATTGATGTCATCAATCTGCGAACTCGGGTAGGGATGGTTTTTCAAAAACCAAATCCCTTTCCCATGAGTATTTATGAAAACATTGCCTATGGTCCCAAATGCCAGGGAATGAAAGACAAAACCCAACTGGATACCCTTGTCAAAGAGAGTCTGGTAAAAGCGGCACTTTGGGAAGAAGTCAAGGACCGCTTGAATAAATCGGCATTAGGATTATCCGGTGGTCAACAGCAACGACTTTGTATCGCCCGGACCATTGCCATGAATCCGGAAGTTATTCTGATGGATGAACCAACCTCAGCGCTGGACCCCATTGCGACGGCGAAAATTGAGGATTTGATGTCAAGTTTAAAAAAGGACTTTACCATCATTATTGTGACTCATTCCATGCAGCAAGCGGGGCGAATTTCTGATAAAACGGCTTTCTTTCTGATGGGAGAGGTGATTGAATTTAACGAAACACCCATTATTTTCACAAATCCCAATGACAAACGGACAGAGGATTACATTACGGGACGTTTTGGTTGATAATAATAGGGAAATAGATCATGGATGTTTTGTTGATAAGGAGATATAAATAATGCGAGTAGAGTTTAACGAAGAATTAAGAATGATCAAAGACGAGATCTTGCTGATGTCAGCATTGACCGAGAAAATGTTGTCTGACTCTGTTTTAGCGCTGAAAAGCAAAGATAATGAGTTGGCAAAAGAAGTGATTGAACGGGATGATTTGGTGGATGCCAAAGAAATTGAACTTCAGCTGATTGTAAGTAAGGTGATTGCAACACAGGGACCGGTTGCTACCGATTTGCGACGATTGGCAGCGACTTATAAAATTATCACTAATCTAGAACGAATTGCCGATTTAGCAGTGAATATTTCAAAACGGGTGTTGGAATTGTCAGATGTGGTCTATATGAAACGACTGGTTGATATTCCCCGGGCTTGCGAATTGGCTCAAAAATTGCTAAAGCTGGCGATTCAGGCCTTTGTTCACGAAGATATCAGTCGACTACGAGAAGTTGTTGATCTAGAGGATGAGATTGACGCCCTGAATATACAAATTCACCATGACTGTCTGGCGTACATGATCGATAATACTAAAAATATCCATCAGGGATCCGTTTTCATTTTTGTGGGCAGTTATCTGGAACGGATCGGCGATCATGCCACCAATATTTTTGAAACAGTTTTCTACATTGTTACCGGCGATTATATTGATTTCAATGATCTGGATGAAGAAATAATCAGTCAAACACTGGCGCTACAGAAGAAGATCGATAGTATTTAAATAAGCTACCTGATTAACAAAGCCAAAGGAATTTTCCGAGGCTTTGTTTTTTTATGTGAAATTAATAAACGTAGCGAGATGAGGAATGGTAGCAACGGATTATCGCGAACGTATCGTGCCGGGATAAAACAATGATTGTTGTTTTTAAAGGTTAAGTAATGCAAAGCAGAGTGTTCGCCAGCAAAGGCAAAAGATAATAAATAGGCAGGTGCTATTTTGGATAAAAGTGTGGTATATTTATATTAAATTCATTATAATTCATAAATACAGGAAATCGTTGCGCATTAATGAATATAACCAAATGAAAAAAAATAGTGAAGCATTAGCAAAAGAATGGTAAGTCGTAATAAGAGAGGAAATCAAAATGAATACGGACACAATTCAGCGCATTCTGATAGTCAGCAAGGCAGTCGAAAAGATTGAAAATTTAGTTGATCGTTTAAGCGTGAAATATACGGTGCTTTTTGCTATTGATGAAAAAACGACGCTTGAACTATCTGATTTGGAAAAGCCTGATTTAATTCTCATTGATCTTCAGCTGCCAGAAATGAAAGACTACTCCATTTGTAAACAACTCAAGATGAAAGAACAAACTCAGCATATCCCAGTGATGCTTTTTTCAGAGCGAAACGAAGTTGACATACAAGTGAAAAGTCTGGTTTCCGGTGCGGCTGATTATTTAGTGCTGCCATTTAATGACGATGTTGTGCTGGCTAAGATCGATAATCAGTTAGCGAGATATTGTGTAATTAAAAATTTCGAAAATGAAATAAAAGATAAGCAACGCATTAATAAAAAAATTCTTGAAAATGAAGCCCGGTTATTGAAAATAGTTGATATTCTGCAGCACCCTTCGGAAACCATTCAAGAATTCCTGGACTACGCCCTTAAGCAAGCCATTGAATTAACGAACAGCAAAATCGGCTATATTTATCATTACAATGAAGAATATAAAGAATTTATTCTTAACACCTGGTCTGAAGAAGTCATGCAAGCGTGTAAAATAGAAAAGATGCAAACAACCTATAAATTGGATAAAACTGGAATCTGGGGTGAAGCAGTTCGACAACGTCGACCGATTGTGGTGAATGATTTTGAGGCGAAGAATCCGTTGAAAAAGGGTTGCCCGGAAGGGCATGTTCAACTGACCAAATTCTTAACCGTTCCCATTTTCAAAAATGAAGAAATTGTTAGCGTAGTCGGGTTGGCCAATAAAGAAACAGATTATGATGAAACAGATATTCTTAAGATTACACTTTTGATGGAAGCGGTCTGGACCGTAACAGAGAGCAAAAAAGCAGAAGAAGCGCTTCGGGCAAGTGAAGAAAAACTGCAAACCATTATTGAAACATCACCGGATGGGATTGCCATTTCAACGATGGACGGAATGGTCGAATTTGTTACGGCACAAACTGTTTCAATGTGGGGATATGATTCTGCGGATGAGCTGATTGGCAGGAATATTATGGAGTTTGTGCATGAAAGCTATCATGAAAAGGCGATCTATTTCATTACTGAAATGATCAATGGCCATTTAACCGGAGCAGCAGAATATTTGATGGTACGAAAAGATGGCAGTCAATTTTATTGTGAAACCAATGCCAATATCCTCCGGGATAAAGATAAAAACGCAATCGGGGTTCTTCATATTGAACGCGATATTACTGAGCGTAAAGAATTGGAAAATGAATTAAAGGATTTGGCCATTAAAGATCAACTTACCGGACTTTATAATCGTCGCAAAATTGATGAGGTTCTCATGAAAGAGAAGCAGCAGGTTGGTCTAAGTAAACAAAATCTTGCTATTATTATGGCGGACATTGATATGTTCAAATTGGTTAACGATCAACATGGACATCTTGTCGGGGATACGGTATTAATTGCGGTCACAAAAATTTTAAGTCAGGGTGTCCGAAAAACCGATATTGTCGGACGCTGGGGTGGCGAAGAATTTATGATTGTTTGTCCGGATACTGATCTGGTAGGGGCAACAGTACTGGCAGAAAAACTAAGGGAAATGGTAGACACTCATGATTTTGAAGTTGTCGGGAAGAAGACGTGTTCATTTGGTGTTGCTCAGTTGCGAAAAGAAGAAACCATTGACGAATTATTGCTTCGGTCCGATCTGGCTTTATATCGGGCGAAAGAACGGGGCAGAAATCGTGTGGAAACAGAGATCCGCAAAGATAGACCAATCAAACGAATGAATTCTTTACAAAAGAAAACAAGGGGTTAACAAACCCCTTGCACATGTTTAGAGACCACGACTATTAATTTCTTCATCACATTCGGCGATGAATTCTTTAAGTTTTTTTGATTCAGAATCGAATTCTTCCATTTGAGCTACGATTTTACCACTGGATACATGCATGCCGGATTGCTTAAAGATAAAGCTACGTTCATTTTCAACATCCGCCAAATCTTCTTTCAATTTTGCCAGTTTATTCTTGAGTTCAACGTCACTTAATTTACTTAATGCTTCCATCTTTTTCTCCTGTTATTTAAAATGATTCTTTCTTTAAAGTATAACACGGTTACTTTATGAATGCAACCGATTAAACAATTGGTGTTCAGGCTGATTTAATTTAAAATCACAGATGAAATCTTTCGCTTTTTTATTGAACTGACGTTATAATAAGATAATAGAAGGGGAGATGATATCGTCTATAATTGGTCAATATTAAACCGAACCGGCACTATTGATCAGCAATCGTCTCAATGGTTTGGTATTTCTCGTATTTGGCAAAAAATAATAGCAGAAACCGAGTTGAGGATGTTCCATAGATGCTTCTATAATTAATTTGAAACGGAGGAGAGCATGGAAACCATTCATGAAAGTAAAAATAAATTCTATATGGGGGCCAATGAAGAGGAACCGATTGGTTTATTAAATTATCATATTGAAAATGATGTGTTTATTATTGAGCATGTCTATGTGACCAAAGAACTCAGAGGGCAGGAACTTGGCGTCAAGCTGGTGGAAAAGGCAGCGGTATTCGCCAGAGAAAACCGCTTGAGCATTATATCTTATTGCTCCTACGCTGAAAAGGTGTTAACAGAAAATCCAGTTTATCACGATGTTTTTTTTGTCTGTAACGACTAATTTAGCGTCAAATATGAGGTCTCAATCGAAATGTTGTTTAGTGAGATAACCAAAGTGAAAAGATGCAAATATAAAAAGACAGGTATTTTACCTGCCTTTTTATATTTAAACCATTGTTTTTATTTGCCTAAAGCTTATCATGGGAAAATATCGAAAAAATAACAATAAATAATGGGAACTCAGGTAAAAACGTTTATCAGTTATCCAATAGTGGTATATTAATACAGCGAGTTTGTTTAGCTAATCATCAATAAAATACTTTGTGAACTAATGAAGGTTGAGCGAAGCTATATTATAGAATTAGGAAAAGGAAGGGGAAATACATGAAATCAATCAGGTTACGCCTAATCACCATGTTTACTGCACTCGTTTTGGTAGTAACAGGTATTCTGGGAGTGGTTGTGGTCAATCAGTTTACAAGCGTGCTTGAAGGGGATGCCCAGCAACAACTGATGAGTATGGCAGAAGTATAGGCAAATTATATCGAAGCCAAACGAGATGCTGAGCTTCAGTACATGCAAAGTTTGGCCCAAAATTCGATTCTGCTTGATGCTGCAATTCCGCAAAATCAGCGGGTCGCTTTTTTAGAAGCCGAGGCAGCGAGGGCGGGTTATGACGCCTATGTTCTGGCAGGCAACGGCATCACTCAAAACGTCAAAGGGGATACCGTTAATGTTGCGGATCGGAGTTATTTTAAAGGTGCAGTTGCGGGGACCCCGACGGCTTCAGACATAACAATCACCTGGGTTACTGGTGAGCCGGTTATTTTATATGCGACGCCGGTTTATGAAAATGGCGCCATTGCAGCCGTTACTCAAAGAAATGATCTCGAAGTTTAAATTAAAACGATAAAAAGCCAATAAAAAAGACAAGGGAAATTGAACCCTTGTCTTTTTTGTACTAAGAATTTTACCGGAGATTTAATGCGAACAATTTAAGATGGGCAATAATCCCGGGATAAGATCCAGATTATTTGTCTTCCTTAGCCCAATCATCAAAGCCCTTCATAACCTTATCATAAGTTTGTTGGGAGATGTCGGGAAGTTCCCCGCCAAAATCTTTTTTGGCGCTTTCAAACCCTTCTTTAAAGGCATTTCGCAGCGTTTCGATTTTACTTTTATCACCACCGGACAGCGCTTTGGCAAAATCCACAATCCGTTCGGATGTTTTATTAACGCCAAAATAGCCATCTTCTGAAATGGCTTCCTGAGCGGCTGCCTGAGTTTCAGAATCGACGGTGATTTTAACGTCTTTACCTTCAGCCAGATCTTTTAGAACCTGATTGACTTTCAGTCCCTGTTTTTCAATCATGGCGGCAACCATTTTTTTGAATGACTCAGTATTACGGCCAAAGTCCTGTTTGATTTCATCTATCTTTTTACGATCGACAGTGTAGGTTCCAATGTCTTCAGAAGTTGCGGTGCCGAGTTCAATGGAGTCGAGTTTTTGGACAACTGGCTGGACTTTATCTGCAGCTTTGGGATCAACTTTGACGTCAGCATTTTGGGTGACGCCTTTCGCCTGAACATTTTGATTCAGCGATTTGTTTGCATCAATTGCATTTGTGTTCATAATATCCTCCTTATTAGATAAAAATAATTTGCGGTACCTTCTTTAAACTATATCGACATAATTCAACTAAAAATAACATCAATTTTAAAATAATTACAGCTACAAAAAATGTCTCTTCAATATTGTAATTGAAAGGACATTTTTTTAAATGATTTGTTTTAAGGGGGACAGCGTTCGTAATGGTTTATCCGCATGATTTAAGTTACCTTCACAGGGAGCTTCGCATGCTTTATGAGAAAGATTATCATCGCAGGAAATAGGCTTAATTCGATCAGCCGCCATTTTTTGCAGGTAAGTTACAAAGTAGTCATTAATAGCAGCCGTTTCATCTGAATCATCAGAGGTCCCTGCTATAAATCCGGATAGAAAAGTTACCCATGGTCGGGTAGTCGTTTTTATGTCTTTAATCCACTTCATTTTTATGAACCTCCTGTTTTGTAGTTAAAATTTTTGTAAAGGGAGACTTGGTTAGTCGGCAGTGGTTTTTAAAAGCAATGGTCATATTTGTTTGTACTCATTCGCTCTTATTATAATTATCGCCATTTCTAGAAATTACTTTAGGTTTAATGATAAAACAATCAGCTTCTGAATGAGAACATTAAATTAATTAAGATTTTTAGTTTAAATGAGTCAATAAATTTAAACCAGCTATCTATGAACGGATTGTTGGGGTAGCGGATGTTTTTGATGCAATGACCAGTAAACGTAACTATCGGGAGGCATTAAATTATGAATTTGCATTTCAGGAAATCAAAAAAGAATCACCGCTGTTGTTGGATGACAGGATTGTATTAATTTTAGGTAATATTATCGAGCGATACAGCCGTTCAAGAAAAGAATTAGCAGAAAGAGTAGAAATGAGGAGAGAGATGCCGTTATCCATGTGCAGAATAGGAAGTACCGTTGTTGTGAAAGATTTAAGCGCCGATGATGCCTTGTCGAAAAGACTTTATAGTATGGGGTTGATTAAGGGCGTCTTTGTTAAAGTTGTTTCAGCTGAATACAATAGGTCCGATGACCATTGAACTATTGGGAAGTCAATTGGCATTAGGTTTTGAAATCGCTTCTCAAATTCAGGTGGAAACGTCAAAATATCATTAATCGGAACATGCTGATTTTAAAAACACAATAAACGGGTAAGTAAGAGGACTGATTTTAAATTCAGTCCTCTAAACTCTGATGGTTAATACTTATCCATTTCCATATCATCTAATAGAATACGGGGCTCGTCGGGCAATTCTGTAACGGGGGTTTCTGATTTTGAAACAATGGCGGTTTTGAAGGCAGTTTTGGCAGTGTCTTTGACTTTAAATGCGCCCACCATTTCTTTAAGAATTTCCGCCTGACCGGAGAGTTCTTCACTGGCGGCGGCGCTTTCTTCGGCGGTAGCGGAATTGGTCTGAACGACCTGAGAAACCTGTTCGATACCCTGGGTAATTTGGTCGATTTCTGAGGCTTGTTCGTTGGAGGCCTGAGCTATGTCGCCAACTAGACCAGTAACTTTCTCAATCTCATTGAGAATTTCTTGGAGACTGATTGCCGTCTCATCGGCGATTTTCGTACCCATGTTGACCTTATCAATGGAGCCTTCAATGAGATCGGTGGTTTCCTTGGCGGCTTCAGCGCTTCGGGCGGCCAAATTACGGACTTCTTCGGCAACTACCGCAAAGCCTTTACCGTGCTGGCCAGCCCGGGCAGCTTCAACAGCGGCATTCAGAGCCAGAATATTAGTCTGGAAGGCAATGTCATCAATGACCTTAATGATCTTGGAAATGTCATGAGATGATAAATTGATATCGCCCATGGCAGAAATCATTGTGGTCATTTGGGTATTGCCGACTTCCGCATTTGACCGAACTTCAATCGCCCGTTCATTGGCTTCATTGGCTCGCATGGCATTTTTCTTAGTTTCACCGGCAACCTCTTCAATGGAGGCGGTTAATTCCTGGATGGCGCTGGCCTGTTCGGTGGTGCCCTGAGCCAGCGCCTGCCCACCGTCAGAAATCTGTTTGGCGCCGACTTCAACCTGTCCGGCAACTACATCAATATCAGTCATCGTTGTGCTGAGATTAGTATTGATGTCATTAAGGGCGGCTTTGATCGCTTGGAAGTCACCCAGATAGTCACTAGTGATTTCCTGATTCAGATTGCCTTGACCCATTTCTTCCAGGGTACTGGTTATTTCACCAACATATTGGCTTAAGAAGTTAATGGTCTGATTTAATGCTTCTTTAATCTGAGCATGATCACCGCGGTAGTTACCTTCCATTTTTGTGTGAAGATTGCCCTGAGACAATTGGATCAGGGTCGCAGAGGCTTCTTCAATAGGTGCGATGACCGCATCCAGGGTTTGATTAAAACCAGTGACAATCTTTCCGTATTCACCAGGGAATCCGGAGACATCGCCGCGGTTGCCCAAATTACCTTCAATGGCAATACGGGCCATTTTTTCGGTTTCATTTACCAAGTTGATAATATTTTTAATCATTACCACCAGGGCGGGAATCAAGGTGTCATTATCGCTACGTTTGCCGATCTTGGAGAGGATTTCCAAGTCGCGCATATCGCCATTGGCGATATTGGTTGAAATTTCAACAATCCGGGTTAATCGGGTATGGACGTCATTGATGGAGTGGCCGATTTCAGCGTAAATGCCCAGATAATTAGTTGGCATTTTTTCTGAATAATCATTGAGACTCATTTTGCCAAGGACGCGGTTACTTTCTGCCAGAGCGCCTAAACCGTCAATACAGGCATTGATGTTATTCTTCAAGGTGTTAAAATCACCATTATAGGTGGTTGTAATTTTTTCCGGGATTTGTCCCTTGCCGATGCGGTCCACATAATCGGCGGCCACATTAAGAGGACCAACTACCGCATCAAGCGTATCATTCACACCGACAACAATATCTTTAAATCCGCCTTTGAATGATTCAACGTCTCCTCGGGTGGAAAGCTGTCCGGCCACACCAGCATGGGCCAGCATGGTTACTTCAGTAATTAAGCCGCGAATCGCTTCAATGGTCTTTTGGAGGGCCGGTTTGATCTCATCCTGATCATCATTGATTTCAATAGCTACAGAGACATCGCCATCGGAAATCTGGTTCATGACCGCAAGCACCTCGGTTTGCAGATTATCGGCAAAATTGTCCATCGCCATCGCCATTTCGCCGATTTCATCGTTGGTTTCCATATGAAGACGAGCGCTTAAATGACCAAGTCCCATTTCTTTAATCATACATTTAATTTTTTTAATGGGATCGGTAATGCGCTTAGCAATGAAATAGCAGAAAATAATGCTAATAGCCAAAACAACAATGGAAATGAGCACACTGTTTAAAATGGCACCAGGCAGGGCTGACAGCACTTCGTCAGAGTCGATGGAGAGAACCACAGTCCAATCCATGCCCTCAATTTTTGAAAAGCCCATGTAGTATTTATTATCATCTAGCGTATAGGTAGTTGTTCCAGAATCTTTTTCCAAAGCTGATCCCATGGCGGTACCAAGTTCTTTATAATTGGTATCTGTTTCCGCCAAGGTGATGGGGTTCATCTGCTTAACAACATTATCCCGCTCAGGATGAGAAATAGCCGTCCCGGTTGAATCAACAATATAGGTGTAGCCGGTTTCACCGAAGTTCATATTGTCAGTAATGTCATTTAAGAACCAGGCATTGGCCACTGCCACCAAAACCCCGGTGATGGCACCATTTTCATAAATGGGCACCGAATAAGCCATGATCAAAGCACCGTTGTCGTCGGGATTCACGCTGATGACCGGATTCATGGTGCCCCGTTCACCAGTAGCTGAGGCATGAAAATAATCCCGCTTAGTGATATCCACAATCTGACCCCGATCACCATAGCTGTCGGACAGATAAAGGTTTCCATTGAGATCGGCAACTCCAATACGAATGAAACGATTAGAACTGTTGACGTCGTTTTTCAGGACAGCCATTTTTTCGTTCATGGGCACAGTGCTGGAGAAAATCTTATCCCGGGAGGCGATCCCTTCAAGATAAATGTAATTCTGTTCGTTGCGGCTGCTGATGATCGCTGCTGAATTCTGGGCCTGCTTTTCCAAAGATTTCTCGGCTTCAGTCACCACGGCATTGGTTAATGAACTGATGGAAACAAAGGTAAAGATTGCACAAACAATCAGAATCAGTCCCGAAAAATAGACCATCAGTTTCGTTCGTATGCTTTTCATATCGACCACCCCTTTTGTGAATAAGTACTTTCGTCCGATTTAAATTGAGATACTGGCTTTTTATTCATTTAAAAACTCCCTTTCAGAGACAAGATGCCTTTTCTGCGTCCTTTGATTAACTGAGAATCCTGTCATTTTAAAATGCTTTCAAAAGAGAGAGATTCTTTTAAGGTTGTATACCCATAATTATTTTTTTCATGCGCTTTTTAATTAAACAATCCATGAAAATCAATAAAAGAATTGAAATCGATGAAATAGATCTAGTTTCATGGAAATTAAGTGGTAATAATTGACGCTTAAAACAAAAAAGAAATAGACTTATTTTCTCTGATTTGTTAAGATGAGCATACAGAAAAAAGGCGATTTGATACCAATCGGGCAATGACCGGAAAGATTCAATTAGCCCAGGCATTTAATGCCCTGAAATAATAAAACAAATAGCAGGAGGAAAAAATGGCAATTTTTGAACGTCTTAGTGACTTGTTAAAAGCGAATGTAAATGACATGCTGGATAAGGCTGAAGATCCGGAAAAAATGGTGAAACAGATTATCATTGACATGGAAGCACAGGTTAATAGTGCAACCCAGGCACTGGGTGCCGCCATGGGCAGCGAAAAACAGGCTTTAAAACAATTGGAATCCGCAAAAGCAGCTTCAGCCGACTGGACTAACAAAGCGAAAGTCGCATTAACAGCCGGCAATGAAGAACTGGCAAAAAAAGCATTGGCGCAAAAAACCAGTGTGGATGGTGATTTAGTTCAATTCCAGGCCGCCTATGACTCCATGAGTATGCAAGTTGGCCAATTGAAAGATCAGGTGCGTCAATTAAAATCCAAGCTTGAAGAAGCTCGAATGAAACAGAACATGTTAATCGCCCGTTCTAAAATGGCCGACGCTCAAAAAAGTGTCAGTACCTCTTTAAACAGTACGGACAGTACCAGCGCCTTTACCAAACTGGACAAAATGGAACAGAAAGTTAATGCTAAAGAAGCCGAAGCTCAAGCATTTACTGAAATGGCCAGCGAAAGCAACAGTGTGGCTGACGAATTTGAAGCACTGGAAAAAAATGCGGCCGTTGATGACGAATTGGCTAAGCTTAAAGCAGAGATGGGAATAAGCTAAAACCATGGCATTTATAATTGGAATACTGATTATGGTTGCAGGGATTTGCTACGCTGTTTATATGTTTCGCAAAAACACAAACAAGGTACAGGAAATCCAGTTTCAGCAGACCTCCTGCATTAAAGATGTCTTGGACATTGTTGGTGATTTATCCAGTTTGGATGAGAATTACCGTCATTACAGTGAAGTGAAGGGTCACCTTCGCAGTGTTTCGGGCGATGTGGAGGCACCGTTTTCCCAACGTCCGGTGGCTTACTATGAAAATGAAGTTTTTTCAGTTCATGAAGAAACTCGGACTGAACGGGATGACAAAGGCAATACCCGAACCGTTACGGATAAGGTGGAAACTTCTTTATCCAGCGAAAAAAGTCCGGTGGAAGTCTATCTGACTGACAGCAGCTCAGATGAAAAAGTCTATATTGATATGGACAGTTTCGGTGGCGATGTGGATCTGATGCCCGGCTGCAATCGGATGGAATCAGAAGATTCTGATTGGGTCAGAGATAATTTCAATTTTAGTTTTTCTAAAAATAGAGGCTCACGTTTTTTGGGCTATCGTTTTTTTGAAGAAATTCTGCCAGAGGATCAACCCATGTATATTCTAGGTGAAATCCATAAGCGGGGGAATCGACTTTATGTGGGCCGATCAGTTACAACCAAAAAACCATCCCATGTGACTTATAAGTCTGAAGATGAACTGTTGGATGATATCAAAAATGAAAAACTGATGGCCATTGGGATTGGTATCGCCAGTGTCATTGGCGGAATTATCGTGATGTTTTTGTTCTCCTAGACCGAACCGTTCAGGAATCGAAAAATAAAAAAAGAAGACCCTGATGATCTATTAGATCATCAGGGTCTTCTGCGAAAAAGCTTAGAAATCAATCTAAGCCTTCAGCTGCCAGTTTTTACAAACATCAAACCAGGCAATGCTGTTTGAGTATTTTTCCAGCTCATCAATGGTCAGTTCAATGGCGCTGTTGCTGCTGCCACAGGCCGGAAAAACAGTTTCGAAGCGGCGGAGGGAATGGTCTAAATAGACATCCACCTCATCATTGATGGCAAAGGGGCAAACACCGCCAACGCCATGGCCAACGAGTTGGTCCACTTCTTCGGGAGAAAGCATTTTAGCCTTGGTTTTAAAATGAGTCTTGAATTTGGCATTGTCAATTTTGGCATCGCCAGCAGTTACCACCAGCACACATTTTTCCTCTAATTTGAAGGACAAGGTTTTGGCGATTCGCTCTGGTGCGCACCCCAAAGCCTGGGCGGCCAGTTCCACCGTTGCCGAAGAGGTTTCAAATTCCTGTATCCGTGAATCCAGATTCCATTGTTTAAAATAATCCCGTACTTTTTCAATTGCCACTTTATTTAGCTCCTGTTCTGATGAAATTTATTAAAAGAAATTAAGTTTTATTAATTCTATCATATTTTATTTTCAAGAACAAATAACATCTAAAGTCGCTGGATAAATAAGCTTTCGAAACAAAAAAACAGCGATCCCGAATGGATGCGCTGCTTTTTTTATATTAGGAATGAAAAGAAAAAGGGGAGATGTGTATCTCTTAAATACATAATAAACTGCTAACCTTTAGCAAAACTTGAAATTCAGTAATTTTTAAGGAAAGTCGAAATTGCCGAGAGCGCATTAATTTTTATATGGATTGAAAAAAATGTGACTTGAGGGTATAATTTATAATAATCAAGAAGTAAAGAATGAGCAACATTAACATGGATGGATTCAGCTTAAAAAAAGAAACAGGAGCGATCCAAAATAATCAGTCGATTAAAAATGAACAGAAAGCACAAAGAGGTAATCGCTATGAAATTTAAGAAGGCAATCGTCTTCCTGCTCGCAATGGTTTTAATTGGAAGCGCATGCCCCCTTGGGGTAATGGCTGAAGGTCAGTCTATGGTCATTCAAAGTTTAGATGAAGTGGCGGATCTTGATACCAATTCGAACATCAATGATCAGATTATTGTCATTTATAAAGATCAGGCCAATGTTGGAAATCTTTCTTTAACAACTCAGGAGATTATCGGGGGCGAAACCTTAAGTGATCAAGTGGATATTATCCAAGTTGCTGATTCAGCCAATACCGATGCCCTGGTTACTAAACTATCGGAAAACCCCAATGTCCTGGTAGCTGAGAAAAATAGTTATCTCCAGACTTCGGCGCTTCCCAATGACCCGGCATTGTCGACCGCCTGGCAGTTTGAACGGGTTGGTGCTGACGAGACCTGGGACAAGGTCAATAATGCTCAAACCGTGGTGGTCGCGGTTATTGATACTGGCCTGAACACCCAACATCCGGACCTCAAAGACAATGTCGTAACTGGCTATGATTTTGTTGAAGGAACTACCAATATGGTTGATTTGTCGGGACACGGAACCTTGGTCTCGGGATGTGTGGCAGCGGTTGCCAATAATGGCATTGGCATTGCCGGCATCGCTGGCGCTACCAATATTAAGGTGGCACCTTACCGGGTTGGCGGTCTGTCTGATGGCGATAAAAATTTGGATGTGGGCTATATCTGTGCCGCCTTGTATGAAGCAGCCGGGCGGTCGGATGTAAAAGTCATCAATATGAGTTTTGGCGGATATATGGTTTCGGCGGCACTCCGGACAGCCGTGGAAAATGCGGCCACAGCCGGAAAAGTAATTGTAGCGGCAGCTGGTAATGAAGGTGCCGATGCCAATTACAGTGGCGAATTAGCGATTCCGGCGTCCTATAATAATGTTATTTCAGTTGGGGCAACGGATAACACCAATAAGATCGCTTACTTTTCCCAGCACAACAGTCTGGTGGATTTATGTGCTCCTGGCATGAAGATCTATTCCACCAGCCATGATGGCACCTATGAAGTAACCTCCGGCACCTCGTTTTCCAGCCCAATCACAGCTGGTGCCTGCGCCGTCCTGATGGCAGCAGATCCAAATATGACCAGCACTGAGGTGGAAACCCTGCTGGAAGAAACGGCCCTGGATTTTGGGGCGAAAGGCCGGGATGATTACTATGGTTATGGGATGATCCAACTGGATGCTGCCCTGGCTAAAGTGACCCCAAGTACGCCGTTGAGTGTCGACAGTTTTACAGTGGATAAAGCAACCGGCCAAACGGTGGGGACGCTACTCACCTTGAGTGCCAACGCCAGTGGCGGAGAAGGAGATTATCAATACGGTTTTTACTATGATTTAAATGCAAAAACCACCACCATTCAAGATTACAGCAGTGCCAGCACTGCTACTTTTACCCCAACAGAAGCCGGTATTTATACCCTTTCAGCGCAAGTCCTGGATGGAAAAGGCAATACCGTAAAAAAATCGATTGTCAACTATGTGGTCAAAGACAAGGCGACTCCAGCCATTGAATACCGCACCCATGTCCAAAATATCGGTTGGCAGAGTGTGGTGGCGGATGGGGCGATGAGCGGAACCGAAGGAAAATCCTTACGGTTGGAGGCCATCGAAATCAACACGAATACCCAAAACTATGATCTTGGAGTGAAATACCGAACGCATGTCCAGAATATTGGCTGGCAGAATTATGTAGCGGATGGTACTTTAAGTGGTACTTCAGGTCAATCCTTGCGTCTGGAAGCCATTCAGATTGAACTTACCGGTACTGATGCCGATCTTTTTGATGTCTACTATCAGGTTCACGCTCAAAACGTGGGCTGGATGGGTTGGGCCAAGAATGGCGAACAATCTGGAACCGCTGGTTTTGGCTATCGACTCGAAGGCATCCGGATTGAGATTGTTCCCAAGGGCAGTGCTGCTCCGGGTTCAACGGCAAACTCCTTTATTCAAAAATAGAAATATCATCAGATTCGGCCCTTGAATAGAGTTGCTCAAGGGCCGAAGAAATGGTCAGAAAAATTTTCAGTCAAAGCTTCTTCATTAATAGTGAGGAAGCTTTTTTCACTGCCGCTCAGTTATAGAAAAATATTCGAACACCTTGTGATCGGAATGACTACTGTAATATTTAAGCAAAAGGAAACGAACATAAAAAATAACTGTAAATAGATAAAAAGCTCTCTTGAAGAGCGGGGAATGATTGGTTATAATTGAAATAGAATACACAGACGTTGCACATATGAGTAATTGTCTAACTCGAAAATCAACCTATAAGGCGATGGGAGATATGAAATTGGTATTCAGAAAACAAGCTGTCAAAAAAATTATAATGCTGATACTGATATCGCTTATTCTTATAGGTGAAGGTTTTGTTATGGCTGCCAGTGCAGCGAATGAAGATGAAGTCAATTTACGAAAAAACGTTTTAATTGTCCACTCCTATAATCAGGGTTTTTCCTGGACCGATGAGCTCCACCGAGGAATTATAGAAAAGCTCTCTGATCAAAAATATAATATTTATACCGAATATCTGGATGCCTATCGGGAAAATCCCTTGGATCACAATAAGATTGAAACCATAAAAAATTATGTCACCAAGGACATTGATTACATTGTTACAACGGATAACACGGCATTTGAATTGATGCTGTCCCTCAAAAAAGAATACTTTCCCAATACGCCCATTTTATTCGCCGGGGTGAATGGCGGTATTCCCAAAGATATGCCCTTTAACGATGTCACTGGAATTCTGCAAAATGTTGATTATGAAGAATTTCTATTGTGGCTAAATCAGGCAATGCCTCAAATCCAAAACCTGTTGCTTTGCGGTGCGGATACAAGCACCACCAAAGGAACCTATGAGCAATTGATCAATGCCTATGAAAACTTGGCTGACGAGAATCTTCATTTTCAAATTCATCTGATTAAAATTGATGATTATAACGAACAAATGGGTGTGATAAAAACGTATGATCCGTTCACCACCGCCCTTTATTCAGCGGGCTCTTTTGGGGTGCTGAACCATGATCAATATACAGACATGTTATCAACCAATTCAAACATGCCAACATTTTGCGGGGTATCAACTTCAATTACCGATCAGGTGATTGGCGGATTTGTAGTATCACCTTATGAGCATGGCCAGATAATTGGGGATGAAATCGTCGCTTTATCAAATGGAAAAGACATTCAGTCGATGCCGATTATTGACAAACCGATTCAGGAAAAAATTTTCAATCACCGCGGGATGGAACAATTTAATCTGACCGATGCGGATCTGCCGCCAAACAGCACCATTATCAATAAGCCGGAAGATTCTTACGTTTTATCTCTAAATCAGATCCTGATGATTAGTATGATAATGGCATCTTTGATCGTCGTCATTTCTGCTCAGGTAATTGTTATGAGAATCCGAAGGAAATCGCACAATGCTTTAGCCAAGGCGAATGCAGAATTATCTCAAAACAAAATGGAACTGGAGAAAAAAAGTGAAAAGCTGTTGGTCAGTCAGGAAGATCTGACCAAAAATGTCAGTTTATTGATGAATGCCAATCAAAAGATTTCTTATCTACTGGATTATAACCAATTGACTGGTGTACTCAATGAAATCAGATTCAACACCCTGCTGGAGACAAATTTTGCGAAAGAAAAAGACGTGACCATCATTAATTTAACCATTACCAATCTCAATGAGTTGACCTACAGCCATGGAAAAGAGACTTATGGAGCGATTCTTAAAAGTATTACCGAATTTCTGGAAAAAACTACCAAAGAGCGAGATCTAATTGGGCTCGCCAGCAATAATGATTTTTTAATTGCGACTGAAGGGATTCAGGAACAAAAATCGTATTTAGTCAGTCAACTCATCAATTTTTTTGAAAAACCGCTTGTTTTAGATCTATTTACAGTGATTATAAAATATAAAATCGGGGTCGCCTACTATCCGTTACAAACCGATTCCTATTCTGAATTGTTGCATATGAGCCGGCTGGCCATTACCCCGGTGATTAATAATGTTCTGGTTAATGTTTCCGTTTATGAACAGTCAATTATGGATACGATCCAGCATGAAAACTGTATTAAGAATGAAATAGAAACAGCTCTGGAAACGAAAGCGTTTTTTCTTCACTATCAGCCCAAGTATGCAATAGATGGGATTACGATGCTGGGATTAGAAGCATTAATCCGGTGGAAACACAAAGATGGCTCGATCAAATCGCCAGGATATTTTATTGAGATTGCCGAACAATCCGGTCAGATTATCAATATTGGTTTTTATGTGATTGAGCGGATCTGTCAGTCGATTGTCGAATATAATCTGATTGATAAAGAACTGCCCGTCGCCATAAACCTATCCGGTCAACATTTTGCCAGTCGCGATATTTTGTATAAATTGCAGGATGCCGTCAATCGCTATCATATTCCACCCCATTTACTTGAGATTGAAATTACTGAAACAGCATTAATTGAGAACAAGGAATATGGCGCGGCGATTCTATCAGAACTGAGGGAGTTGGGATTCATTGTCACCCTCGACGATTTTGGAACCGGGTATGCATCCATTGATTACATTAAGAATCTGCCCATCGACCGCTTGAAGATTGATCAGAGTTATGCGAGACGCTTAGACGACATCAAAAGTCGCCGACTTTTAAAAACAATGATTCAAATGGCCCATGAGTTATCTTTTGAGGTGACCGTCGAAGGGGTTGAAACCCTGGAACAGTTTGAAATTATCAAAAGCTTCGAACCTCAAGAATTTCAAGGTTATTATTTTAAGCGCCCTGCCCCACTTAATGAAATATTTGAGCGGGAATGAATAATTAAAAAGAGGACATACCAATAGAAAATAAACTATTGGAAATGTCCTCTTTTTTTGGTGCCATACAATTAAATCCCTTTAATAAAAAAGAATAAAGGAATAGTCTATCACATATTTAACACGAGTTATTTCGAAATTTTATTATATTTAGTTGGAAAGGGTATAATAAAAATAATAATCATTGAATTTGTCCTTTATTACCAGCCTACAGGTGGACTTTGCAACGGGGTTAATCTGCGGCGTGGAAGCATTAGTCAGGTGGCAGCATCCATATGAAGGTCTCCTAGCCCCATTTGAATTTATTAAACTGGCAGAAAGGAGCTGTGATGAAATTTATTGATAAAATCAGAGAAAAATTAAGTAGCCTGGTTGAGGCGTTATCCCGCTATCCGCTGACGGTTGCTTTTCTGGTGGCGGCAGCAGTGGTTAATGCCATGGCCATTCAGCAGGAAATGGATTATACCAAATATTTACTGACCTTTCTGGTTGGGGCTTTTCTGGGGTTTACCCTCCAGGCCGCCTGGGAGCGTTTTTTTGACAAAACATCCGATCGTATTGCCGCAATGGGTTTATGTGTGTTATTGACCCTGGGATATTTTCTGATCGTCAGACAGTATACCAGCACCAGTACGGAAACCTGGATTAGGACATCGGTGGCGCTTTTTGCGCTGTTAATTGCTTATATTTGGGTTCCGGTAATAAAAAGTGAGATCAGCGTCAACCAAAGTTTTATGGCTACCTTTAAAGCCTTCTTTAATGCGCTGCTGTTTTCGGGCGTGCTTTTTGCAGGAATCACGTTGATCATCACTGCGATTGATCTGCTGCTGTTTAGGGTATCCGATAAATCCTACCTGCATACCTTAAACCTTGTGGGGATGCTGTTTGCCCCCATTTACTTTTTATCACTGATCCCCATTTATCCCGGAGTATCAGATAAAAACCGGTCGCCAGAGCAATTGGAACATAACCGGGAAAAGGTGGAACGATCCTGTCAGTGTCCAAAATTTCTGGAGGTACTCATTTCCTATATTGTGATTCCACTGTTGGCGGTATATACGGTTATTCTGATTATTTATATCGCCGGAAATATCACCGGTGATTTCTGGACCGACAGTCGCCTGGAACCAATGCTGGTCAGTTTTGCCATTGCGGTTATTCTGATTTATATGCTAGCCAGCAGCCTGGAAAATAAAGTGGCTGAATGGTTTCGTAAAATCTTTCCCAAGGTGCTGGTTCCGATTGTCATGTTTCAAATTGTTGCCTCGGTCATGGGGATTCAGGAAACCGGAGTGACCCACGGTCGCTATTATGTGATTATTTTTGGTATCTTTGCCGCGGTTTCCGGGATCCTGATGTGTTTTATGCCGGTGCGAAAAAACGGAATCATCGCGGCATTGCTGATCGGTTTTTCGCTATTTTCGATTATTCCGCCGGCGGATGCCTTTACGGTCAGTCGTGCTAATCAGGTGGGAAGACTCACCAATACGCTGGTTGAAAACAAGATGCTGGAAAATGACATCATTAGTCCCAGTGCATCAATATCTGAGGTGGATAAAAAGATCATTTCTGACTCTGTCGGTTACCTGGCGATGATGGAATACACCAAAGCGGTTCCCTTTCTGGGTGAAAAATTTGATATTTATGAGGATTTCTACACTACTTTCGGATTTTATCGTTACGAGGAAAACCCCTACCGTCAGGATTCCATTTATCTGAATCTGGATCAGCAGTCCCCCATTGATATTTCTGGGTATGAGACGTTTGTGGTCGCAAATTTCTATGTTGAGGATATAAAACTGGATGCTGTGATTACTGAATTTGAACAAAACGGCAAAACATATCGGCTTTCAAGAGAAAAAGAAGCAGCCCCCGGGTTGCTGATACTTTCGGATGAAACCGGGTCAGAGCTGATGCGGATTGACATGAAGGACGTTTTTAATTATTTTGATACGTCTCAAGGAGGAAATTACCAGATCAGCAAAGACTTTATGTCGGCAGCGGAGGCGACCTTCACCCAGGAGAATGACAGGGCCGTCATCTCCCTGGTAGCCATGTATCTGGCCATTGAAAAATCTGGATTAGAACCGCTGTACAATGGTGACTTTTATGTATTGGTTCACATTAAATAATCTAAAAGTGAGGGAAACCTCGCTTTTTTTTAGGCTTTTATCCCGAGGATCACTTAATCAGATAATTATGAATATTCAATAAATGGGGATATTGTTTGAGTAACGCTGTCACACATTCTTTTGCCCTGGCGATGATATCCAGGGTACGATTGAAATCCTGATCGTAACCAAGGCAGTAATACATCAGATTGACTGAATGGGTGATGACCTCATCGTCGGTAAAGTCAAAATCGATATTTCGCTTTTTTAAAATACCATCGTAGACCGAATAGATAGTGGTAAGAAAAAGGCTTAAATTTTTTTCAGGACTATAGCCATTGGGCCTCATGTGAGTAATCAGTTTAGCGTAAATCTGTTTCAAACCTCCGGCGTAAATGGCTTTATAGGTAATGTCCTCAGTCTGGGTGGCAATGACAAAAGCCAGCTTTTCGGGATTTTCCCTGAGAATCCGGGAACAGAGCTCATAAAGACTGACAATATATAAAAAAACATCCTCATCCGGATCAACTGAATACTTCAGATAGGTGGAGAGGATCTGATAATCTTCTTTATAAATTTCGATGGCGATATAATGCTTATTTTTAAAATGATAGGTAATTAAGCCCTGACTAATACCGATTTCTTGGGCAATCCGGCGAAAACCTACCTGATAACCGGCAGTGAAAAAGAGATTTTTAGCCGTGTCATAAATAAGCTGTTTGTTTGTTTTTTCTAAAATAAGGGTCATAAGCGTTCCTTTTCTTTTTAGGTTTCCTTTATTTAATCACAAAACCGGAAAATGATCAATGAAAAGTCGATGAAATAACGTTAAAAAATATATTAAATGCACACAAACAAATTTAAGAATAAAACAAAAAATGACTGAAATAAAAGGATTATATATAAATTTGTAAAATATTAAATACATTTAAAAAAATGATTGACGTTCCTTTACAGCGGTGCTATACTATACACGTACAAACGACGGATACAGAACAGCATTATTTTTGATTTAGAATCAAAAATTAACAGCAATGTGAATCTGTAAACGATAAAAAAATTATCTTATCAAAATAAAAATGATTAATACGCTTTTTGATGCAATATAAAGACTTTATATTTGAATTGAAATCAATATAACTGTCAAATTTGCGTTTGAAAAGTGTGGAAAAGTTTTTATTTGAAAAAATGATCACTCGACCAGTTTTTTTGGATTCCTAATTTCTAAGACAGTTTTTATCTGCAGGCAGAATCGATGGAGAAATCAAGTTTCGTAAAATTAATTGGTTGTAAATAGTGTCAAATCAGTTTTGAAACTGAAAAAATAACAAATTACCTGGAGGTAAAAAATATGATAATTATTGGAGAAAAAATTAACGGCGCGATTCCTTCCACAGCGAAGGCCATTGCCGCAAAAGATGGAGAATTTATCAAAAATCTGGCAAAGATTCAAACTGAAGCCGGTGTGGATTTCATCGATGTTTGCGCATCGGTCGATGACGATATTGAACTGGAAACCATGAAATGGTTAATCGACCTGGTTCAGGAAGTCACCGAAACCCCGATTGCCGTGGACAGCCCTAATGTCTATACCTGCATCGAATCCATGAAATACTGTAACAAACCCGGTTTGTTCAACTCCGTATCACTTGAAGGCGACAAAATCGATGCCGCATTTAAAGCGATTGCCGATACCAAATGGGAATGTGTAGCGCTGTTAAACAGTGATAAAGGAATTCCTAAAACTGCTAAAGATCGTTTGGATGTCTTTGCTGATCTGATGACCAAAGTTAAAGAATATGGCATTGATCCATCCCGAATGCATATTGATCCATTGGTTGAAATGCTGTGTACTTCCGAAGATGGCATTGCCATGGTCGTTGAAGTGATCCGCAGCATTAAAGAACAATACCCAACCATTCATGTCACCGGAGCAGTCAGCAATATTTCGTTTAACCTGCCAGCTCGTAAAATGGTCAACATGGGTTTCACGGTTCTGGCGATGAATGCCGGTCTGGACAGTGCCATCCTTGACCCAACCAATGGGGATCTGATGGGCATTATTTTTGCCACCGAAGCATTATTAGGTGAAGATGACTATTGTATGGAATATATTGGCGCTTACCGTGAAGGCATTTTTGGTCAAAAGAAATAGTCTGTCTAGTTGTTTACAAACAACAATAAAACCGTTCCACCTATTCTGGCAGTTGGTGCACACAGCCTATTGCCAGATGTAAAAATATAAAAAATAAATACTGAATAGGAGAAAAGACATGTCAAAAATTCAAGAAGTTAAAGAAAAAGTAGAAATTGGTAAAACTAAACTGGTTCCCGGATTGGTTCAAGAAGCACTAGACGAAGGTAACGCACCTGGCGAAATCCTGCAAGCGATGGTTGAATCCATGAGCGTAGTTGGCGAAAAATTCTCTTCCGGAGAAATCTTTGTTCCTGAAATGCTGATTGCTGCTAAAGCGATGTCAAAAGGCGTTGATGTTTTACGTCCACTGATGGCTGGCGACACTTCAGCATCTTTAGGAACCTGCATTATTGGAACGGTTGCCGGCGATTTACATGATATCGGTAAAAACCTGGTTTCAATGATGATCGAAAGTGCCGGATTCACAATGGTTGATCTGGGCGTTGATGTCCCAGCCGAAAAATTTGTGGAAGCTGTTAAAGAAAACGAAAACGTTACTTTAGTTGCCTGCTCCGGTTTGTTAACAACAACCATGCCAGCGCTTAAAGAAGCCGTTGAAACCATTAAAGCCAGCGGACTGGATGTTAAAGTTATCGTTGGTGGTGCCCCTGTAACCCCAGAATATGCAGCTGAAATCGGTGCTGATGGATTTGCTCCAGATGCTGGTAGTGCCGCTGTTAAAGCGAAAGAATTAGTCGCATAATTAATATTAAATAATATAATAAATAATTTCGCAAATATCTAAATTCAAAGGAGACCGTGAATGTTAACAAAAAGACAGAATTTAATGGAAACCATCAAAGGTGGTAACCCGGATCGGTTTGTGAATCAATATGAATTCATGAATTTAATCATGGAAGCACCGCTGGGCGAAATGGCCGGACCTGGTCAGACAATTAAAAATGGCTGGGGTATTACGTTCAGCTGGCCCGCTGATCAATTAGGTGGATTCCCAGTGCATGATGACGAACATAAGGTATTAAAAGATATCACCGACTGGAAAAATCAAGTTAAAGCACCAGCCGTGGCCACATCAGACGAAGCCTGGGCAGCAGCTGTTGCTCATGCCAACGCGGTTGATCGTAACGAAGAATTTGTAGCTGCTTTTGTAGCTCCCGGTGTCTTTGAAATGACCCATCATTTGATGAGCATGGAAGACGCATTGATGGCTCTTTATGAAGAACCAGAAGACATGCATGACCTGATCGACTATCTGGTTGATTATGAACTGGCTTATGCCAAAGAATTGATCAACCGAATTCATCCTGACTGTATTTTCCATCACGATGACTGGGGCAGCCAACGTTCGTCTTTTGTTTCGCCAGAAATGTTTGAAGAATTCTTTTTACCAGCGTATAAAAAAATCTACGGTTTCTACAAAGAAAATGGCGTTGAACTAGTTGTTCACCATAGCGATTCTTATGGAGTTAACCTGGTGCCATTTATGATTGAAATGGGCATCGATATCTGGCAGGGCGTTATGACAACCAACAATGTGCCAGAACTGATCGAAAAATACGGCAAACAAATGACATTCATGGGCGCTATCGATAGCGGCGTTGTTGATTTCCCCGGCTGGACACCAGAAATCGTGGCTGAATATACTAAAAAAGCCTGCGAAGAATGCGGGAAATTATACTTCATTCCAAACCTGACCCAAGGCTTGAATTTCAGTTCATTCCCAGGTGTTTATGAAGAAACGACTAAAGTCATTGATCAACTAAGCAAGGAAATGTTTTAACATCAACTGACTCAAATAAAATTAACATCTAAAAAAATATACTCCAATAATCATGACATAAAAAGACCAGTCCCGGCAGAACCCGTGAGTTTTTGCCGGGACTGGTCTTTTTTGAGCCGATTGCTTAAAGGAAGGCTGATTTTTGTTTGGGGTACATGCTTTATTAAATAATCAGTCATGAGTTATAAATGCAGTATTTATTTTCCCAAGCAAATACCGTTTCTTATACTTGATCCGGGCGTACTTGCCGATTTTATTGATAAAAAAGGGATTGACTACCCCACCGATGACACCGACAATGGGCAGTCCTTGGATAAATTTGGCGGTCAGCAGGGTATTGGATAGCAGGTCGGAGGTCTCCTTCATAACAGCCTCCAAATCAATGTTGGTGTGGCTATGGGCGTCGATATCCTGACCCAAACGCTCAACTTTCAAATCATAGGCGTTGCGCTGTTCTTCTTTGGTCATGGCAGCACAGATTAGATAAAGCAAATAAGCTTTTTCCTCTGCCGAAGTATAGCGAAAACCATAGGACAGGGCGATTTCATTGATCGTTTTAACAATGACGCCAAGAAATAGGGGGATATCCGGGAGTCCAATTCCCAACAAACCCAGAACACCGCCTTCAATAGCAGCAATGGATTCGTTAATGGCTTTGGAATGCTTTGACGATTTATCCAGCGTTTTCAGGTGTTTATGATTCATATATTTTTCAATGGCGTAATTATTCAAATCATATTCCACATCGATTTTTTCTTTATTATATGTTTTTTCGATTAACGAACTGCCTTTTTCAAAAACCAGATGAAAGCCCATATAGAAAGCCGCATCCAGGGTCGATTGTAATTTCGCGGGGATTTTATCCTGAATTTTATTGACCAAGGGGGTAAAGTTTGATTTCATAAACTGACTGTCGGTCTGATTCAAAAACTTCTGTTCCTGTTTTTCCAGTGCTGTCAGTTGTCTTAATAATAGCTGATCTTTTTTCATAATCCAACTCCAATCTGATGCGTTATTGTATCATGCTTTCTTAAAGATTGGCATAGGATACTGGCTATCCAGATGAAAAGATTGTTAGAGCGTAAACTAACTGCTGATTCCAAAAGCTGGAAATTGAAATAGCCAAAAGTTCCCGGTGATGAAGCATAAATTAACAAGAAGCTACTGTTTTAGATCGGGTAATAAAAAAAGCAACGAACCCCGAAATGGTGCGTTGCCTTTTTTATATTAGGAATGAAAAGAAAAAGAAGTGATGTTTAAATCACAAGTTAAGAATAACGCGGTTACCTGAAGTGAAACTTGAAACTCAGAAAGGCTTAAGAAAATCAAACAGGCGGTGAGGTAATTTTTATTCCACCACAATTTTGCTGACCGGAAACTGGATTTCCGTCAGCCAGTCTTCAGCGGAATCCTTGTTCCAGGCACCATCAATATAGGATTCTCGGGGATTATCAATGATTTCATAGCCGTTGTTCTTGACCCATTTAAGAACCGCATTGTAAGCTTTGGGGAAACCTTCATAGGGACCTTTGTGAAGCACACAGGCGGCATGCGCTACCCGGTCGATAACTTTAAACGTCAGCATATCCGAATCAGCCTTTTTTTCAGTAACGGCTTCACAGATTTCCACATCCACGTCAGTTTCCCGGTATTCGCCATCATGATAGATATTAAAGCAGTACTCCGGAACTGCACAGACACAGCCCAGTCGTTCCATTTCAGCCCCCATGGGGGGGACGACATCAAACAGGGCATCGTATCCGGGGATCACTGTTCGCATCGAGGCCACAATCACCTGGGGAAGGTCTTTGAGGATGATATGGTATTCGCTGGTGTCCTCATCTTTTTTAGTAAGGTAGGATTCCACCTGGGCGAGGCGCAGCGTATCGGTGGCGATTTTTTTGATAATCTCCAGTTTCTTTTTTTGAAGCAATTCTTTTTCTGGGACGCCGCCCTGAACCTGTTTAATTTCGTCCAGGGTGAAGCCCATCTCCCGAAGTGCCAGAATCTGGTGAAGGATGGGAAGCTGTTCGGATGTATAATACCGATAGCCAGTGGATTTTTCGATGAAAGCTGGTGTCAGCAGCCCGATTTCGTCATAGTGGCGCAGGGCTTTGATCGTGACTCGGTTTATTTTTGAAAACAGGCCGATCTTATAATAGACGGGTTCGATTCGTTGACATTGATAGGTTTCGTTCATTTGTTTTCCTTTCTTATTCCCAGCGGAAGAAGCGCATCGATAGACTAATTCCGATGACCAGAGAGCCAACCAAAACAATCAAGGGAAGCAGCAGACTGGTTTCCAGTCCCAGACTTGAGGATTTCAAAAGTTTGATGCCCTGGGTAAGCGGGAGAAAACCGGCCACGGCCTGAAGTGGTTGGGGAAAGATCTCAAAGGGAATAGTAGCACCGGATAAAAACAGCATCGGGAAGTAAACAATGCTGCAGACCACGTTGGCAGTTTTAACGGTTCGACACAGGCTGGCAATCAGCAGTCCCAGGCTGTACATGGATACCATGACCAGTAGATAAGACCCGATAAATGCCAGCTTGGAGCCGATCATTTCATATCCGAAGAAAGTTTTTGCCACGAGGTAAATCAGCAGCGCCGAAACCACTGACAATAGCATGTTGATGACGGCATGAACCCATAATAACATAGTTGGACTCACCGGTGTCACAAAAAAATGCTTGAGAATTTTCTTGTCCCGATAGTCAGCGATGGTCAGGGGAATGCCCATAAAAGCCGTGGCGCAGATCCCGACGGTGACCAGAGCGCCGAAGGAGCTTTGAATCAGGGTGTAACCGCCATCGCTGGTGGCCGGGTTTTGCCCGGCAATCAGGCCGATTAAGATCATAATACCCACCGGCATGCAAACCCCGAAAAAGATGCTGTCAACACAACGCAAAGACAGTTTGCCTTCGATTTTTAGTAAGGTGAAAAATTTTTTCATATGGCGATTTCCTCCTTCATGACCCAGAGATAGGCTTCTTCCAGTCGTTTATAAGGGCTTTTCTGAATCAGTTTTGGTACCGTGTCGGTCACCAGTACGTGTCCCCGGTTGATAATGCAGACTCGGTCACAAAGCACCTCCACCTCATCCATGTAATGCGAGGTGAGAAATAGGGTCAGTCCCTTTTCTTTCAAATCGCTTAAAACCTGCCAGACCTCCCGTCTGGCCTCGGTGTCCAGCCCGGTTGTGAGTTCATCCAGAAAGAGCACCTCAGGCTGGGGGATCAGTGCCAGCAGCACCGACAACTTTTGCTTTTCGCCTCCGGAGAGCTTGGCCACCGGCTGCTTGAGGTACTGATCCAGCTTAAACTGGGACAGTAAGTCACGGTAATCAGATGGTAAGCGGTAAAGGGCGGCGATTTCTTCACAGACTTCACCCACTCGGATATTGCCCTGATAGCTGGAGGATTGTAGTTGCACCCCGACCCGTTCAAAAAGTTGTTTTCTTTCTTTCGTCGGATCCATACCCAGAACCCGAACCGATCCGCTTTCAAATGACTTCAGCCCCAGGATACAGTCGATGGTGGTTGACTTCCCGGCACCGTTAGGCCCTAACAGACCAAACACCTCGCCTTTTTTTACGGCAAGGTTTAAATTGTTCACCACCACTCGGTTGCCATAAGACTTGCTTAGATTATTCACTTCAATACAATTTTTCATTTCTGCCTCCACTCTTTATTATTAACAATTTGAAGTATAAATGCTCCTCCACGGGGAGAGTCAAGGGTGAAAATTATTTTTTTGCAGTGAGTAAAAATTGTTTTGGACATTGGGGATGTTTAGATTAATTTAATCAGGGTAAATATTAATAAAGATTATAAATAAAAATCTAAGGAGGAAAAAATGAATAAAGACATATTAGAAGGAAAATGGGAGCAGTTAAAAGGCGAAGCTCAAAAAACCTGGGGGAAACTCACGGATGAAGATTTGGAAGTTGTTAAAGGCGATGCGAAAATTTTGGTTGGAAAACTTCAGGAAAAATACGGCATGACCAAGGAAGCTGCCGAAAAAGCGATTGAAGATTTGAAGGAAAAATTCAAGAAATAAGTTCGTATTGATGATAAAAGAGCACAAGAATCGGTTCGGTTCTTGTGCTCTTTTATCGTGAATGCAAAAATGATTAAGTAATTGACAAATTAAGCGCAAGGGTATATATTACTTATACTGATTGGTCAGTATAATTTTTGATGGTCACATGTGATCTAAGTAGGAGGTAATTGATATGGCAACAGTCTCGTTAAAAAGGGAAAGTAAAAAAGAAGTGATTCTGGAAAATGCAAAACAACTGTTTTCGGAAAAAGGTTACGATGGAACCAGTATGGATGAAATCGCTCAGCGGACGGGGGTGCCAAAATCACTCATCTATTATCATTTTAAATGTAAAGAAGAACTATTGAATGCAATTGTCTTTAAATTTTTTGACGCGTATGACCAGCTGCTGAGAGAGGATGGGGCCGATAGCAAGGAAAGAGCAAATAGCTATTTTGATTATCTGGAGAAAAATAGTGATTTCCTGCGAATCATCCTCGTGGAATCCCTAAAAAGGGGAGACAAGAGCGTTCCTATTTTTAAGGTTCTCAAACCGCTGATGACTTATCAGGGCGAAATTGCAGGTGATTCAGATTTAGCTGACTACAAAAAGAGTCAGCCCAGATGGGTGGCTGAGTTTTTCACCAGTATTATGCCCAGCGTTCTTTTTGCCTGCTATCAGGAGGAGTGGTGCAATTATTTTGGTGCTGACAAAAAGCAGGTTAAAGACGATTTTATCGCAGCATATAATCAAACCCATGGTGAATACCATAAGCAATTATCAAAAGGAGAACAAAAAAATGACTGAGATAATAACGATAAACTGTAACAATGCGAATTGCTATCTAATAAGGACGGCGTCATCAATGATAATGATCGATTCATGTCACGCTGGCGATGCAGAAATGATCGAGAAACAGTTGGCAGAAAAGGGAATAACACCTGAAGAAATCAAGCTGCTAATTTTGACCCACGGGCACATGGATCATACCGGATCAGCGGAATATTTTAAAAATAAATATCAGACGACGATTGCCATGGATCCCATCGACTGTACGATTCTTGACATCGAAAGTAGGGGTCTGATTGGTGCCGTAATTAAATACTTATCTCGAAAAGAATTGCACAGGTCGTTAAAAATTCAACCAGATATTCATTTGGTTCATGGTCAAAGAATGGATCAATACGGTTTATCCGCACAGATTATTGCGCTGCCAGGACATACACGGGGGTCCATCGGAATTTTACTTGATGATGGTAATTTGTTAGCAGGCGATATGTTTATGAATATCATAACACCAAGTCTTGCTCACATCTATGAAAATGAAGACGTGCTAAAAAAAAGCCGTGATCGGTTAAAAACATATCCCATTACAACCGTTTATCCGGGGCACGGGAAACCGTTTCCGTTTAAAAAGGTAAATCAATAAGGGCTTGTACGCATAAGAGAGATCCGAAGCGTCAATAATACTCCGGATGATGCAGGAGCAGTGCTGGTGATCCGGTTATTGTAAAAATGCATACCTTTAAAATTTTAAGATGGTATTGCCGAAAAATATGAACTTAGACGAGAGTCAGTGAAATTGTAAGGCAATATGACCAACAAAAAAAGCACTCCATATTGAAGTGCTTCTTTAAAATTAATTATTACTTTCAAAGGCCCGTAAGGTGGAGCCTGGAGCCGGGGAACCGGCCGGGACGACGATGATTTCAATGGCTTCCAGGCGGTAGCCGAAGCCTTCGGTACCGGAATTGTCACCGTTTTTAGCCCAGTCCAGCCAGCCGATATTTTCGGCATGAACCCGGTAATAAATATCGTAGCGGGAAGCATCAGCACCAGTTAACCGAACCTGGATGGCTTCTAAACGAAGTCCCTGATTGGATGTGCCACTGATTTCGCCATCATGCTTCCAATCCTGCCAGCCGATGTTCTGGATATGAGTGCGATATTCAACGCCCAGATCGTATCCCTTGTTGTCGACCTGAACTTCAATAGCTTCAAGACGTTTCGACTCACCGGAGGTACCACTGAGTTCACCGTTTGCTTTCCAGCGTTGCCAGCCGTAATCCTGAACATGGGTTTGATAGGAACAGGTAATGCTTTTCTGGGCTGAAACACTTAAAGCTGTGGCAGCTGTATTGCCAGCACCGTCATAGGCGTAAACATGAACGGTGTAGTTTCCCAGTTCATTTTTGTGCTGGTTGTAAGAAACTCGGTAACTAGCAGTATTGCCGCTGATCGTAGCCTGATGCCAGACCAGATCATCCTGACCATTCGCGTCAGTCCAGGTGGGGAAAAGAACCGATGAAATGCCCGAATCCGCATCAGACACTTGACAGGACACCGTAAAACCATCATCATTTACATCCTTTATTTGGGCGTTCGAGATCGTTGGTGGGGTGGTGTCCCGGGCTGGTTCCTGATCAAAGTCGCCAATATAGATATACCCCTGGAATCCGCCGACTGAAACAGCGTCTTCCGAACCAGCTGTAAAGGTTGTCGTATAAAAGTAGGAACCACTCCAGGATGATTCCGAAACAGTTACTTTATTTCCGTCAATTTTTTCGACCACCGCAACATGTCCACAGGAACTACCATTCCAACAGAGAATTGCGCCAACCTTAGGCGTGCTGCCATGGGAATAAGCACCGCTATTGAGGTTATAGTCCCAAAACTCATTGGCGTTGCCATTGCTTAAATTGGGTTTGCTGCCCAGAATTTCGTAAGCTCGGCCCCAGGCATAGGCGGTACAGTTCGGCATGCCATAGCCAGCCAGATAGAAAATGTTTTTAGCGAAGTAATAATCGTTGTCCGATGTGGGGGCAGTGAGTCGTGGTGAGAAAACCGACGCCGTATTCATGGTATTATTTTGATAGGCTTCGTCGGGCCAACCGGGATCAGTTGCAACATCACCGGGAAGCATCTCCCGGGTTTCCACGAGTGGTTGGGCATCAATGGCGGTCACCACCGTTCCATTGTCGTCGTTTTCTTGTGCCAGTGCAGCAGCTGGATAAATTCCCAGGGCCAGAATCAAGACAAAACAGATTAATGTCCCTCGATAAAACTTCATTTTTATTGATCCTCCCGTATCTCGTTTCTGCCGTTTGCAGAAGTTAGTAATTTTTATAGTTAAACTGGATGATATACGCTCAAATTCATTCAGCTTACACGTACTTGAATAGATGTTTGAATAATTATTTCCGATACAAATCGTTACGTAAATTTTACACCTTGTCGAAGAATTTTGCAATGGTTAACTTGATTTATTTGAAGATTATTCGCTGAACACATGAAAAACACAAAAAAAACATAAAAAATTCTGTCAAAACACATTTACTTGTATTAAAATAGTTACAGGTCAACAAGCAAAAGAGCATTTGCATTAAAAGTTTGTTAAATCTTTGTTAAATGAGTTTTATTTCGGATGCTTATGGTGTAGAATGAGTACGGCAAAAAAACAGCAAAAATTGACATTCAAAAACTATCCAAATATTTTTTGAATGTGTAGAGAGAAAAGGGGTATTTTTAAAAATATGACAATCACTTTATCGGATTTTATCAGTAGCATCGTCGGTAATCCGGCGCTGCTGATCATCGTCGTATTGACCCTTGGGGTAATCTTGGTTAACGGCTGGACAGATGCGCCAAATGCCATTGCCACCTGTGTATCCACCCGTTCGATGGCACCCAGAAAAGCAATTGTTATGGCGGCCATCTTTAATTTTCTTGGCGTTTTTGTCATGACATCCATTAATGCGACGGTTGCTCAAACTGTGGCCAATATGGTTAATTTCAGTGGCTCAGATGATGCTCTCATTGCGCTGTGTGCGGCTCTCTTTGCGATTGTGATATGGGCGACAGCAGCTTGGTATTTCGGAATTCCAACCAGTGAAAGCCATGCTTTAATCGCCGGGATTTCGGGTGCGGCCATCGCCCTCCAGGGGGGGATTGCCGGGATCAACGGAGATGCTTGGATTAAAGTCATCTATGGCCTTGGTACATCCACGATTCTAGGATTTGGATTGGGCTTCCTGGTGGTCAAAATTGTTATGCAGATCTGCAAAAACATGTCGCGCCAACAAACCAATAGCTTCTTTAAAAAGGGCCAGATTGGTGCGGGAGCAGCCATGGCCTTTATGCATGGTGCCCAAGACGGACAAAAGTTCATGGGGATTTTTATGCTGGGGATTTTTCTGGCACAGGGCAGTGCTGACGCCACTAATTTTGTCATTCCAGTGTGGATGATGGTACTCTGTTCACTGGTGATGGCTTTGGGGACGTCCATTGGGGGGATGAAAATTATTAAGACTGTCGGTATGGATATGGTTAAGCTGGAATCCTTTCAGGGTTTTAGTGCCGATCTTGCAGCAGCCATGTGTTTGCTGGTTTCATCTGTTTTTGGACTGCCGGTCAGTACCACCCACACCAAAACAACTGCTATTATGGGAGTTGGTGCAGCCAAACGATTTTCTTCGGTTAACTGGTCAACAGTTGGTGAAATGCTTTTAGCCTGGGTACTTACATTCCCGGGATGTGGATTGGTCGGATTTATCATGGCCTGGATTTTTATGCAAATATTCTAAAAAGGGAGACATTATGTCAAAAAAAGTTAAAACAAAAGGGTATAACTATTACAAAGAATTTATCGCTGTTTCTAATTTGATCGTTAAAGCATCAAGTATGCTTAACGAAACCCTACAGGATTACGATCTCAAAAGTTTAGAGAAGAAGCTTGTCAAACTTCATGAAGTGGAACGAACCGCAGATAATCTCAAATATGAGATGATGGAATTTATGTACAGCGATTTTCTGCCGCCGATTGAACGGGAAGATATCATTAATTTAGCCTGTGCGCTGGATACAATCATCGATTTGATTGAAGATATTCTGAAATACATTGACATGTTCCAGATTGAAAAAATTACACCGGAAATGATTAAATTCATGGAGCTGATTGAAAAAAGTTCAGTCTGTCTGCATGAAGCCGTTAAAGACTTAAAATCCTTCAAGAAACCTAAAGCGTTAAATGAAGCTATCATTGCCATTAATCGCCTGGAAAATGAAGGCGATGAACTGTATGTCAAAGCGGTTAAACAACTCTTTATTGATAAACGGGATCACATTGAAACCATTGCGCTAATCCGAATTTATGATTATTTTGAAGAAAGTTGCGATTCGTTTGAGGATGCGGCCGATATTATCTCAAGTATTATTCTGAAAAACTCCTAAACCAGACAGGATTCTTTAATGGATTATTAGAAATACACCACCGTCTTGTTGAGACAAACCGGGTTGGTGTATTTTTTTGATTGGATTGGTGACTCCTTTTACAAGCCTGATGCGAACGGACACAAAAGTTATACAAACATTTACACCTTGTCTATTTACATATTATAATAATGTGATATAATGAATCTAAGTCAAAGATCAACTCAATCCTTTTCTGAATTGAATGATTACGATCATTGGAAAGTAAACAATCGCACAACTCACCAATAAAAGAAAAATTACTTGGCTTAAAGTAAAGTGTTGGCCAATGGAAAATTGATTAATTTTAAAGGTAGTGGGAAAAATTTGAATGAGAAAACAGATTGCTCCGAAATGAAGAGCGGAAGAAACCTCAAATAAATCAAACGGGGATAGTCAAAGATCATTGGGTATCAAGAAAAACCATTCGGTGAAGATGATGACGTAAAGATCCCGGAATGATGCGGATGAGCTAAAACAAATCCAATCTAAAGAGTAAGATGATTCCAAAAAGTTGGCGTGTTTATGAAGAGAAGTGAAAAAGAAGATTTTTGATAAAATCAAAAGAAGGAGTCCAAACAGGATGACAACAGAGATTTTAGACTGAGCCGGTTTTGCAGATAGAAATGTAAAATCGGCTCTAGTCTTTTTTTGGAGCTGTCTGCAGTTATTAAAATAAAGGATTGCACCTTTTGCGAACAAAAGTTATAATAAAAGTTAATTGTAAAATTTAGAATCCGTCGAGACAGCACTTCATAATTGTTGAAAACTCATGGACTTTCAATGCAATTATGTACACTAAAATATCGGAGGAAATTTATTTGTCAAGAGGAAACATCGAAAATCTTTTAAAGGTTCCGGAAGTGGAAGCCTTTTTAAAAAATAGGGTTATTCAGAATAAAGAGTTATTTTTAAGCATCCGGGATGAAAGCATCATCATTTATTACTGGGGAAAAAATATGATGGAACTGGTTTATACTGAAGGCCAGAAATGCCAGGTTAGAATCAGTAAATTCTTTATTGATCGAACCGCATTCTGCGGCCTCAAGTTTACCCAGAAATCGGATACCATGATCTTTCCATTTAATCCGGAATTTGTTCAGGCGTTTGTGGAATCCTATCCGGAATTCAAGGAAAATGTCGAAAATGCATTGGTTGAAAGCGCCCCCATTGAAGCAAAAGCAGGGCCGCTAGGTCAAAAATACCAGGGCATCATTGCCTGCAATAACAATGCCAGTGCCGATTCGGACTGGTATTGTGTGGATTTGAACTACGCGCCAGACAATACGCCTTTAGGGCGAATGGACATGGTAGCTATTTCCAAAGCGAAGCACAATGGCAAGCACCGCATGGTTCTGATTGAATGCAAGTATTCATGGCAGGCATACAAATCGGGATATCGCAAAAATCTTTATAATAATAAGAAGAATAAGGGCTACTATATTGAAGCCAATGGTCTGAAAACCAAGGCAACCGCCAAGGGTGAGCAGCATCGTCGCCGCTTCGGCTGTAAATATGACGAAAAAAAACAACAGATTATCGCCTATGAATTCGGTTCCGGCATCACTGGTGATTTTTACAACTATTCCCAATTCCTCTTTACGGAAGACGGCAAACTGGTTGCGGGTTTAAAAGAAGAATGTTTTGATAGTTTAAACGCCCGAAAACGGATCGGCTGTTTTGAAACAAATGATAAAATCGGTGATGCGTTGCTTCAGCTGTTGGAGGGCTCCAGAGAAGCCTTTGTCGAAGCCTTGGGAGAGAATCCGGAGTGTGTTTTTCTGACCGTTGGTTGTGGCGATACCACCGAAAAAGCCAAACAGGCGATGACCGCCTATCTTACCCCGGGACCAACCAACACCGCCGATGTGCTGAGTATTACCCAGGACAAGTGGGTGCTGTGTTACAATAATGGCAAGGGCCGAAGTCGGGCCATTGCCCGGGATCTCAGCTTGGCGGAAGCTTTTCCAGCAGCATTTGAAGAACGGGTACGTTATTTATTTACCAGAAAAATTGCCCTGGAAAATTTAAATATCATTGATCAACTGGATCCTGCCAGTGCCGATGAGTTAAAAATAAAGATATTTGAATAAGCCAAGGTGTTTAATTAAATACGATTAGCAAATAAAAAGTGGGATGATCGGAAATGATCAAACCGCTTTTTTTTAGGTTGTTAGCACTTAATCAGACTTAGAGAGACTTAGAGCGACTTAGAGCGACAAAATATGATTTTTATTGGCGTATCTTTAAATCTACTCCTTTTTGTTGGTTTAAAAAAATAACAAGCGGTGTTATAATAAATTATTAAACATCGGATAGTGGCGTTTGGTGATGAATGGTTAGATTAAAAAAAAGAAAGGTGAAAAGATGAAAAAAATTTGCGTGAGACAGGTGGTCATCATTGTCATGGTTATGATGCTGGCTTCAGTCTTTTCCGTCAGTGTGTTTGCTGAGGAAGCAACCGGTGAAATGGGCGTGGCCTATCGGGGTCATGTTCAGAACAAGGGCAACGTGCCGCAATTGGATAACAGTTATATTGACGGCCCGACAGAGTTGGGAACCCGGGGGGAAAGCCTGCGGATTGAAGGGTTTCAGTTTAAATTAACGGGAACCGTGCCGGCGGGGATGCAGATCCGGTACAATGTTCATGTTCAGGATAAGGGCTGGCTCTATAATCTGGAAGATCCCGCCAGCTGGGCCAAAGATGGCGAATTTGCCGGAACTAAGGGGGAAAGCCTGCGGATTGAGGCGATTAAAATCGTGTTGTTGGATGCCAATGGCGATGCGTCCAACGGCTACAGTGTTTTATATCGCGGTCATGCCCAGAATGTGGGCAATCTGCCAGCGGCAGATGATGACTGGCTCCAGGACGGCGCTCAGTTGGGAACCACCGGCAGCGGTCAGCGCCTGGAAGCCGTTCAGGTGAAGATTCTTAAAACCGACAGCAACCCGGAACTGGAAGCTTATAAGACATTAGTTGCAGCAATCACCAGTCTGACCGAAAAAGACTATACGCCCAGTACCTGGGCCGATCTGCAGACCGCAATGACTAACCATACCGTTACCTTTGAAGGCAACACCATTAAAGAAATCAAAGCGGCCACCGCGGCCATCCAAAGTGCCTTTGACAAGCTGGTAAAAAAAGAACCGGCAGTGATTTATGACACTGCTGGTATCTATGGCCCGGCAAGCGGCACCGAGGAAATCAATGGTGACGTGATCGTTAAAGCCGATGGGGTAACCATCCAGAATCTTCACATCAATGGCGACCTGTTTATTGGCGAAGAGCAGACAGTGGAAGCGACAGAAGAAATCACAGCCGATGCGACGAGTGATGGACAACCAATACAGATTTTACAAAAGATTGTCATTAAAGATGATATTGTTGACGGTACGATCATAATATCGCCTGTTACGCCAAAGGAAAGCCTGGCCGCCAAAACCATTTTCCCTACGAATCAAAGTGTTTCGGTAGAATCCATTTTCGAGCAAATATCGAACTCAATTTCCTTACCAGACGGAACACAGCTCACCGCAACCCCTCCAGCTGGAGGGGGAACGATGCTATTTGGTGTAGATACCAATGGAACGGCTACCGTTGGCGGCTCCCTTGGTGGCCTTACTTTGTTTACACCTGGTACTACAGCTACCTTATCATCTGGCTGCCGCGTTCAGCAACTGACGGTTAGTCCAACGGCACCAAATAGCCATGTAGCAATCACACCGACTGCTTATATCATTAACATGCTGATTGCAGGATCGGGAGCTACCTTCACAGGTTCGGGAACCATACAACAGGCTGATATTCAGGCCAATGGTGTCATCTTCGCAACACGTCCGCTTGCTTATTTGGTATGGCCGGAGGTTACTGTTCCGCCGACCATGCCACCACCACCAGAACCAACGCCTACCCAGTCTCAGCCAGTTATCAGCCCCACCGGAGCAGTTGCATTTCCGACAACGGTAATTATTTCCGCCCAAGGAGCAGACGCCATCTACTACACGACTGATGGATCAGACCCGACGATGGCATCCGTTGGACAGAGTACAACAAAAATAACTGGGGACTCGGGAGAAATTGCGATTAGTAGCAACGTAACAGTAAAGGCCATTGCCACCCGGGGTGGTTATTATAACAGTGCGATCACCAGTGCGGCCTATACTCAGGCAACAACGGCAGAACTGACCGGGCTGGAACTCAGTGGAACCCCGAATAGTTATACATTTAACAGCGGAGCAAGTGACTATCCCGGGGTAACCGTAGCAAATGCTGTGGCTGCGATTACCGTGACACCCACTGGAACCGGTACCATTACTGTAAATACTGACCCCGTCAACTCTGGGCAAGCATCTGATCCGATTTCATTAACAGCAGGTGCAGAAACACTCATTACGGTGGTTGCAACAGAAACTGGAAAATTACCCCGAACTTACACCATTAGGGTAACACGTGCAAATTAACTAGATAGTTCATCAAGGTAAGCAGTGTGATGGCAAGACCAATGACTGAGATCCCTCGCTAATAGAATAGACCCAGTACTTAGAGATCAAAGCTGGATTACAAATCATTCGAAAAGAATTTGTTAAGTAATACCTCTGACACCCGGCGAGCCCAAAAATCGCCGGGTGTTTTTTTAGTTATCAAGAATAAAATAAAAAAGAACTTGACTGAGGATTTCTGATACGAAGGAAAAACAGATCGTTTGAGTTTGAGTGTAAATGGGTACATAATAAACAGACCCTATATAATTCTTAAAACGGCAGCCGAACAATCAATAATCTGGATAGACAAAGTTGGTATAAACAATTAAAAAAACGGAGGATATGATCATGAAATTACTGGTACCCATCGATGGTTCCAAGGCATCCATCAATGCTCTTAAAAAAGCCCTGGAAATCGCAAGAGAATACAAGTTCTCAATGACTCTGCTTATGGTTGTCGAAGAGAATCATGTCACCGGTTATGGACGAAACCAAAACTTCTGGCATCAGGTGGATGGCTCCATCATCTCGGCCGGCGGGGTGGAAATGGAGATTATGTCGCAGTTGGAAGAAAAGGCCGCTGAATTGCTGGATCAGATTGTGTCGGCTTTTGATTTTTCCGGCATTGATCTGGAAAAAACAGTGTTAACCGGGGAACCGTCCATCGAGATATTAGAACTGGCCAAAGATGAAGGCTTTGATTTAATTGTCATGGGAAACCGGGGGATGTCTAAGATTAAGCGCTTTTTCACCGGCTCGGTGACCCAGCGAGTGATTTCAGAAGCACCCTGTCCAGTTCTGGCAATTCATGAGGATCTTAAATAAGACTTAAAAAAAGAAGCGGACCGATCCAGGATCAATCTAGCGAAAATGGCTTCTGAAAGCATTTACAAAGCTGTAAAAAGTAATACACAATTTTCGTACAAACGTTTACAAAAAAACTGTTTACTTATTTCAAAAAGGTGATATAATACAATTAATCAAAGATCACCTGATCATTTAAAAGTAAATAAGAACCAACTGGCCAATAAGATAAAAGAATTAATCAGAGACAACCTAAAAAATTGTTTAAGATAAATCATTTAGATTAAAGGCAAAGAAAAAATTTGTTAAAAACAGATTGTAATGAAATTAAGACAAGAAGGCAACCTCACAACGAATTAAATGAACGACGAATGAAAAGTATGAATGAAAAAAAGAAAAGTTCTCACGGTTTCTGCAAATCATGTCCAATTAATAATTGGAAAAGAGAAAATGTTCTTAAATCAAAAATATCAAGTAAAGAATCCAGTAAATAATAATCCAGTGAGTATCAAACAAATCGAATCTTAAAAGTAAAAAGTTGGTAAAGTTTACAGAAACAATGAAAAAGAAGATTTTTGGTAAAAAAATCATAGGAGGAATCCAAACGGATGACAACAGAGATTTTGGACTAGACCGATTCTACAGGGAAAAACGTGGAATCGGTCTTAGTCTTTTTTTGTTAGTGGAAAAGTTTCTGTTTGCCGAATTCGGGACTAAAATAATATAGAAAGCAAAATAAACCAGAACCGCTTTTATAATCAATTGTTCACCGTGAGCTATTTTCACGTCAGCATAAACGTTATCAGATGCAAGACCAGAGTCAAGATGCACATTGAATCTGGTTGCGGCCGTTTTCTTTGGCGGCATACAGGCTGGCGTCGGCAGCTTCAAATAAGTCGGTTTTACTCATCATCGGGGTAAAAGGTGTAAAGCCAATACTCATGGTAACCACCTCTTCAGGCATGGTTTCAAAAACCGCGGTTTCCAGATCCCGTCTGATCTTCTCCAAAATTTCTAGACAGGCATCTGGTGATTTTTCAGTAAAGATCACCGCAAATTCTTCACCACCATAGCGGGCGGCAAAATCATTAGCTTCCAGGTTATCCAGAATAATGGTCGCAGCGGTGGAGATCACCACATCCCCGTTACAATGGCCCTGGCGGTCATTAATTCCTTTGAAAAGATCCAGATCCATTAACCCCAGGGATAAATCAAAAGGCTGGCTTTTGCACTGGGTCACCAGTTCTTCCAGATATTCATGAAAGGTTTTATGGTTGTATAAATTAGTCGCTAAATCCATTTTTGTTAGCTTTTCCATATAGATGTTGCGATACAGCAGTTCTTTTTCTTTTTCCACGGAAAGAACCATATCACTATATACCCCCGAAAAGCGTTTAGTTAATTCCCGGGCCAGCAAATAGGTACAGGTAAGAATAGCTAAAAAAGTAGTAAATTCAATCGCGGTCATGACCGTTAAAGGCGGAAACAAAAATTTCATAATAATAAATACGGTCAGGGTCAGAATAAAAGTAAAATGGATCAGTCGCTGATCGATAAAAAAAATGGAAATCAACACTGGCATAAAAAATAGTGGGAGCATAATAAAGATAACCGGATAATGAACCATCATTAAAATTGATACGATCGTTAGTGTTCCGAATACAATATAATAGGGGGTAACATTATTGTGGGTTCGGATGAGCTGTTTAAGAATCAGGATAATCGTAATCTCTAGCAGGAGGGGCAACAAAAACCGTTCCAACAGGAAGGTCAGGGGATCTAACTGGGAGAAGTTAAGGTTAATTAGTGTCACAATGGAAGAGACCCCAACGGCAATCCATAAATAAACAATAATATGGGAGTACCAGCTTTTATTTGAATACAAAATGTCCACCTCCTTTATGTACTGATTAACGATCTCTTTTTATTTTAACAATGAACGAATAATGATGATGCCTACGGGCAAGAAAACACAATGATATGGCTCATATTGTACATTTAAATGGCCTGATTTTCAAGGTAATTGATAAAAAATATCGTGATAAATAAAAAATAGCAATTAACGAATCGTTTTTTAAAAAAACAGAGGAAATATTTGTGTCAAACAGCAATTTAAACTGGTATTTTCCACTCCAAAGTGATAAATTTGGGAACTTGAAAATAATACTGGGTAAGGATTTAATATTGCTGGTATATTTGGGTAAGTATAGGGCAATGAACGGTGCAAACTGAATTGAATAAAAATTGGAAAATAAGAAACCAAGTGATGATTATCCGCATGCTTTGTCCGGGTAATTACGCAAGCATCGTAAGCTTTGTTGATGGGTTTGCCCAGCTACTATCAAAGGCTTTTTATTCGATGCACTCGAACTTTAGCAAACGTCTGATATTGATTACAAGAAGGAGATTCCATGTTTGATTTGCCGGAAACCACCAAAGTCTACAGGTCCATGCCCAAAGAGCTATTTTATAAGTATTTAAATAACAGCGCCTCTTTAAAAAAGACATTTGTTGATGAGATCGGAAGCATTATCTGGACTAACACCCTTTCGCCGGAAACAATCGCCATTGCAGCTGGGCAGGATGTTAAAAAAATTGCCATTGTTGAGATTGTTTTAAAGCGACAGGCGATTGGACCTCAACTCATGGAAATTGTTAATCGTGAAATGGATCAACATACCATATTCATCACTCGCTATGAAGATTGGGGACAATACTGGTGCTGTGATCATCAGAATTTGAAAGAACAGCTGGGACAGTTTTACTGTCAGAATTATTACCAGTCCAACTGGATGATTGCAAAAGAACTATCATTGCGGATTGAAGGCGAAAACCTGGACCAGGTTTATGCAAACTTTTTTATGCAGATTACCGGAAAACCCCTGCCAGAGAAACACTGGCCGGTTAAAACTGAAAGGTCCGAACAAGTGGTTAAGGTGGAACCAACGGATGATCAGCAAAAGTTGAAAGAATTGGAAGTTACGATTAAAGAACTTGAAGATCAGATCAATAAAGAAGTTGAGTTTGGACATCAACTAAAGTTAACATCGGAACTGGAAAAAGCGAAAAATGAAAGGCAGCGCCTGGGAACCCCTCGATCTGGTCATATAGAACTCGTCCGATTAGACAGTAAGGAAGATGACCAGAATACCGCTAAAACCATCCGGCCTTTTTTTCCCAATATGGCTACCAAAATGAAGGAGTGGTCAGAAAACTGAATTAATACATTTGTGTAAAAGATAAAAAACAGCGATGGGCGTCGCTGTTTTTAATATACAAAAGCTGATATAAAAACCTGGATGAACATTGTTTTTGCAATAAAACCCGATAACTACCAGGTTTGAACCAGATATGCAGCAGTGAAAAGGGCACCAGCCGCAATTCCCAAAATTGCCGAGACTTTGGTTTGAGCTGTTTTGGTCGCACGATGCATAAGCAGATTGTTCAATCCCCAAAATAACCAGAAGACGGCAAGTAGATCGTAAATTGGCAGACCCTTGAAGAAATTATAAAGCATAAAGGCGAATAATAAACCGCAGACACCCATTTCTACGTATTGCTGGGCTTTATCTTTGCCAGGGGTAATATTCTCTGTTTTAGATTGACCTGAATTGACAGGTTTTGATGATTTTTTTGATCCCATTTAAAAACCTCCTAGATTTATGGGTTTATTATATCAGCAAGCTGCCTAAAGAGTCAAAAGATAGATTATCAGGGAAGAAAAAAATATCAATTGGACGCCAATATGAAGAATTCAAATTAAGGGATCCTGAGATGAAGAAGTACCGACAAGTGATTAACAATTTGTCGCATCGTTTTAAATAAACTATTGATCGACAGCTAAAACAACGAGTAAGATCGTTGTTTTTTAATTTGATTTGATGAAGTGGTCATAAAAAAACTCAGTATTTCTGGGGTTTGGCCGATATTAATAATAGCAAACCAATACTGAAATGACGGTTAAATTGACCATCTTTTCAGCCGAAAAAATTCAGCAAGAAATTGAGAAGGAGATGCCATGATAGACTTACTAAGCAGCACCAACGTATACCGACAAATGCCCAAAGAATTGTTTTACAAATATTTAAACTGTGCCGATACGTTAAAAAAGAAGTTCACTGACGATATCGAAAGCATTATCTGGGTGAATCGATTATCACCCGATACCTTGTCTGTCTGGCCAGGAAAAGTTCTCTCTGAAATTGCAGTGGTGGAAATTGTTTTGAAACGACAGGCAATCAGCCAGGATTTGATTGAAATTATCAACCGGGAAACCAACCAATATACGGTTTTTGTGATCCGCTATGAAGAATGGGGTCAAATTTGGTGTGGGAACAATGAATCCGACAATCATTCGGCCGATAAATTACGATTTGATACCTACTATCAAACCAATTGGCAATCCTATTCGGATCTCGAACTGAAGGTGGAAGGCTGGGACCTGGATCATATCTACGAAAGCATTTTAATGCAGGTCGCCGGAAAAGCTATCGCCATCGAAAATGGCAGTATTTCCAGAGAAACGGTCACTAAAAAACAAAAACAGGATGAGCATGACGATATCAAAAACAAAGAAGCGGCCATCAAGAAATTGCAAACCCAGATCGATCATGAAAAAATGTTCAGCAAACAATTAAAACTCATGGGTGAACTAAAAAAGGCCAAAGAAGAATTAAAAAAGATAAGCGCATCACCATTAACCCCAAATGAAAACCAACAACCGGCAGAAAGACAAGCGCCTGCCAATAATATTGAAAACATCCGAGCCTTTTTTCCCAATGTTTTTATAAACATGAAAGACGGTGCCGGAAACCGATTTGATGCGAGATCATTCTAAAAAACAGGAGTAGCAATGTTAAAACGGATTAAAAATATCAAAGGCACCGGCAAACGGGTCAAAGACATTAACATTTTACTGAACTATGAAGGCTTTTATCTTCCCTGGAACGAAAAGCAGATCGAATTGTTCTTTCGGAGTTTAAAACCGGAAATGACCACAGCCGACTGGAATGATGAAGAAGGCAATAAAATCAGATTGATTTTTACGCCCCAGATCATCAAAGCAGATGGCTACGAAACCACCATCAATGTCATTGAGGTGGAATATTACACCATCGAACAAATCGTTGAGCAGATCCGCAGACACCTGCATGCTCAGAAAAATAATTCACAATAAAATAATGCAAACAAAAGCGAACCCCTGTAAAGACAGAGATTCGCTTTTTTTCAAATAAATTAGATTTCCTTAAAACCCAGTGACTTTACCGCCAGGAACAGGCTGACAATAAGGATAATCAGCAATACCCCCACACTGGCAAGCCATCCCGATGCATCTAAAGAACAGCCACTGCGCAACCCGCTGACAAACCATTGGAAAGGATTGAAATAACTGAGACTCTGAATCCATTGAGGCGCCCCGTCCAATGAATAAAAGGCACTGCTGCACAAAAGAAAGGGCAGCGTAATCAGGTTGGTGGCAATGCTGGCCTGAGATTCGGATTTGCATAAGCCGGAGATAAAGAAACTAAAAAACACATAGCCGCAGGCTCCCAGGATACAAACCAGCCCGATCATCATCACCGCGAGGGGCGATAAACTAAAACCAAAAACAATGGCACCCACCGACAGCACCAGCATCCCACATAACAGCGAGATCAGAATCCAGGCCGATGAAACACTGAGAATGTACCGCCATAAGGGCATTGGGGTTACCCTTAAAAGTTTGTAGACCCCCCGTTTTCGCTGAGCCAGAACCGAAAAAACAGTGGTGGTGAAGGCATAAAACAAAATCCCCATGGCCATCATGCCGGTGGTGATCTGGACGCTGTAGCCCGGCTGATTAATCAACAGTCCCAGACCAATGGTTCCGCCAATCGGCATGATAATCGACCAGAACAGCAGAAATGGCTCCCGGGCGGCAGCTTTTAGTGAAAGGCCGAAAACGGTATTCATAAAGGCAGTATTCATAAAATTCGTGTTCATTGGTGTTCTCCTTTAAATTGTGATGGGGTCAGTTTTAAGTACAAGGCTTCCAGGTTGTTGACTCCATGTTTTTCCATCAGTTCTTCCGGTTTGCCGGCATCGACAATGCAACCGTCATTCATGAAAATCAGACGATCGGCAATTTGTTCAACCTCATCCATATCGTGGGATGAAAACAAAACCGTTTGCCGGTTTTTGGCCATGGTTTGAATCATCGCGCGGATTTCATGTCGGGCTCGGGGATCCAAACCGGCGGAAGGTTCGTCCAGTACAACTAATTCCGGATGATGGACATTGGTCACCCCGATGGCCAGCCGTTTTTGCTGCCCCAGTGATAGTTTGACAGCCGGTGTTTTGGCTGCATCGGATAAATGACAGTTTTCCAGCTCCACCCGGATCTGATCCTTAGTCAATTTGGTATGGTAGAGCGCCGCAAAAAGTTTCAGGTTTTCCTCAGTGGTATATCCTTCAAAAAAGGGGGTGGATTGCAGCTGGGCTCCCACGTATCCCCGGTAGTCGGGGCGCCAGTAGTTGATGTGGCCTTGATCCGGTTTTAGAATACCCAGCAGCATCGCAATAGTGGTGGATTTTCCCACCCCATTTGGCCCGATCAAAGCCAGAATTTCGCCCTGTTTAATTTCAAAATCAATGCCGTTGATGACATTTTTCTGATGAAACTTTTTAACCAGGCCCTTGGCAGAAATAAGATTCATTTTAAAGTCCTCCTTAATTTACGTTGTTTACACAACGTTGACTATATGATTATTTTTTTCTCCCTCTGATGATAGAGGGAGAATAGTGTGGTTTATTTTTCTGATTCCAACAATTGGATGGCATTTTCTACAAATGATTGCTGTTGTTTAACGACGGCAAACATGTTATCAAAAACCAGGGTCGTCATGGGGGGGATATGATTGCTCATCGCCACATTTTTTAAACGTAAACCATTTTCCAGTTCCTCGTATTCTTTTTTTAACTGATCCCGTTGTTGATAGAGAGCGGCCAGGGCATCTTCCTTTGAAATCTTTTCGATAAAGGACAAACCTGAATACAAGGTCGACGGATAATTCACCGAAGAGGCTTTGAGGGATTCACCCACCAGTTGCTGTAAATGTTCCTGGCCTGTTGCAGTAATTTTATAAATAGCTTTTTGGCGATGACCGGTTTGTTCAATGCTGTCGACGGCAACTAGCCCTTCTTTTTCCATTTTTTTGAGGGCATGATAAATGGAACCAATTAGAACGCCACCCCAGCGTTCGGCATCGGACAACCGCAGCATCTGCTGAATGTCATATCCGGACATGGGCTGCACATCAAGAATTCCCAGTACAAGTACGCGTGTCAAATGTTTGTCACCTCCAATACTCTACGTTGAGTATTTTACATTGATTAAATAAGAATGTCAACTATTATTTAGTGATGATGATGCTCACCGTGATCATGGTTACACTGATGGGTATGAATATGGGCTTCTTTCGATTTATTTACGATAAAATCATTGTAGGTTTCACAGATTACTTCATAGTTTTCAAAAATACTGACGTTATTAATGTTCATTTTCAGTTGGGCCAGCAAATCATGAACCGCGTGTCGATTCAGATAGTCCGGCAGGCTGACCTCAAAATTTACATATGAACCAATGGCCAGAGCCTGACCATAAAACTCAGCCAGCGAGATCATGTGCGCCGGGAGATCACGACTTAATGCTTTTTCATAATCCGGCACCATGCCGCATAGATAGGAGAAGAGCACGGCTTTGTTTTCAACACTGGTCAGGTTGTAATAAAGGTTGAAACTTCGGAAACAAGCCCGGGCTTCAGAAAGAAATAATAAACAGGCTGAGTCGGGAAATTGGGCTGCCCGCAGATTTTTTATACCGTATTTACTCTGAATATCGGCATAATCGATAAGACGGGTGTATTCATAGGCGATGACTTGCCCATAGAGTTGGGATTCATCAAAAAGCTCTTCATGGAGCAACAGATAAAAATTACTGTCCTGCTCATCCGGCAGCACTAACAGTTGGCGACAGTCACTGAGCTCCTGCTTTGAAGCTTCGACAATGGCCTGGTCACATTTGGTATTACTCAATTTTAGTCGTTCATTATAGATTTCCGTGGTTACAATGATTTCAAGGGGGTAATCTTTTTCGACTTGGTAGACGAGTTTATATGTTTCGATCATATGCTGAATAATTGACATGGGTAATTCCTCCTCTGAAGCATGTAAAATTTAGCACGCTGAAACAAGTATACTCCTAAAGCGGTAAGGTGTAAATAGCCAGGTTGATTGGATTGCTTTTTTGATTGTAGTTTCAGCGGCATCGCGAATCGTTGTTTTAACTCGTGAATGCGCTTTGCTTTTGACGGCAACAATTGTTAGTATGTATTATTTAGTAGAGAGACAGTAATAAAAAAGCAAGCAAGGAAAAAATGAAAAAAGACAAATTGGTTAAATACATGACACTATTCATGGTATGGCTGGGTCGGCGCAATTGATTCGGCAAAGATTAATGGGGTCGTATCCGGGGAAACTGTTGTTGTTAATCCAACAGGGATATTTGTCGATCCCAATGTCGGTGTTGATGATATTAATGTCAGTTTTACACTTTCCAGAACCGACAAGGATCATTACCAGATCAGTTCCAAAACCATCACGGGAACAATCACCCCCCACTGAGTTAACGGTCACCACGAATGTGGTGAGAGCGTCTAAAACCTATGACGGCTATACCACGGCCGCCATTACCGGTCACGTTGGCGGGATTCTTTCCAACGAAACTCCTGTCAATGTCGTCCCGGTGGCCAATTTCAACGATGCAATCGTTGGCGACAATAAAACGATTACGGCCAGCTTTAACAAGACTGGTGGGGGCAATGAAAATTATACTGTGCCGGCTGCCTATGTCTATTCAACTACTGGTGAAATCACCTGAAAAAATCTGAACCTTAATCCGCCGGATGTTGAGAAACTGCGAAAAGCAAACGATATTATGGCCATGACCTTCTATGCTACCGATAATTCCGGGAACAGTCCAAATGTCCATGGACGAAGGAAGTAATTGGGCTACCCCACCTTAAGCGATAGAAATCCTCCAGCCGGTCTTGGAAAATAGTGTTTAAGGTGAGCTACATTATAATCAAGGACTTAGTTGGACTGACTACCTTCCAGCCACTTAATCGGTTTGAGATAATCCGTACTGGTCTGATCAACGACAGCCGCATCTTTCCCAATCACAAAATAAATCACTGTGAGCTGACGGGGCTGGTCGTAGCGTAGATAGAGCTGGCCCACCATCGGAGTCATCGGGAAGTCGGGACCGACATAATTGGCCGGGGGGCGGCCATATTGGAGAGTGCCAAGCTGGAAGTTTTGCTCCTGGTACAGGGGTGCATTGGTCTGAATGTTGGCGTCAATCTGGATCCAGTCGGTAAAACCGGCCATTTCGGGACCGGGCTGAATATCGATGATCTGACTGTGAAACAGTTTTCGAGAAGCGGGACATCCGAGTGAGGTCATCACCAGTTCCAACTGATCAAAAGACACCAGATCGGTAATGGCCTGCACATCGACTGCGGCGTTCTGATAACCGAAAATCCTGTCGGTCTGATGAATGGCATAAACTCCATAGTGAGCGTTGAAGGTAGCGGACTCCGGATTGTAGAAGGCCGAACGACCATCATTAAAGGCACCGAAATTGTAAAGGATACTCAGTTCGCCATCTCCCTGGTGGGGAAAGTTTTCGCCGCAGTGATAGAGCTTCATGTGATCGCACCAGCGATTATCCCCGGTTTGGGCAGAGGTGGGTACTGCTAGGGCCAGACCAGACTGATGAAACACACTGGCCGTTTCAAAGCTGGCTCCCTGAGCCTGGAGCACCCAGTCACTCCGCAAACTGGCCAGGGGCAGAGAAAAGCAGAGCAGAGCAACCAGAACGATCACAAAAATCCCCGTCATGATACTGACAATAAACCTTTTTCTTTTCATGTGGCACCTTCTTTTAAGTCTTGTTAGGGTAACAATACCCCATTTACAGGTAAAAAACAACAAAATGGGTCAGTGTTTCAGAATTGAGGGACAGTCCAAACTGAAAAAATCGATAAATCAGTCTGATCGGTTGTATCAAAAAAGCAGTGAGCCGTGAGCCACTGCTTTTTTATTTGTTGATGGTTAGAAATCTACGCCTTTTTGAGCTAAAACTACGCCTTTCGCCGATGGACAAGGGTTTGTTTCCATGATAGGATGCAGATAACGGTCGTTTGTCAGGTCACAGTGGAACTTGTCACTTAATATGAAAATAAAGCAAAAAATTCTTTATGATAGTCAAAATATCGGTAAAAGGATACAATGGGCGCAGGTTTAATGCGCAAAATGAAATTTGAAATAGATGCTGATCATCAGGGGTTTTCAAAAAAGCTACCTAACATGAACAAAAAAATAGAGAAGAGGGAAAAACATGAACGTGACGATTGCAAACGGAGCCCGAGGGATGAGCAGAGTGCTGCTGTTCGCTACCCTGCTGATGCTAATATGGGGGGCAACGCCGGTCCATGCATCGGTTTATCAGGTGGGCATTAATGTCATTCCGCAGGAAAACATGCGTTATATCTGTGAAGATGCAAACGACTTAAAAAATGGTTATTATGCCATCAGCACGGCGGCCGAGCTGCAGACCTTTGCCGGAATTGTCAATAAGGTGGTTGCGCCTTCCGGTGTCACGGTTATTTTGAACACGGGTGATGCGGTATCGACGCTGGATGCAACGAATCTGTCTACCAATGCCAAACTGACCGGCGATATTGATTTGAGCAGTGTCTGTGGTGGTAGTAAGGGCAGCTGGACGCCCATCGGTGCGAGTATCGGACCGAATACTTACCCATACCAAGGGGTTTTTGACGGCCAGGGTTATACGGTCGAGCATCTTGATATCAGTGCATCAACTAACTACCAGGGGCTGTTTGGATATGTACCTGCGGGTACCATCAAAAATCTGACCGTCATCGGTAGCATCACGGTTGCAGGTTCAGGTAATAATACTGGCGGCATCGCGGGTGGTATTTTCAACCCTGCAACCATTGAAAACTGCTGTAGTCAGGTGGCAATCAGCGGCAGTTTACGCAACGCCGGTGGCATCGCAGGCCTGTCTAACGGTGGGACTATCAAGAATTGCCGCAATGTAGGATTGATTAATGGAACAAGTGGGGATACTGTTGGCGGAATAGCAGGATGGCTTGGAAACAGTACAGTCATTGATTGTGAAAATTGCGCACCGGTCACCGGCAGCAAGCTTGTGGGGGGCGTTGCCGGATATTGCTCCTCAATGAGTTCGATTACAAACACATTCAATACGGGTACTGTGACGGCGATAAACGAAGGCGTCGGGGGCATTTGTGCGAATTTAGAGTATGCTGCAAATATTGCCAATTGCTATAATACCGGGGCTTTGAATGAAGGCGGCAGCAGTGCAGAATCTTATGCCGGGGGGATTGTCGGTTATGCTGAGAATGACACTAATTTTGGGCCGATTGTTGTCAATAATTGCTATAATATTGGTGGTATTCAAGCAAATAAAAATAACGTCAGCACTCCCGAAGCCAGTGCCGGGACAGTGGTTGGCAAAATTGGTAGTCATGATTCTGGTGCGGTGAATGTGTCTTCCTGTTACTGGCTGGATTCCCTGACACTGACAAATCATGGAGTTTCAGTTAATAAAAATGCGGTTGGTGGAAGCTATAGTTCACCGCCAACATCTGTAACGGCTTGCGGTTTCTTTACGGCAGAGCAAGGACAGGCGGTCATCAATACAACAGGATCAGGATTAGGTACAACCGGCACGTATGCCCTGGCGGATGCTTTGAATATCGGGGCGACTGGCAATTCAACCTGGAAGGTAGACGCCGCTAAAAACAGCGGCTACCCGGTCTTTGATTCCGGTGGTTATACGGTGGTGTCAGCACCACCAATAAACACTCAGCCAACGGACCAGTCTGCCTTTGACGGTGAAAACTTTACCCTCAACCTGACGGCCACTGGGGTAACGGGCTATCAGTGGTTTCAGTTGGAAATGAATAGTGCCACGCTTGGCGGGACGGCAATCAGCACAGCAGCAGTTGACAACGCCAGTATGGTTTCACAATCGGTGCCGGGGAGCTATTATTATTACTGCCTGGTCACGGCGAAGAATGCCAGTGGTATCACCGCTACCACCAGAAGCAATACCGTTACGGTGACGGTGATGGACAAACCAGAAGCCAGCTGGGTATTAACGACTGGCGGGACGACCGACAGCGGGGCGCTGGCAGAGGCCATTGCCGCCTGCAATAATAATACCACCGGCGGTACCATTACGTTAAACAAAAGCCTGACCTTGACTGACCCAATCACCATCAGCAAAGCTGTTACCCTGCTTTCCGATGGCAATAATCAAATCGTCCGGGGAAGTGGTCTGGCTGGCAGTGACATGGTTGCCGTTACGAATGAGGGGAACCTGACCCTTGGCGGAAGCAGTGCCAACACCCTGACCCTGGATGGCGGGGCGGTCTGGACTGGTGATGATGATCCGATTCTGGGCCGGGGAACCACAAATTTGGGGATTACAACCAGTGGCTCGGTTGTCAATAATCAGGGAATGGTTACGATGCACGACGGCGTGATTATTCAGAATAATGCCCGTGATGGCGCGTCTAATAACAGTCGTGCTGCGGTCAATAATAATGCGCCGGCGACAGGAAAATCGGCAATCTTCACGATGGATGGTGGGACCATCACCGGCAATTACGGCTGGAATGCCGGAGCGATATACAATAACTGTGGCACTATCACTGACACCGGACTTATTGCCAGGACCATTCTGACTATTTCTGGCGGTAAAATTTACGGCAATCAGAATGCCTTGAATACCGATATTGGCGCCGGCGGAATTCAAAACAATGGCACCTTTACTTTATCCGGCAATGCAGTGATCACGGCCAATAAAGGTTATTATTCAGGTGGGGTCGATGCCAGATTGAAAATGACTATGACCGGTGGCACCATCACCGGCAATGAAGGGCTTTATTGTGGGGGGCTGGGTCAAGGGATTACCTCAGAGAACCAACAACTGGAACTAACCGGTGGCACCATCACCGGAAATAATGCCACTGGCTCAAATACAGATGGTAACACTGCTGGAGGACTGCTCCCCAGCAAAGTCTCAGAAAGCACCTTTAATATCAGCGGCAATCCGGTGGTCACTGGAAATACCGTCGGTGGAACCATCAGCCAGTCAGGCGGCGTTTATACAGCAACCGGCGGAACCCCTGTTAATATGGGATTAATGTACACAACTGATTTTAAAACGCCAGTCGCCGTCAATGGGACATTAACCAACGGTGCTGACATTGGAGTTTCATTATTGACCTTTTCGGGGAGCGACAATGTGGTACCCACCCCAGGGATTCCGGTGATTGTAGCTGTTCTGGGAGCACCAGTGATGGATGCATCATCCTATCTGGCTTATTTTTCATCCGACAACAGTAGCTACAATATCGCCAAGGATGGGAACAATCTGGTCCTGAAGGTCAGAACCCCGGTTGATATCAGTGGCAGCATCACGGGCAGAGCCTATAACGGCCAGCCGATTGCGCTGGACGCAGCTCCGGTGATTAAAAAAGCCGGAACGTCGGATGCTGTTGCTATTGCCAATCTAACCTATCTCTATATCAGCACCGATGGTAAGGGCTACAGCAATGCGGTGGCGCCGAAAAATGCCGGTGCCTACCAGCTAGTGATTTCCGTGCCAATCGGTAATCTGGATTATACCGGTAGTTCGACGGCGATTCCATTTTCCATCAGCCAGCAGCCGGTAACGGTCACGGCCCAAAGCGATACCATCAACGTCGGGGCCGAGGCACCGGTTTATCAGTTTAACGCTGACGGGCTGGTTTCGGGTGAGTTCCTGACCAATGTGGTATTTAACTGCACCTATTTAAAAAATGATAGTACCAAAGGGATTACCGGAACCTATCCGATTGTTCCCAGTGGCGGTACCATTAGTGATAATTACCTCCTTTCCTATACTCCCGGAACCCTGACGGTTAATGCAAACAGTTCTGGGGGCGGTGGTGGCGGTTACACCCCACCGGCAACGCCGGTAATGCCGGGCATCACTGTCAATCCTGGTACCATTACCTTTGATCCCTCTGGTAATCTGGCCGTGGACATCACCGGGGCTCCGGCTGGTTCGGTCATCTATTACAGTCTGGACGGGATCACCTTTACCACCACGCCGCCGGCCATGGAAAATGCTGGGGAACACAAGGTTTATCTTAAAATCACTTGTCCGGGTTATCAGGACTACACCACCCAAACCACGGTTTTGGTTGAGAAACACGAAGCACCGGTCATCCCCGAGCTTAGCCTTCCGGTTACCGGGGGCCAGCAGTCTGGCTCAACCGATCTGGGCACGCTGCTGCCGACAAACCGGGGCGAAACCCATTTCTGGCTGGGGCCATTTAGTGATCCCAGGGGTATTTTAAGTGGACCACCCACCATTGATCAGTTGGGACACCTCACCTATGGGTTCCTCAACCCGCTATCAGCCAGTGGGGAACAGGTCACGGCGTCGGCGGAAACGACAGCCTTGACAGCTACCATTACCGTGCTGGTGAGCATGGAAAACTACGCTGATACCGCCATTAACGTGGTCATTGGTGACAGTCCGGCCGCAGCCATCGGCGTCCAGTACCAGACCCATGTTCAGGACTACGGCTGGGAAAATGACTGGACCACCGATGGAAACCTATCGGGAACTTACGGTCAGTCCAAACGGCTGGAAGCTCTGAAAGTGGAGCTGACCGGCGATGTTCCGGCTGGCGCAACGATTGACACTGAAGTCCATGTGCAGAATCAGGGCAATCTGGGACCCTTTGCCATGGGCACCGAAGCCGGAACGACTGGATTAGGCCTGCGGTTGGAAAACATCTGTCTGACCCTGAAAAATCTGCCCGGCTATACCCTTTTGTACAATGTTCATGTGCAGAATCAGGGCTGGCTGCGAGACGAAAACGACAGCAGCAGCTGGTTTAAATCCGGTGAAACCGCTGGCACATCGACCCTGAGCCTGCGGCTGGAAGGGATTCGGATTAAGCTGGTGAAGAGCGAATAACAAAAAGGTTAGCAGCAAATCTGAAGCCAGCCAGCTTATAAAGTCGGCTTGTTGGCAGACCAGCCAGTAGATTACCGACAGACTAAGAGATCCTTTGGGGTCTCTTTTTTCAAACCCCACAGTCTCACGCTGTGGGGTTTGTCTGTTGTCGGATGGCTTGTTTGTGTGCAGTCTTTATAGAAATACGCCTTTTTGTCCTTTAAAATACGCCTTTTGATAATGGACAAAGGTTAGTTGCAATGGTAAGATGAATTACCTGATTAAAATAGACTAAGATCGAACGGAGAAACAATCATGAAAAGCAAGCTTATTTACTGGTGTGCCTTTATCACACTGTTTTTGTTATGTCTGCCGGCAACGGCATTGGCTGCAGATGACCTGGTGGGGGTGGCCTATCGCGGGCACATCCAGGATTTGGGGGATTATCCCACTGACAGCAGCTGGGTGGACAGTCCGGCAATCATCGGTACTGAGGGTCAGTCCAAGCGGATTGAGGGGTTTGAAATCAAACTCACCGGAACCATTCCCGATGGAATGGAGCTGCACTATAACGTCCATGTTCAGAACAAAGGCTGGCTGTATGACGAGAATGATGTCACCAACTGGCCCAAAGATGGCGATTACGCCGGGACCCGGGGGGAAAGTCTGCGGATTGAAGCCGTTAAAATTGTCCTGACTGATAGTGATGGAAAACCAATTTCTGGCTATAGTGTCCAGTATCGGGGTCATGTTCAGAATGTTGGGGATCTGCCAGCCGATGAAAACCAGTGGATTAAAGACGGCGATCAGCTTGGGACGGTGGGGAGCTCGTTGCGGCTGGAAGCGCTGCTGGTGCAGGTTATCAAAACCCAGGTTGAACCGGTGGTTTATGACAAAGCCGGCACTTATGGGCCGGCAACCGGCACCGAGGTGATCAATGGTGACGTGTTCGTTAAAGCCGATGGGATAAAGCTCCGGAATCTTCACATCAATGGCGATCTGTACATCGGTACCGAACAAGTCGCTGAAAAGGCTGAAGAAATCTCAGCCGACACGATTAATGAAGACCAAATTACGACCAAAGCAACAGGTTCTATAACTACTGAATTACAAAATGTTTATATCGCGTATTTTTCCAGAATGTCGCCGGGAACGGGTGTCAATATTTCCGGAAATCCCGACCAAGCGTTCGCATTTTTCTTACCCGGTGGCACCCAATTCACGGCAGCTACTTCGGGTGGCGGCCCGGGAGCGGGTGCACCGATGCAAATCACGGCCGGTAGCAGTGACGGTTCTGCCGGTGGCGTTAGTGTTGGCGGCCCCATTGGCAGCCTTAGTTTACTGACTCCTGATACGCACGTCTCTTTATTACCAGGCTGCCAAGTGCAACTGTTCTCGGTTCTAATGGGGGCACCTAATTGCGGCGTCATAACCTCACCGACGGCCTTAATCCAAGACTTGGTTGTGCAAGGAACGGGAGCTACTTTCTCGGGTCCGGGGCCAATCCAACACGCGGATATTCAGGCCAATGGCGCCAGCTTTGCAACCCGTCCGGGTGCTTTTACCGTGGCACCGGGAGTTGCGACGCCGCCGACTATGCCAGCACTGCCTTCAGGCGGGGGGGATACACCTACCCAATCACAACCAGTCATCAGCCCATCCGGGGCAGTTGCCTTTCCGATCACGATGACCATTTTTTCACAAGGGGCGGACGCGATCTACTACACCACCGATGGATCAGACCCGACGACGGCGGGCGCCCAAAACACCACAAAAGTAGTTGGAGCGTCGGCAGAGATTTCAGTTACCAGTAATATCACCCTAAAGGCCATTGCCACACGGTCCGGGTATTACGATAGTGCCATTGCCAGTGCGAGCTGCACGGTGCCGGTTTCGACAGACAGCTTTGCCAGAACCGCGGCTTCTGATAACACAGCGACTTTTAGCTGGCCGGCTCAAACCGGGGCGACATCGGTAAAAGTGCAACAGAAACCAACTGCTGGGACGAGTTGGAGCGATTCGACCGCCACAGCATCACTGGATGGAAATTCCACCACGGCGACGATCACCGGACTCACATCCCTGACAGCCTACGATTTCAGACTGCTGGTGACCGGAGGGACAACCCCCGGGGTTTCCAATACGGTATCGGTGACAACCCCCCAATCGGTGACGGGTGTTTCAGTCAATCCGACAACAGCCACGGTTAACATAGGTGCCACTACCCAGTTAGCAGCCACGGTAGCACCGACCGATGCTACCGATAAAGAAGTTAGCTGGTCATCCGGAAATGAAGCAGTTGCCACGGTGGACAATACCGGAAAGGTCACAGCAAAAACAATAGGAACAGCTACGATTACGGTTACCACAACAGATGTTAGTAAAACTGCAGATTGTGCAGTGACGGTGACCTATAATCCAGTTACAAAACTGGAACTTGACGCAGTTAAGGTGCCGTTTAACGGCGAAACACCGGTGACAGCCATCACCGATGACCAGTATACCGGGACGGTGAGCTGGAAAGATGGGGACAGTACCCCTGTCGCCACCGATGAAAAATTTGACGGCACAAAAGCCTATACCGCCACCATCACCCTGGACGCCAAGCCGAGCTATGGGTTTACCGGCAGTCCGGCCTTTACGGTGACAGGAGCCGATACGGTCACGCAAACCATTGATAGTGACAAAAAATCAACAACGATTACGGCTGTGTATAATGCCAAGGATCAGTTTAGAATAACTAATGGGGTGCTCACCGCCTACTCTGGGCCCGGCGGCGTTGTGACCATTCCCGCCAGTGTCACTGCCATTGGCACGAGTGCGTTTGAAAATTGTAAAAACCTTACCGCTGTGACATTTACAACGCCTTCAACTCTGCAAACCATTGATGACCGTGCTTTTGAAGGCTGTGAAAACCTAAGCACCATCGAGATTCCTAAGAATGTCGAAACCATTGGTGCAAGTGCGTTTTATTATTGTCCAAAACTTGCCACCGTGACGTTTGCTGCGGATTCACTATTGAAAACCATAGGCGATAGCGCTTTTAAAGGCTGTTTTATCCTAAGTACCATCGCGATTCCTAAGAATGTCACAATCATCGATAAGAATGCTTTTGATAGTTGTGGTACACTTACCTCCGTAGAATTTGCTGCGGGTTCACAATTGACAACCATTGCCAATGCAGCTTTTTTCTCTTGCCACTTAACGACCATCACGAACATCCCGGCCGGTGTCACAATCTCTGCCGCTTTACAAACCATGGGAACCAACAATTCAGCAGGGTTTATAACTGCCTATGCCAAAATCGGTGGCACCTACACCTATGATTCCAACACACACACCTGGACAAAACAACCATAACAAAAAAGGAGAATACATTTATGACAGTTTCAGTAATTTCAGCAGGCAATTTTTGGGATGGGCTGACCGATGCGCCAGTCGGTCCCCGGGAAATTTTAGTTCAAGACGGCGTGATTCAGGAAATCGGCAGCACCGTAGCGGCACCCCCGGGGGCCGAGCGGATCGATCTGGGCGACAAATTGGTGATGCCGGGTCTGATCGACGCCCATGTGCACATTACCTCGCGGTCCGAACTGCCCGGCGGGTTCTGGAGCTATTCCTCAGCAGCCAAGGCGCTTTACGGTGCCGAGGCCCTGAAAATCCACCTGAACAACGGTTTTACCACCGTCCGGGACTGCGGCGATATGGATGTGACCGGCTACACCATTCAGGATATCAAACATGCGGTTGATTCCGGCCTGATCGAAGGCGCCCGGCTAATCACCTCAGGTCATATGATTTCGCCCCGAGGCGGCCATATGGATCTGACCACCCTGCTTAATCCGGTTTGTAATGCCACCCAGAACTGTCTGGCGGACGGGCCAAACGAGATCCGCAGCACCGTCAGAAACGAAATCAAGTGGGAGGCCGACTGGATTAAGTTTGCCGCTTCCGGCGGATTTTCCAGCCCCTCGGATGACCCGGTTTATGTGGCCTATACCCAGGAAGAGATGAATGTTCTGGTGGAAACCGCTGCCCAGCAGGACCGCCCGGTGGCCGCCCATGTGATGGGCGATGAAGCCGTGAAAATGGCCGTGACAGCCGGGGTGCGATCGATTGAGCGGCAGTCTGGCATCGCAAGAGACGATTGATCTGATTACCGAAAAAGGCGTTTTTGTGATCCTCACCCACTATGCCGTGGTTTGCGGAGCCCGGTTTGCTGATGATGACCAATATTGGGTCACCTCCGGTGCTACCCCGGCAGCGAAAAGAAAGGTCCGCAAATACAAGGACACCCTGCTGGAAACAGCCGCCAATTTTGCCAACAGCGAGGTTAAACTGGTGTTTGGCACCGATCTGGGACTCCACGACTACGGCGTCACCGGCGCCCAGGAGTTTGGGGAAATGGTGATCAATGGTATAATCCCGGTGCGGGCGTTGAAAGCCGCCACCAGTGTGGCCGCCGAAATGCTGAGGCGGGATGATCTCGGCGTGCTGGCCCCGGGCAAAACAGCGGATATCATCGCCGTTGCTGGCAATCCTTTTGCAGACATCACCGTGATGGAAATGGTGGATTTTGTGATGAAGGCCGGGAAGGTCTATAAATCGCTCTGATTAATTTTGATAAAAGCAGCGAACCTTGAGTCGCTGCTTTTTTAGTTGACGCTATTTAATACCTGCATATCCCGATCATCAGTAAAATCAGACGGCGACGGATGCCGATTAGGATCGTTTTATTTCTTTTGATCAATAAGTTTGAAATAAAAGCACGAGTTAACATGTTTTTTACAGAAACATGTGGAAATCAACTTGATTATTAAACAAGGAAAGATTAGAATAATTATAATTTAAATAATGTGACAGGAGATTTTAAAAATGAAATGGTTTTACAACATGAAGATCAGAACAAAGCTTTTAGCCGGATTTATACTGGTAACAGTCATTGTCGGTATTGTGGGCTATGTGGGGATCACGAACATTAAAGCATTGGATGCATCCAGCACGAAACTGTATGAACACGTAACGCTGCCAACCTCGGCGAGCGGAAACATGGGCATTGAGTTTGGGAAGATCAATGGCTATGTCAGAGATATGATCATCGCCAATGATCCCGCAACCATTCAGGCGAGTGCCGATAAAATTGCTGCGAGCCGCAATAAAATCTCCCAACTATCCGAGAACTTTGAACAGAATATTCTTGACGATGAGATGCAACAATTGTATCAGCAGTTTCTCAATTCCCGGAAGGTATATGCGACAGAGTTGGATGCGGTGATGGCCCTGGCCAGCCAGAATCAGGATCAAGAAGCCCTTGCCCGGATCGCACCGACCGGGAGCGCCGGGATTGCCTCGCAGGCTGAACAGGATGCCCTGGGAAAAATTCATGATATGACGGTGGAGGATGGTAAACAACTGTCTGAGGCCAATCACAGCCAGACAAATAGCGTCGTGACAACCATGACGATCTTCATGGTTATTGGCGCTCTGTTAGCTCTGACCCTGGGTTTTTTTCTCAGTATGGTCATCAGTCGATTGCTTAAAAAAGCGGAATATATGATCAAAGAAATACGTCAGGGTCATTTGGGTGAACGCCTGAATATGAGTAGCCGCGATGAAATTGGTCAGATGGCCATGGCGATGGATGGATTGGCCGATGATCTGCAGAATGTAGTGATTGCTACCATGAACCAGATTTCTGAAGGCGATGTTTCGGCGATGATTGACGTTAAGGATGACCGGGACGAAATCTCACCGGCGCTTAAAAAGACCATCGAAACCATCCGAAACCTGATTGCCGAATCGACCCTGTTGTCCCAAGCTGCCGTGGAAGGACGTTTGGACACGAGAGGTACGGCAGATGGCTTTAATGGCAGTTTCAAAGATATTGTTGAAGGGGTCAATGATATCCTGGATACGCTGGTTGGCTACATTAATGTCATGCCAAACCCGGTTTTAATCATTAATAATAACTTCGATATTCTCTATTTGAATGATTCCGCAGCTCAGGTTGTGGGACGTGCCAAAAAAGAAGCCCTGGGTCAGCCGTGTCACAGTCTTTTTAAGACATCCGATTGCCATTCTGAGAACTGTGCCTGCACCAGAGCGATGCGCACGGGTCATACCGCAATCGGCGAAACGGATGCTCACCCAAATGGTTTGGATCTTGATATTTCATATACGGGGGTACCGATCACTGATCGTTCCGGTAAAACCATTGGCGCGATGGAATTCATAACCGATCAGACAGCTATTCGGAAAGAAGAACGGCGGATGATAAAAATTTCGGACTATCAGCAAAACGAAACCCAAAAGCTGGTGACTGAACTGACCAAACTTTCCCAGGGGAATACCAATGTTTTAATTGAGCTTGCCGACTGTGATGCGGATACTCAGACAACATACGAAACATTTCGGACGATTGGCCATTCAGTTAATCAATGTGTGGAATCAATCAATGGACTGGTTGAAGATGTTGGCATGCTGGCTCAGGCCGGTATTGAAGGCAAACTTGATACCCGGGCGGATATCAGCAAACATCAGGGCGATTTCGCCCGGATTGTTGACGGCGTCAATGCGACGCTTGATGCTGTGGTGGCACCGGTTCAGGAAGCATCGGCGATCTTAAACGAACTGGCCCAGGGGAACTTAAACACCAGGATGGTGGGTGCCTATCAGGGCGATTACACCATTATCAAGGACAACATGAATCTGACCGTCGACTTCCTCAAAAGCTATGTGAGTGAAATCACTGATACTTTGGAAGAAATCGGCCATGGAAACCTGGATCAGCACATCACTGCAGACTATCTGGGCGACTTCCAGGCCATCAAAACAGCTCTGAACGACATCACCTCCAATCTCAGCACCACCATGTCCGACATTAATATTGCGGCCAGTCAGGTTGAAATGGGGTCCCAGCAGATTTCTGATGGCGGTCAGGCCTTGTCCCAGGGAACCACCGAACAGGCCAGTGCGATTCAGGAACTGACCGCTTCGATTGAAGAAGTAGCCGCAGAAACCAAGCGAAATGCCATCAATGCCAATGAAGCCAACGACTTGGCCATGCAGGTTCGCAGTAATGCGGAAGTGGGCAATGATCAGATGAATCAGATGGTCGCCGCGATGGTTGACATTAATGAATCATCAAAAAGCATTTCCAAGATCATTAAAGTTATTGACGACATCGCCTTCCAGACCAATATTCTGGCTTTAAACGCCGCCGTTGAAGCGGCCCGGGCCGGTCAGCATGGCAAGGGTTTTGCCGTGGTCGCCGAAGAAGTCAGAAGCCTGGCAGCCCGTAGCGCCGCAGCCGCCAAGGAAACGACCGGTTTGATCGAGGGCTCGATTGACAGGGTCAGTGTCGGTACGAAAATTGCGGATCAGACTGAAGCAAGCCTCAAAGAGATTCTGAATCAAATCCAAAAAGTGACCGATCTGGTGGGCAGCATCGCCCAGGCCTCTAACGCCCAAGCCTCTGAAATCGCCCAGATCAACCGGGGGATCGAGCAGGTATCGGAGGTCGTTCAAACCAATTCCGCCACGGCTGAAGAAAGCGCCGCCGCCAGTGAAGAGCTGTCCGGCCAGGCCGAAATGCTCAAACAAATGGTGGACGCCTTTAAAATTAAGCATTCGAAAACACGAAGTTCAATCGAAAAAGAAACAGTTTCCAAACCAGTGAAAACAACCAGTTCACGTTCGTCCGAAGTTATAATCAATTTGGACGATGATATGGACAAATACTAGCCTCAAATTGCAGTGCATCAAATAAAGTAATGGATCAAAAGTGACATAAATTATGTTGATCGCTAAGTCAACGCTGAGTTTTCTGCGAAGTAGCTGGAATCAGTATTTTATTATATGAGGATAATCCTAAAAAACAGCGAGCCTTGAGCCGCTGTTTTTTTATTGGATATTCGTTTCTTTATTAGGAAAGGTTTCTGGAGTGATACAGTCTCCGTATTCGAATTGTTTTATGCTTCAGAAGATTGTCTAAGTGCTAAATAATAATCGCTTAGACAAGTTGTAAAACCAGTGCATTGAGACGAGGGGAAAAAGCATCTTTTGTAAAAAAACATCAAAACGAGAGTATGTAAACGATATATTCGATTTTAAAAGGGTATTAAACGTATCAGCGACCGGCTCGAAGCACATCGTTCTAATGCTTGCGCAGATCAGGCAGTAGGTCCGGTAACTGTTGATCAGAAGAAAAATCCCGAAAAAATCAAAAATTTTAAAGAGGAGGATTTAAAGAGAGCTCCCCCAAAAACGAAATTAAAATAAATCAGGAGGACTTTGAAAATGAAATGGTTTTATAACTTGAAAATCAGAACAAAGCTATTAGCCGGCTTTATTTTGAGTGCATTGGTCGTCGGTATTGTGGGTTATATCGGAATTTCCAATATTAACAGCCTGGAGCAAGCCAGTCAGAATTCATATGAAAACATGACGGTTCCGGTTTCGGAACTGGGAGAAATCGGTATTGTGTATCAGAAGCTACGTGTGAATATACGGGACATGATTTTTGAAAATGATCCCAAGGAAAATCAGAAGAATATCGATCTCTTTGATGCCAATAACAAAAAAATCGATGAACTGATTCTATCTTTTCAAGAAAAAAAACATTCTGATGTCGTCAATGCAGCTTTTCAGGAATTTATTGATGCCCGAAAAGCAATGGATCCCGAATTCGATAAGGTCGAAGAGCTTGCGGTGCAAAATAAAAATGACGAAGCGCTGGCCCTTCTGAAAGAAGGCGGTTCGGCATATGCCGCTTCGGTGAATGTTCAAAATACCTTGGATAAAGTGATCGGTTTAAAAGTTGAAAAAGCTGGTCAAAATGCCCAAGCCAACTTAAATCTCGCCAATCAGGCGATCACGACCATGACAATTATTATCATTGTGGCGATTATTTTTGCTATCGCTCTGGGCCTGTTCCTGAGTACGGTTATCAGCCGGCCCCTTAAAAAAGCGGCCCATTTGATTAAAGAAATGCGTCTGGGGCATTTGAGCGGGCGTTTAAACTTGGACACCCGGGACGAAATCGGAGAAATGGCCGTTGCCATGGATGGTTTGTCTGATGACCTTCAAAACGTGGTGATTGGGACCATGAACCAGATCGCCGAGGGGGATGTCTCCACCAATATTGAACTCCGTGACCCTGAGGATGAGATTGCACCGGCACTTAAAAAGACCATCGAAACCATTCGGAGTCTGATTGCTGAAGCCACCATGCTGTCCCAGGCCGCCATTAGCGGCAAATGGGATACCCGGGGGAATGCCGCAGCCTTTAACGGCGGTTATAAGGAAGTGGTTGAAGGGGTCAATGCCACCCTGGACACCGTAGTGGATAAAATGGTCTGGTACGAAGCGATTATTGATGCGGTGCCATTCCCCATTCATGTTACCGATAATAACATGAAATGGACCTTTATGAACAAACCATTTGAAAAAAATATGATCGATGGTAATGTCATTAAAGATCGAGATTCCGCATGTGGTATGGATTGCTATAATGCCGGAGCAGATATCTGCCGAACCGAAGGATGCGGGATCCGACGATTGGTTGATCAGGGCTTAACCGAAAGCTTTTTCGAATGGTGTGGCAAAAGCAATAAGCAGGACACCTCCTACCTCAAGAATGCCAAAGGCGAAAATGTTGGTTTTGTTGAAGTGGTCACCGATCTGACCTCAATGATCCGGGTCAGCGACTATACCAAAAATGAAGTGACACGATTGGAAAGTAACCTGATTCTGCTGTCCCAGGGGGATGTGGCTTTTGATATGGCGATTGGTCAAGCCGATGAATATACCACTGAGGTCAGTGCCCAATTTAATGAAATCGGCAAGAGTTTAGCGGATGTAAAAAGGGCCATTGGCAATCTGATTGCGGATGCCACCATGCTCGCCCAAGCCGGCATTGACGGCAAGCTCGATACCCGGGCGGATGCCAGCAAACATCAGGGCGACTTTGCCCGGATTGTTGACGGGGTTAATGCCACCCTGGATGCCGTCGTCGCCCCAGTTCAGGAAGCATCAGCGACCTTAAACGAATTGGCGCAGGGGAACCTGAACACCGGAATGGCGGGCCATTATCAGGGAGATTACACCATTATCAAGGACAGTATGAACCAGACAGTTGACTTCCTCAAACGTTATGTGGGTGAAATTACCCATACCTTAGAAGAAATCGGCCGGGGAAACCTGGATCAGCACATCACCGACGACTATCTGGGTGACTTCCAGGCCATTAAAACAGCCCTGAACGACATCACGTCCAGTCTCAGCAGCACCATGTCCGACATTAATATTGCCGCGGGTCAGGTTGAAATCGGATCCCAGCAGATTTCTTCGGGAGGTCAGGCTTTGTCTCAGGGAACTACTGAGCAGGCCAGTGCCATCCAGCAACTTACCGCCTCCATTGAAGAAGTAGCGGGAGAAACTAAGAAAAATGCGATGAATGCCAATGAAGCTAACGAGCTGGCGATGCGGGTCCGAAATAATGCCGAAGTGGGGAATACACAGATGAACAAAATGGTCACCGCCATGGTAGATATCAATGAGTCCTCAAAAAGCATATCCAAGATCATTAAAGTAATCGATGATATTGCCTTCCAGACAAATATTCTGGCTCTGAACGCCGCCGTTGAAGCAGCCCGGGCAGGTCAGCACGGTAAAGGGTTTGCCGTGGTTGCCGAAGAAGTCAGAAGTTTGGCAGCCCGAAGTGCCGAAGCCGCCAAGGAAACGACTGGTTTGATTGAAGGCTCGATTGATAGGGTGGATGCAGGCACCAAAATTGCCGATCAGACCGAAGAAAGCCTCAAAGAGATCTTACATGAAATTGAAAAGGTAACCGATCTGGTGGGCAGTATTGCTCAGGCTTCCAACGACCAGGCTTCGGAAATTGCACAGATCACCCAAGGGATCGAACAGGTTTCCACGGTGGTTCAAACCAACTCCGCCACTGCCGAAGAAAGCGCCGCCGCCAGCGAACAACTGTCCGGCCAGGCTGAAATGCTCAAACAAATGGTGGATGCCTTTAAAATTAAAGATGCAAAAACACAACGTACCAGCAGCAAGCCGACGGTTTCCAAACCAGTGAAACCGGTCAGCCCACCGCCAGCCGAGCCAATCATTGATATGGATTTTGAGATGGATAAATACTAGAAAAAATGTTAACCTGTCTCGACCCGGATATAACCGGTAAAAGCTTAAAGTACTCCTTGAATTGCTTAATGCAATCCAAGGAGCACTTTTTTTATGTGCGACGAAGACCGGGAGCGGTTGTTTTAATGTCTCAGCCGAATTTTATGGTAAAAATTTATAGTAAATTTTAGTTGTTAAACAGTAGATATTTGCAGTGAAAAGGGATATAATAATACCGCTTGTATATTTTTTAACACAGGTAATCATTGATATTTTATTAAAAGACCCCGAATAGAAGTTTTGAATTTTAGTGAATTTTTTTTCAGGGCAAAGCAAAGGATTACAGTTGAAAGGGGTTATTATGAACGAAAATCAAAAACCGATTTTAGAACCGAAAACCGAACCTGTTATTGGAGCTGCCCAGGAAATTGTTGCCCATCCGGCTGAACGCATTCCGGCTAGCGCTCACCGCAAATCGCGGATAACCACAAAACTGCTGCTGTTTACTGTTTCGCTAATTGTATTGGCGGTGTTAGCGCTAGGGATGATTACCATCAATCTGAGCGCATCAGCGTTAACAAACCCGGCCAATACCGATGTTATGGCTTCAATCACGAATCTGAGAAATCAGATCCTGTTAAGTTCAGTGGTTATTATCTTAATTGGCGGCATCGCTGCTTATGTCATGGCACAAAAGTTTGCCAAACCGATTATCAGGCTCAAAGCTGTGGCCGATCAGGTTGCAGTGGGCAAAGTTGATGTCGACATTGACATGACCACCGATGACGAAATTGGTGATTTAATGCGGTCGTTTGAAACCATGATTCAAAACAATATAAGCTTGGATGATGCGGCGCAGCGGATGGCTCAGGGTGATTTTGACGTTGCCATCATTCCTCGATCCGAAGATGATGTGATCAGCTATTCAATGATTGCGGTGCTGAAAGAAATGAACAGAATTCATGATGCCATCGTAAAATTTGGCAATGCCGCTTCAGAAGGTCAACTTAACTATCGTGGTAACACCAATGAATACACTGGATCTTACAAAGATATGATTCTATCGTTAAACAATGTCATCAATACCTTTGTTAAACCCCTCAAGGTTGCCAATAAGGCCATTGAACGCATCGGCAACGGTGTGATTCCACCAAAAATCACCACCGAATATAAAGGTGATTTCAATGATCTTAAAAGCAATATTAACGCCTGCATTGACGGCCTGGGTGCTTTAACTGAAACCGGGGAGGTCGTCCATCGCCTTTACATCAATGATTTTTCAGCCAGAGTGGAAGGGAACTATTTAGGTATCTATGGCGATCTGGCCGCATCGGTTAATGACATCCATGGGAAGCTTAACCATATTCATGCCATTGTCAACAATGTCTCCAATGGTGTGATGAGTGACTATGACGAGCTGGTAACGACCGGGAAACGCTGTGATGAAGACGAGTTCATTCCCAGTCTGATTCAAATGATTGAAAACATCCATGCCCTGGTTAGCGAAGCCGATGAAATGACCCGGCTGGCGGTTGAAGGTGATCTCGATCATCGGGGCGACCCAGCCAAGTTCCGGGGCGAATATGCCAAAGTTGTTTCCGGGTTCAACCAGACTCTGGATGCAATTATCGAACCAATCCAGGCGACTTCGGTAGCTTTGGATGAACTGTCAAAAGGTAATTTGAACTTTATCATGGAAGGTGATTTTAAAGGACAGCATGGCAAAATTAAAGAAACCATGAACCGCACCATCAACTTCCTGAAAAATTATGTGACCGACATTACGGCTTTACTTAAACTGATTGGCGAAGGTGATCTCACGCAGGAAATCAAAGCCTATTATCATGGGGATTATAATGCCGCTAAACTGGTCATTAATAATATTACCACCCATTTAAGTGAAGTGATGAAGGAAATTGATGATTCCTCCGAACAGGTTAATGCCGGTGCCATCCAAATCTCTGACGGCGGCCAGGCATTAGCCCAGGGGACAACCGAACAAGCCAGTTCCATCCAGGAACTCACCGCTTCGATTGAAGAGGTGGCTGCGGAAACCAAACGAAACGCCATGAATGCCAACGAGGCCAACCAGCGGGCCCTTGAGGTTCGCAACAACGCCGAAGTGGGCAATTCACAAATGTCAAAAATGGTCTCGGCGATGGTCGAAATCAACGAAGCATCCAAAAATATTTCTAAGATTATCAAGGTGATCGATGATATCGCCTTCCAGACCAATATTCTGGCGCTAAACGCTGCCGTCGAGGCCGCCCGGGCCGGACAGCATGGCAAAGGTTTTGCCGTAGTTGCCGAAGAAGTACGAACCCTGGCAGCCCGCAGTGCCGAAGCGGCTAAGGAAACCACGGGTCTGATCGAAGGTTCCATCGACAAGGTGGCGGTGGGCACCAAGATTGCCGATGAAACTGCCGAAAGTCTGGTTGAAATTTTGAATGAAATTGAAAAGGTGACGGGTCTGGTCGGCAACATTGCCCGGGCTTCCAATGATCAGGCCTCAGAGATCGCGCAAATTACGAAGGGCATCGAGCAGGTTTCTATAGTTGTTCAAACCAACTCGGCCACCGCCGAAGAAAGTGCCGCTTCCGCCGAAGAACTTTCAGGCCAAGCCGAAATGCTTAAACAGATGATTAGTACCTTCAAACTTAAAACCAAAAAGCAGGCCCGTACCGAGGATGATAACAAAGCGCTTATTTTACTAAGTGAAATGGCTAAACAAGCCCCCGTTGCCACGATGGACTGGCAAACCCAGGTGGCTGTGATTGCTGATCAGGTGGCCAAAATGGGGTACCAGGATATCGCCGTGATGAACCTTGCCGGTCATGCCAAGTACATCAAGGGTAACGGCGAGTTCGATGCCTGGGGCGAATTCTGGTATGAAGCTGGCTTCAAGGGCGAAACGGCCATTTCTGATGAGACGATTAGTAAAGTTACCAATGAAGCGGTTGTCTTTGACGTGGCGCCGATTAACAACAATGGCCAGGTCATTGGTTTGCTGGTGGGGAGACGGGTCCCAGCTCAATAGCAAGCGGCCGGATTAAAACGAGACTAATAAATAACGCAACCATCCTGAAGACAATGACGGTTCATTGTCTTCAGGATTTTTTTATAAGTAAGTGTAACGGATTAAAACCCCGATTGATTGAAATATTTGTTATAATAAGATAATAGATTACAAATCCTGCTCAGGTTAATAAATAAGCCGGTCGACCACCAGATAAACTAAAAAAGACGATTAACAATCAGATTAGGCTGACTGTTAATCGTCTTTTACATTAGGTGGACCAGATCATCGATCTGTTTTTCGGACAATCATCAGCAACCGCGCTACACCTGATAATCATAGTTAACGGTATCGCCATCATTGCCAATAAAGACCACATAAGAACCGGCTGTCACCGCAGTCCCATCCGGGCCGTTGGTTAGGCTGTCATAGAGGGGAGTAAGCGTTGGCGACAGCACCACCAGGCGGCCGTCAACCGGTTTGATCAAGCCGTCTCCAGGCAATTTTCGGGCCACATTCTGAGTGCCGATGGTGATTTTTTCACCGCTTTGCAGCAGTGGTACATCCGCCGTATTGATCAGTTTAAAACTGCCGACCTGGAGCATCGTTTGCCCCTGTTCATCAATGAGTTTAAAGCCCATAGTATCCCGGGTGTATTTAAGGTTTGGCAGGGTCGTCCGTTCATCAATCAGCTGATTAAGCAGATAGTAACCACCGCCGCCAAACAGCACCGAACCGGGGAATTCATTCATCACCCAGGTTGAACCGGCCAGGAAAATGGTATCCTCGGGCAGGGTATTCACGGTGATCCATTGCTTGCCGACAAACTGGGCCGGACTGATCGTACTGGTCCGGGCCGGAAGCATCGTGGCATTAATTGAGCCATTGACATCGGTCAGGGTATGGGACATCAAAAATTTGGTGCCGAAGTTTTCTTCCAGAGTCAGCCGTTTATCGGTACCGTAAAAATAACCGTCATCCTTATACTCAACCTTGTCAACCAGGGTAAAACCAGTGTCGGAATTGCTGTAAAGATTCATTTCACCGGCGGCCTGATTAAAGTCAATTTTTAGAATATTCCCGGACAGGGTATAATAACCGGCGTATGCCATCAGATTATCAGGCACCGGGGCGGGCTTGGCGGTTGTCACTGGAGCGGCTGTTTCGGTTGAGATCACGCCTTTTTCGGCCAGCAGGGTTTTGGCGATGACATCGGTCACTTCAGTGGTATTAACCGGCCCGGAAAAAGTCACAGCGATGGTAATGTTCTGATCCGGTAGTAGATACAGCATCGAGTGGTATTCGCTGGTATCACCGCTTTTATAAATTAGGCGTACCCCCATCTGTTCATAGGCTTCATCGTTGACACTATCCCAACCCAGCCCAAAGGCCATTTTAGGTGTCCCGGAGGGAACCGTCTGACTGCCATATTGGGGGGTGAAGGATTCATCCAGCAGTTGCGCATCAATTATTTTCCCGGCCAGAATGGCGTCCCCAAATTTGACTAAATCGTGGGCATTAGAGGCAATCCCACCGGCGCCGAGACTGTTGACATACTCCAGATCGGCAGCGCTGCCGTCGCTCTTATAAGACAACGCCAGATTGGGATTATCCGCTTTAAAATAACAGCTGGTATTATTCATACCGGCTTTGGTTAAAATATTTTTGCTCAGATAATCAGCATAGCTCAGCCCGGAGACCTTTTCAACCAGGACCTGAGCCAGGGTAAAGCCGTCGTTACAGTAAATACTGATAATGCCAGGGTCGCCTTTTAAGGAGGAGGTGCTTAAATTTTCCATAAAATAGCCCAGATAATCAGCGTCCGGAGCGGTCGTAATGGTGTCATAACTGTAGGTGCCGTCAAGTTCCGAGGTGTGATTGAGCAGCATCCGCACGGTAATCTGTTGGTAGCGCGGATCGGTCATGGTGAATTCCGGCAGATAGGTAGCCACCGGCTGATCCAGTTCCAGTTTGCCGTCCTGGCAAAGTTTAAGCACTGCCATGGTGACAAACATTTTACTGACCGAGCCAATGTTAAATTGGGTGCTGGTATTAACGGGAAGGGCTTTTGTACGGTTGGCCATGCCAAAACCTTCCTCATAAACAATTTTGCCGTTGTCGCTAATCGCCACCGAGGCACTGGCAGCGCCACCGCCGCTGATGGCTTTCCAGATTTCAGTCCGGGTGGCGGCAATGGTTTTTTCATAGCCGGCTGATGATTTTGATGTCGCTGTTGAGGAGGCGGTGCAGGCGGCCGTTGTCAGGGCCAGACCGGCCATCAACAGGCAGCAACAGAGAAGGGTTAATTTTCTTTTCATTTCTTGTATCCTTTCAGTTTTTTATTGAATTAGGCGTTTGCGAAACTAAACGCAAAGCTTTCAACACGTTCGCAAGGGCTTATTTTAATTGGGTAGAGAAATCATGGTTGGCAGTTAAATTAACAACCACTTCATTGATAGACAATAATTCGAAGAATTAACAAAGTCGGAGCGCTTTCTTTTAATCGACCCGCATAAAAACCATTCAATTAAACCAATGATGATTGATAAACCATAAAATGGGTAAAAAAAGAATTAGTCTGTCAATCCTTAATAAAAGAGGAGGAAAACGCCTATGTTTAAATTGAAATATAATCACTACCGCTTGGGGGCGGCTTTATTGGTGGGGGTGATGCTGACGATCAGCGGCTGTACCACGGCTCAAACAAAAACCACCGATACGGCAAGTGCTCCGGCGGAATCGAAGGCCACTACCACCCTTAATCCGGCCATCAACGCCGCCGCCCAGAAAGCCCTCAAATTTTATGATACCGTCAGCCTGGATCAGACCAGAGCCCAGTTGGAAACCCTGCTGGGGGTTCCCGGAACCGTCCAGGCCGATGGCCGGGTCGCCTATCTGGATCCGGACAGCGGTTATGGGGTCCTGATCCAATACGGAGAAGATGATACGGTCTTCGCCAAACGGCTGATTCCCACCGCCAAGTCGCCGGAACTGGCGGCGCTTAGTCCCGCGCCAGTCACCGATAGGCAGACCTACCGGCTGGCCGCCGGGATGCCCTATTATGAGGTTCAGGACATCATGGGGTGCGACGGCATCGAAATCAGCCTGAGCAAGCCCGAACCCGGCAGTCCCCAACAAATCTACGGTCTGGCCTGGTTCAACCCGGACGGCTCCACGGCCATTGTTTATCTCAACCTGCCCAAGGGGGAGGTCATCTCTTCCGAATTTATCCCTGGCTAGCCAAATAGGGCTAATAAATTCGGATTAACGACCAGCATCGTCTGAGCGTTAATCCTTTTTAGGTTGTTACAAAACAATGTCATTAAACAAAAAATCATTGATCTGTTCAATCAGCTCCCGGGGTTCGGTCATCTGATCGATGACTTTTTTGGCCTCACCGACATCCTGTGTAATCAGGTTGTCAACCCCTAAATGGACCATCTCGGTGATGGACTCTTCCGAATTGACCGTCCAGGCAAAAACTTCCTTATGTTCCCCATGAATGGCAGTTACCTTTTTAGAGGTGATAAAAGAAGCTTCAATACTGAGGGCATCAACTGGAATGGTCTGAATCTCACCCAGGGCTACTCCGGTAACGTAAGCTCGTCTAATCTGGGGATCAACCCGAGCGGCCTGTTCCAAGCTGGGATAATCAAGCGACGCCAGAATACACCAAGCGCTGCTATTGGTCTGCTGGATGACCGCAATGGTGGAAGCCACCAGGCTGGTTTCATTCCCGCTGGGGTTGATCTGGATACTCAGTTTTATTTTGTCCTGACAAAACAGCAAGGCTTCGGATAAAGTAGGAATATTTGAATTTTTGAGTTCATCAGCAGTCATTTCCCAGACATTAATGGGCTGATCGGTTGTTTTTTTAATCGTCGGTTTGGAAACCACAATCACCCCATCTTTGCTCTGGGCGACATCAATTTCGGCATAATCGGCCCCTTCATCGATGGCTTGCTGCAAAAAGGCCAGGGTGTTTTCCGGGGTCGACGATAACGGACTGTTTTGAGCGGTGATTTTTGGCCCTTCTATAAAATGGGAATTAAAGGTCTCATGAAAGGTAGTAAAAATGACATAACTGTTAAGGACGACGATCACAAAAATAGACACCACACTGACGCCAATAAATAATTTTTTCCGCTCGTTGACAGCTTCATCACTGTTATTTTTATTGACAATCAAGGCCGTTGAAGGAATCTCGATCTTGGCCATTTGGGAATAATCGTAGTAGAACATTGACACCAGGGCGAAGGTGATTGATGTCTCAATGAGTTGAAAGGTGGTAAAGAACGCCGCAACAAAAAATCCGAAGCTGCCAATAAAAATTGATACCGCCAGCGTATCTTCCAGGATCTGAGTGAGCACAAAGTAGGCAACCACCTCAAGCAGCCCAAGCAGCAGCATCAGTACCAGTAGAATCGCGGTATTCCAGAAAGCAACCCAGAAGGTGGTATGCCAGAAATGACCTTTTAACAGCGCCCGGCTTTTTTTGATGGCTTCAAAAAAGTTATTATCTTCCAGGGTGAAATAATGGATCGAAAAAATCCAGAAGATCACCAGTAAAAACAACATCACGATGACCACAAAGTAGATCAGGGACAGCATCGGGCTGGCCAGAATATGGGACATCACAAAGTCCGGTATCGAAACGTCGGAAATAAAACTGGATGCCATTGAAAATTCAGTAAAGGGGATGATGATCAGGACCAGAATCAGCAGTGGGAAATTACGCAGTTTAGCAATCCGGAGCGCCCGTTCAAATCCTTTTTGACATAGCGGCAGCAGTCGGACATGGCGCTGAAAATGGCTTTCATTAAACAGGACGATCAGCGTCGTTAATTCAAAAAGCCCGTAAAAACCAAGCACCAGCAAAAAAAATAGCATCGTCAGCAGGCAAAGGGGATTGCTAAACACCTGGAAAATATTGGCGTCGCTGATAATCGGAAACCCCAACACGTTCATCACCTGATCAAAGAGAAAAAGGCTGCCGGGATAAACAATTTGGGTACCAACCAGGGTATAGATGGCTTCGAAGAGGAGGAGGGTTAAAAAATTAAATTGAACAAGCTTGAACTTCACTTTGCCATGCTGGAAAACGTCAGCTAGAAATGCTTTCATTTAGGACTCCTTTCGGCGTGGATTCGTTGCGTTATTGTTATCCAAAGTATAACAGAAAGTTGATAACCATGCATAGCATTAAATTGTCGAAAGAGGGAAAGTATGAGACGTAAGAAAACACCGATGTTTTTAAATTAATCCTCACTATGCTATACTAATAGTAATTTTAGAAATGAGGGCTGAAATTTGACCGAGATGTTAAAAGAGATGAAGTATCGCTATTTGTTCCTGGGGGTTATCCTGACCTGTGCATTAAGTCTGATTGTCAGCGCCCTGTTGAAGCTACCCAGTCTTTACGCCACCACCCTCAGCGGCACCCTGGCGCTTTACGGCTTCCCGCTAGTCTGGATGGGCTATTATTTCAGAAAATACCAACTATCTTTCCGGGTCTGGTTAAAACCAGTGCGGCTGAAAATCAGCGAAACCATGGCGGCGGCCTTTTTCCCCGAACTGCTGGGGATGGGGATTCTGCTGCTGATTACGGTGGGAATCACTGCCATCCTACCAGCTGGGGGACTCAATGAGCTGCCTGAAACCAATACCAACTGGGTGCTTCATTTTATTTCTGCCGTGATCCTGGCGCCGATCTGTGAAGAACTGATCTTCCGGGGCTTTGTCCTCAATAAAATGCTGATCCGATTTTCGCCGGCCAAGGCGGTGATTTTTTCTTCGGTGATTTTCGGCGCCCTGCATCTGACCACCGGCATCAGCCCGACCATCGTCGGGGTGGTGTTGTGTATCATCTACATGAAATACCAGAGTATCATCCCCGGCATGGTGATCCACTGCATCCACAACCTGGCGGTGGTGTTGATCAAATATCTGGCCTCATCCGGCGTTGATACCACAGCCCCGATGACCCCGGCGGACTTTCAGCCGCTGATCATCCTGTCCGGTGTTTTTATTGCTTTGGGTCTGATCTGGCTGGTGCTGTTCATCCGCAGAAACTGGCATTATGCCACCGAATTTGCTGCCCTGCACCGCCCAAAACAGGAAGTTCTTTCTGTTTTGGGTGGGGAATAAACGTCTTCCAGCCCCCCATAAAAAAACGGGATGGAATAAAAAAAAGCGCTAAAGCCTTGATTTTTCAGCAGAAAGGATTATAATGAAGGTGAAAAACAGCACGCACATTGCGAGCGTGCTAAATACTAAAAGGAGGCGTTTTTAATGTTTGGTTTAACTCCCGTAAAAAAACACGAAGTGGCTCAAACCGGCGATGTGATCGACTTTTATAACATGGTCGACAGTTTCTTCAATGACCGGCAATTTCCAATGGCTAGCCTTAAAAATGACACTTTTAAAGTTGACGTAAAAGAAAATGACAACGAATACCTGGTGGATGCCGAAGTGGCTGGCTATGACAAAAAGGATATCCACATCAACTATGACGACGGCAATCTTCTGATTTCAGTTGAGAAAAAGGAAGAAAAAGAAGAAAAAAATGAAAAATTTATTCACCGTGAACGTTCTTTCTCTTCCATGCAGCGTGGCATTTACCTGCCCAATGTGATAGAAAGTGACATAAAAGCGAACTTTGAAAATGGTGTGTTAAAAATTATCGCGCCAAAATCAAAAGAAGCTGTGAAGAAAACCGAAATAACCATTGAATAATTGGCAACGATCACAAATTAAGGCAACCTCGCAAGGGGTTGCTTTTTTGATAAAAATGATTGGTTCAGTTGATTGCTGCCCAGATTTCAGAAACACTGACCCGATTTGACCGGGAAGCCAGGCCTAAAGCGATCAATCTTCAATCAGTATAAAAAAACGAATCCTTACAGATTTCTTTACGAAAGGGATAGATATTGCTTAGATCAAACAGTTTTGATAAAATCAGAGAAACACAACTGGAGTATCTTCCAGTTGCAGCACATATGGAAAGAAGTGAAAAAAATGTATAACAATGATTATATCATGCGGATGATTGAAGATTTATCGGCTTTTTTAGCTAATGTGGTGTTTCACAAAGATGCCGCCGCAATTGAAATATTTGATGAACAGGGAAATATTTCAGAAAGCAATTTATTGCATGTGCAGATGTTGGTCATGATCGGCGAAGGCCGGCTCAATGAAGCCGAAAACCTGCTGTTTGAAAAAATCGAAGCCCATCCCAACCCGGCCTATTTACAGGTTGCCCTGGATTTTTATACCAATCTGGATAACCTCAGCGATGAGACCCTTAATAACGCCGGCTTTCCCAGAGTCGAGATCGTCGAAGGTTTGGGAGATATTAAAAAGATTTATCAGGCGATGTAGAAACAGATTAAGTATCGTTTGTACCAAGATAAACTATCAGAGCAGAGAAAGGGTAGCAACATGGATAAAAATCCCCACAAAGGCCATCGGCAACGGGTTAAAAACCGGGTCATCAACGAAGGTATCGACAGTTTTGAGGATCATCAGATTCTCGAGCTGCTGCTATTTTACTGCATTCCGATGAAGGACACCAACGAACTGGCGCATCAGCTGATTAAGCATTACGGCTCGCTGTCCGGGGTGTTTGATGCCGATCCCAGAGATCTTTGCGATCAGATCGGTGTTACACAAAACACCGCCGTTCTGCTGTCCCTGATTCCAGCCTTAGCGCGGCGTTATCAGCAGGGTAAGTTCCGGGAAAAGGCAGTCTTAAACAGTACCACCAAAGCCGGCGAATACACCATGGCCCTGTTTACCGGGCGGCTCAATGAGGCCTTTTATGTGATCTGCCTGGATAGCCAGAACAAGGTCAACCAGGCCACCTTGCTCCACGAGGGCACCATCAACGAAGCCCCGGTTTACCCCCGGCTGATCGTCGAAACCGCCCTGCGCCACCAGGCCGCCAGTATCATTCTGGCCCATAACCATCCCGGTGGCAGCCAGAAACCCTCTCAGGCCGATCTCGACGTCACCCGCAAGATCAAACTGGCCACCGAAGCCATCGCCATCCCGGTGGTGGATCACATTATTGTCGCCGGGGAAGGGTATTACAGTTTTGCCGAAAACCGGGTGCTGTGAACGAAGCGAGCAAAAAGCAGTATGATGATGAAAATTTGCCAACAATTAGCGGGGTAAACGCGCTAGAGGTTGTTTTTATGACAAATATATATCATCAAAAGTTGCTGAAAACGATTGATTGTTTTGATATAATAATTGTATTCAATGCACTTGGCATTGCTGGTTTAGAGAAGTAAAGGAGGATAACGGTAGTCTGTGGAAAAAACCGATGGACAGTAATCGATTCGGTAAAGAAAATTTCAACCATCGGTGCAGTAAGAAAGAGATGGTAATGAAAATGCACGTCAACAGAAATAGACACATAAAAAAACAAGCTAAGCGTTCAGATCTGGGTGAAAATGGGCCGGGAATTACGGTTGTCCGATGTCCGCACTTCAGGACCTGCCGATTTAGCGGGGCACAATCAAAACAAGTCCGAACGCGCTGTCGTGGTGTTCTGTGCCGGGTCAATCATTGGGAAGCCTGTCTGATAATTGGTTTTAAATGCCAGTGGTTGCGCAAGCAGATCCTGGTTGAAGTCAAAGGCAATGCAACCCGCCATATTTCCCGTCATTCAAGCGAGCACCAGGAAGTGCTGCCCCGGCTCAAGCAGTTGTCCTGCCAGGTCTGTGAGCACCGCGTACTGGATTATCATGTCATTTATGGGGATGCCATCATCGATGTGAAGTGCAGTCGCGACGGGCATTTGAGTTCCCATTCGATCAAATAATTAAAAAAGGAGGACGGTTTGGCGGGAAAGCCAGACCAACGGAATAAAGACAATTAAAGAGTGCCGATGTGAAATGATACTGAGTTAAGATGCGCCTGTTAAACAGAGTGACTAAGATACCGGATGTTCACAAATTTAGGGAAGTGGCCCAAAAGTTTGTGTACATGCGGTATTTTTTTGCGTGGAAATGGGCCGAATGAAAGGTGGTGGTCGGGCTCATTAAGGCTGTGCTGGTCGGAGCCGACCATTTATCAATCTGTTGTTCGCTGCGGGATCAGACAGGCTATCGCCGTGTCTGCCCCGATGCGTACAACATGATGTGATAAATGTCGGCTCCTGCATCAAGTTTGGTTTTGAGCCCGGTTATAGAGTAAGGGTCTGGCCTGCAATTAAGGGCTGTTTCGGCCCCTGTATACAGGTTTCTTGTGGTCACTTCCCCGCAATGAGAAAGGATAGAAATGAAAACAAATTATTGGATGACAACGGACTTGCAGGTGGTGGCGGATTATTTGGGTGATGCCGTGATCATTGCCTTTGATTTTGAAACGGCCCCGATGGCTGGCTGGCGGGAGAATCGGCGGGCGGCGTTGGACCCGCACCGGGGGGAGATTGTTGGGGTGTCGCTGGCGGTGGCAGCAGGCACTGGGGTGTATCTGCCGCTTAACCACCGGGGTTTTGACAATGCCGATGCCGAGGCGGTGTTTGATTTTTTGCGCCGCCGGGTTTTTGAAAACCCCGGGGTCATTAAAATTGCCCATAACCTGGCCTTTGAGGCCACGTTTCTGCTGGCCCGGGGGATTGCTCTGGTGGCGCCGGTGTATGACACCATGGCCGGGGCGCAACTGATTTATAAAGAGGACGGGCATTTTCGCCGGCTGGCTGATGTGGGTTTGAAAACCCTGGCCTGGGACTGGTTGGCTCTGGCGCTGCCCCGTTTTGTGGCGGTGGTCGGGCTGGGCAGCTTTGCCGATCTCGATCCCCGGGATCAGCAGACCATCAACTATGCCTGCAGTGATGCCGATCTGGCCCGGCGCCTCTATTTTCTGGAAAACGACTGGTTTCAGGCCAATATCCCGGCGCACGAAGACCTGATCAAGGCGATCGAAAGTCCGGTGGCGCTGTTTACCGCGCGGATGGAGTACCGCGGCTTCCGGATCGATGCGGCTGGCATTGCGGCGGCGGCCGCAGTCTGTCAGGACCAGCTGGGGATTTACCGGAATGATCTGGAAAGGGGTGGCAGCCGACCGGTGCGGGTGGGCAAAAATGCCGCCACCAATGATCTCAAGGCCTATCTCTTTGACGATCTCGGTCTGCCGGTGCAAAAACGCACCGACAGCGGCAAAGCGGCGCTGGATGAGGATGCCATCCAGCAGCTCAGCGCCTATTGCCGGGCCCAGGGCCTGCCAGCGATCACTTATCTGGAATCGATCGGTGCCTACCGGGGTCTGGCCAAGCTCTATCAAACCTATGTGCTGGGGCTGGGGGAGCAGATCAATCCGGTCACCGGGGCGATCCATACCCGGTTGTTTCCGCTGGGAACGGCCACCGGGCGGTTTTCTTCGGCCGAGCCCAATTGTCAGAACCTGCCGGCGGGGCCGGCCCATGGCATCCCGGTTCGGGATTTCTTTATGGCCCGGCCGGGTACCATCCTGGTGGCGGTGGATTACAGCCAGATCGAGCTGCGGATTGGGGCCTGGTTTACCGGCGATGCCAACCTGCTGGCGGTGTACCGGGAGGGTGGGGATATCCATGCCGTCACCACTGCGGCGGTGTATGGAATCACGCTGGCCGAAGCCGGGGATAAGGGCCATCCGGAGTATAAGGCCCGGCGGACGGTGGCCAAGAATATCAATTTTGGGATTTTTTATGGCCTCTATCCCCGCGGGCTTCAGGATATTCTGCGGGTCAAGACCGGTCAGCAGCTGAGCCTGGAAGACTGTCAGGCAATGATTTTCAATCTCCGGCTGGCCTATCCGGGACTTACGCCCTGGCAGGAAGCGACCCGTCAGGCGGCCCACTATCACGAAACGGTTGACACGGCGTTGGGCCGGCGCCGCGCTCTGCCGGGGATCAACGCCCCGGAACCGGGGCTCCAGAGTCATTTTGAGCGGGCTGCCCTGAACCACCCGATTCAGGGTACGGCGGCGGATATCTTAAAGCTGGCGATGGTCCGGCTGGAGGCGGGACTGGGGGAGCGGCCATTCATTTGGCCGCTGCTGACGGTTCATGATGAGATCGTTTTTGAGGTGGAGACCCCTCGGCTGGCAGATGCCATTGCCTGGATCACCACGGTGATGACAGCGGCGCCATTCCCGGGTTTTGACGTCCCCCTGGCCGTGGAAGTCACCGTCGGCGCCCGCTATGGCTCGCTGGTGGGGTGGCAGTCGGGCGAATAAGAGGTAGTGGTCGGCCAGACAATGGTTAATCCATTGTCGGCTGCGGGATCGGACAGGCTATCGCCGTGTCCGCCCCGATGCCGAGGGTCTGCCCTTTGGGTACAACCGGGTTAACGATTGTCTGTCCTGTAATTAATGGTTGGTTTCGCCCCTTGGTGGCTGGTATGGGGGTGTTGTCTCACGAAAATGTCGGCCCCTGAATCAAGGTTGCATGTTGGCCCGGAGGATGAAAGGGGGACGTTACGGCGTGTCAGCCCTTAGGATGACATCCCGAAATGTCCCCCTGTCATGCGGAGGAAACGCAACCTCCGATGGCCGAGATAAATAATATAAATGGAGAAAAGCAATGAACACGAACGCATTTGAAAACATCATCCCCCTGGCGGTTAACCCGGCGGCCTTTCTGGCCGCCTTTCATGGCGGGCCCTATGGCTTGCGTAGCTTTGCCGACCGGCCCGAGGGTCGCGGCGGCCGGGGGTGCAACCGGACGGTGACGGCGGCCCAACTGGCGGATCAGGACGGGGCGCTGCTGGCGGCGCTCCGGGCGGAGAATGACGGCGAACAGCGGGGGATCTTTTTTGTAGTCAACCCCGGCGGCCACAAAGATGCCGAGATCACCGCGGTGGCGGCCCAGTTTGTCGAAGCCGACGATCTGCCGCTGGCAGAACAATGGGACAACCTGATGGCCTTCCCCCTGGCCCCCTCGATTATTGTGCGGACCCGGAAATCCCTCCACGGCTATTGGCTGCTGGCACTACCGGAGGATGAAAGGGCAACCCCTGATCAAACCGCTCCCGACCTGGCCCGGTTCACCCCGCTCAAGAAACAACTGGCAGCACATTTTTCCGGCGATCCGGTGATTGCGAACCTCAGCCGGGTGATGCGGTTGCCGGGGTTTGATCACCACAAGGGTGAGCCGGTGGCGGTGCGCTGTCTGCTGTTTGAACCCCAGCGGCGCTATCGCCAGACCGAACTGGCAGCCGTGCTTTGCGAACTGCATCCCGATGATCCCTGCTTCGGGGGACGGGGCGTGGCCGGAAAAAAAGCCTCTACCACAACGGTCACCACCGCCACCACCAGCGCCAAAAACCGGTCGGCGGTGGCGCTGGATCTGCCCCGGGGGGATTTTGATCTGGAGCAGCTACTGAGCACCTGCGACTTTATCCGCCATTGTCAGGAACAGGCCGCCACCCTGCCGGAACCGTTGTGGTATCCGATGATCACCAATCTGGCCGATGTTCCCGGCGGCGAGGCGGCCATCCATCAGCTGTCGGCGGCGCATCCCGGTTACAGCTTCGCGGCCACGGTGGCCAAAATCGAGCAGTTTCGCCGCTCCAATACCGGGCCTTTCAGCTGTGAAACGATTGCTGCCTGGGGCTTTAACTGTCCCCAGTTGGGCCGCTGTTCGGCCCGGCAGCCCCGGGACCGGGGTCAGATCCCGCCGCCGCCCTGGTATCGGCAAACCAGAACCGGGCTGCGGCTAATCCCCGGGGTGCTGGCCAACGCCCTGGCGGCTCACAAGAACATCTTTTATTCCCGGCAATGCTATTATCAGTATCTGGATGGGGTCTATAAAAAGGTGGAGGAGCTCCACTGCAAGCATATCGTCCGTAAATACCTGCGCACCGATGACGTCGAGATGCATCAGATCAACGACGTCATTGGCCAGTGGACGATGGAAATTCTGCGCAGCCCCGAAAACTTAAATGTCAATAAAGAGCTGATCAATTTAAAAAACGGTCTCTATCAACGGTCGACCCGGACGCTTAAACCCCATGATCCCCAGCTGCTCTCAACCATTCAACTGGCGGTGAGCTATGATCCTCAGGCGGCGGCGCCGATCTTTGCGGCCTTTTTAAACGATTGTCTGGACCCGGAAACCCAGCTGCTGGTTCAGGAACTGTGCGGTTATCTGCTGGTGCCGGTTACCCGGGCGCAGAAGGCTTTTGTTCTGGTGGGGGAAGGGGGCGCCGGTAAATCGACGCTGCTTTCTGTGATTCAGGAGCTGTTGCTGGGTGCGGCCAATGTCTCCAATATTTCCTGGCAAAATCTCGGCGAGACCTTTCTGACCGCCGAGCTGGACGGTCGGCTGGCCAATATCTTTGCCGATCTGCCGTCTAAAAATATTGACGACAGTTCCCTGTTTAAGAGCATCACCGGGGAGGACTGGCTCACCGCCCAGCGTAAAAACAAGGACCCCCACGGCTTTAAGAGTACCGCCCGGCTGGTTTTTTCCTGCAACAGCATCCCTAAAAATCTCGGCGACCGCAGTGAGGCCTTTTACCGGCGGCTGGTGATCATCCCCTTTGGGCCACCCAAACCGCCCCAGCAGCGGGACCTTCATTTAAAAGAAAAGCTGGCCCGGGAGGCGCCGGGAATCCTGAACTGGGCCCTGGTGGGCCTGACGCGCCTCGATCACAATGGCTATCGTTTCAGCACCTCGGCCGCCAGCCAGACCGCTCTGGAAAGCTATCGAGTGGCTGGCAGCTCGGTGCTGTCCTTTGTGTCCGATTGCTGCGTGGTCGAGACTGAACGGCAGGTTTCGGCGGCCCAGCTCTACCACGCCTACCAGCAGTACAGCGGGTCATCGGGGCTACGGCCAGTGAGTCAGAAACGCTTCTGGATGGAGTTAAAAGAAAGTTTTGGGATGGTCGAAAAAACGAAGGATTCGCTGTCAAGAAGAGCGATTTACCATGGGGTTGATCTGGAGAATTTTGAAGACTTAGCATGAAGTTGAAGCATGCGAAAAGAAAAGGCGAAATCGTTATCGCCAATCGCCCCAAAACGAAGCGGTTTCGAAGCCTTTCGAAGCCGTTGCGAAGGGTTTGAACGGCTTTAATAAGGGATTCGAAGGGATCGAAGGCTTTTTTTCCAAACTCAGTGCCTAAGAACAAAAAAATAAAATAAACAAACGGGTTATTTTGCCCTGCCAACCCCTTCGACCCATTCGGAAAGCTCGGAATCGGGTAAAAAGAAACCAACGCAAAAGTAGCGGAAAAAGCATGCCGGAGGATGTCAGGGGAGATTGCGGGTGTCACCCTGTCGTGCGGAGGCAACGGCACCCCTGGGTTAGCAGCCCGGCGGTACCACCACTACCGATAAAAAGAAAGGAGCTTCTCATGAGTAACAAAACCATCAAAACGATCAAAGCCAATATCACCGACCTTCAGGCCCGGATCTGGCGCAATACCCAATTTCTTGAGCATGCTCAGAAACAGCTGGCGCTGATCTATCGGGCGACATCGGCGACCAATCGCCGCAGTCGAGCGCAGATCGGCCAGCTCCGAGCCGCCATTGACCGGGACAGCCGTCAGCTGGAAGCCGCCAACCGAGCTCTGGTGGCCGCCATTGACAACCAGGCCAGCCCCCAGATCCAGGAGCTGCTGACCCGCCGCTACATCAATGACCAGCCCTTTGCCGACATCGCGGATGCCATGGGGTATGATCTGCGCTGGGTCTACCGGCTCCATGCCCGGGGGCTGGGGGCAGAAAAAAAGCCGGGTTAAAACTAACCCGGTGAGGTTGTCGGTACTGGGTTATCGTTTTTGACTGTCTGAGTCGGGATCGCTTTAACTCTATTATCGGTCCGACTCTGCTCAGTCAACACGCCATTTAAAGCCATCTGCCACTCATGATAAACTGAAAACAAATCTAGGAAGGGAGGACATCCAAATGGCAGTAACCACTGATTTTCTGGAACAGAAGATCCAGATCCGCTCCAACCACGGCCTCGTCGATGGTAAGGAAAAAATCACCAGCCGCACCTATGGCGATGTGAAAGCCGCGGCCACTGATGCCGACATCTATGATGTGGCGACGATCATTGCCGGGCTTCAGGAGCCGGTACTGGAAGAAGTCATCAAACAGGAAGTAAGCCTGATCGTACCGGTCTAACGCTGATGACAAACGTCCGTGAGCTTTGCTGCCGGTTTGCGCGAAGGCAATGAGCCAATCACAAGCTTGCTTGTAGTTGGCGACTGCCCGCGAACCATAAGAAATTCGCATAGCGATTTCTTATGGTTGCGCGAAACAATTCTTACACTGTACGACGTACAGTCTACCGACTGTTCGTCTACACGTTACAGAATTGTTTGCGAAACCGACACAAAGCAACAATTGTTTGTGCCTCAGCATTACGTAATTCAAATCTAACGAAAGGAGGAACTCTATGGCAGCAAATACTATCTTGCAACTGACTTTTAAACGGTCGGATCTGAAAACCACCACCATGTCGATTACCAATCCCAAGACGGGACTGACAGTGGATGCAGTCAACACCGCCATGGCGGCCATCATTGCCAAAAACATTTTTGCCCCGGATGGCATGAACCTGATCGCCAAAGCCAAGGCTGAACTGGTCGTCACCGACACCACCGCCTTTTCGATGAGCTAGGCAGGGCATAGTCCCGGAGGATGAAAGGGGGACGTTACGGCGTGTCAGCCCTTAGGATGACATCCCGAAATGTCCCACTGTCATGAGCAGGAAACGCAACTCAAAAATAAATCACTGAAAGGATAAACGATGAACCCATTTATTAAAAAAGTCCAGGAAGCCCTGGCGGCCCGGGGCTATGCTCCCGGGCCGATTGATGGCCGGGATGGACCCAAAACCCAGAAGGCGGTTAAGGCCTTCCAGCAGGACTCGGGACTTAGCCCCGATGGCCAGGTGGGGAGCCTCACGGAGAACCGGCTCTTTACCGAGCAGCTTAGCGTCATCTCTTTTGATGGCGATGGCTCGACTCCGCATTTTGCCCGGGCGGAATTCGCCTGCGATTGCGGCGGTGCCTATTGTGACGGCTTTCCGGCGGAGATGAATCTGGAGCTGTTGCTGAAGCTGGAAGCCCTGCGCAATGCCTTAAACGTTCCGGTGATCATCACCTCCGGGGTCCGTTGTCCCACACGCAACGCCGAAGTGGGGGGCGTCGACAATTCCCAGCATCTCTTTGGTCAGGCCGCCGATCTCCATGCCCCGGGTATTCCGATTGACACCGTCGCCGCCATCGCCGAAAGTCTAGGGCTGGCAGCCATTCTTTATGCCGACCGGGGCTTTGTCCATCTGGCGGTATAGCTGGGCCCTGGTCGGTGGCCTGATCGGTCAGCTCCTGGGCGGCTGGGACGGTTTTCTCCTCTGTCTCACCGCCTTTGTGGTGATCGACTACCTGACCGGGGTTCTGGCCGCGGCCCAGCAGCAGCGTCTCTCCAGCGCCCGGGGTTTTCGCGGCATCCTCAGAAAAATCCTGATCTTTACCGTCGTCGCCATGGGGCATCTGCTGGACACCACCTTGTTAGGCGGTACCGGCGCCCCGCTGCGGTCGGCGATGATCTTTTTCTACATCGCCAACGAGGGCCTGAGCATTACAGAAAATCTGGCCGCCCTGGGGGTGCCGATCCCCAAACGCCTGAAACAAGTGGTGGCCGAGTTGGGGGAGGAGGATGAACCACCTCCGGGCTAAGTCGCCAACCCCGATTAAATAATAACCTGATTAAAGAGCAGTTCCCAAGGGACTGCTTTTTTTGATGCTTATAAACAAAACAATAAAATACCGTTTTGAGCAATGCCAAATAACCGACAAGAAAGTGAAGTAACCATGGCATTGGCTGGGGTGGCGCACACCGGATTTTTAGCAGATGTCAGAGTTTTCAGTAAAAGCAGAAAAAGGCGATAATTTACACTTGATATATTTTGAAAACTGGCGAGAATAGCGTATAATAAAATAATGAGTTTAACGCGATAAATAATCAAAAATTATGCCTCGATAATAGCATTGGGGCCAGGAAAGGGCATGATTGCTTTGTGGTTAATCGGATACTGTGAATAAACTGCCATTTGCTTAGCTGCCAGTTTACTCAACCGTTTATGAAACTGACAACACGCGCCAATTTGTTTGCCTTTCAAGATAAACAATTGGCATATCAGCAACTAAGTCAGAAAGAGGAAGACATGGGAACCTACCAGATAATTGGCGCCAATGCCACCAATCAGAATTGTTTCACCGGGGAGACGGTTCATCTTTATCCGCACCTCAAGGAAGCCATCTTCCGGGCCGAAAAAATTGACATGAACGTGTCTTTTTTAATGGTGTCAGGAATCCGACTCATTCTCGATGATCTTAAAACCGCTGTGGATAAGGGCGTCGCCATTCGGATTCTCTGCGGCAATTATCTCAACATCACCCAGCCCGAAGCCCTCTATCTGCTAAAGGATGCCCTGGGGGAGCGGCTGGAGTTGCGCTTTTACAACGTCCCCAATCATTCCTTCCACGCCAAGGCCTATTTTTTCCGCTATCCGGATTACGACGAAGTATTTGTCGGTTCCTCCAACCTGTCTAAATCAGCCCTGACCAATGGCATTGAGTGGAATTACCGGCTTAATTCCCGGGAGCATCCCGCCGATTGCGCCACTTTCTGGCAGATCTTTGAAGCGCTGCTGGTCAATCATTCCCTGATCATTGATGATACTGAACTGAAAAAATACTCAAAACAATGGATTCGCCCCAAGATTATTCAGCAAATCGAAGAAATAGAGGAGGCGTGCCCAGCGGTTGCCGATCCGGCCGAAACCCCCGATCGGGTGGCCCAGGGACAGGCGGCATTTATCGTTGATCCGGTTATCCCGGACCCGGCGCCGCTGATTGCCTTTCCGCAACCCACCGGCGCCCAGGTGGAAGCCCTGTACGCCCTTAAAAACTTTCGCCGGGAACAGCTCGACAAGGGCCTGATTGTGGCTGCCACCGGCATCGGCAAAACATTTTTGGCCGCCTTTGATTCCAGAGACTTCAACCGGATTCTGTTTGTGGCGCATCGCGACGAAATCCTCAGCCAGGCGGAATATACTTTCAAATGTGTGCGCCGGGAGCTGTCCGCCGGCCATTTCAACGGCACCCGGAAAGATACCGATGCCGATATTATTTTCGCCTCGGTCCAGACCCTGGGGAATCCCGCCTATCTGGCGAATGGCCCCTTTGCTGCGGATGCCTTTGACTATATTATCATCGATGAATTCCATCACGCCGTGTCCGACTATTATCAGAACATCATCGATTATTTCCGGCCGAAATTTCTGCTGGGTCTCACCGCCACCCCGGAGCGGCTGGATAATCAGGATGTTTTTGCGCTCTGCGACTACAACGTGGTTTATGAGGTGCGGCTCAAAGAGGCGATCAACAAAGGCTGGCTGGTACCCTTCCGCTATTATGGTATCTATGATGATCTGGATTATGACCACGTGGACTACCGCAATGGCCAGTACGACAGCGAGCAGCTGGGCCAACTGGCCAGCGTCAACAAACGGGGCAACCTGATTTTTAAGCACTATGCCAAATATGGCAGTCGCCGGGCGCTGGGCTTCTGCATCAACCGTCGCCATGCTCTGTATATGACCAATTATTTTCGGGAACAAGGAATCGCCTGTTGCGCGGTCATCAGCGGCACCGTCAATGCGGAACAGCGGGAGCTGATCCGGGAACGGGAGCCAGCCATCAGCGATCTGAAAACCGGGAAGCTTGCGGTTATTTTTTCGGTGGACATGTTTAACGAGGGGCTGGATATCCCCGAACTCGATATGGTGCTGTTTCTCAGACCGACCCAATCACCGATTGTCTTTTTACAGCAACTGGGCCGGGGCCTGCGCAAGACCCGGGGGAAAAATTATGTCAACGTGCTGGATTTTATGGGCAACTATCAAAAAGCCAATCTGGTGCCGTTTCTGCTGACCAATGAACCCCCGCCGGAACCATCCGGCCGATCCGTCTTCCGGCTGCCGCAGGAAGACGACTACCCGGTGGACTGTCTGGTCGATTTTGATTTTAAACTGATTGATCTGTTTAAAAAGATGGCTCGGGATCAGAAGAAAATTAAAGATCGGCTGCTTGATGAATTTGACCGCATCAGCGATGAACTGGGGCGACGGCCGCTGCGGCTGGATCTCTATGTCCATCTGGATGAATCCATCTATCAGACAATCCGCAGTAAAAAAGACCTCAATCCGTTTCGGGATTATCTGTCCTTTCTTGATGCGATCGGCCAGATCACAGCAGCCGAAAAAGAACTGCTGGGAACGCCGGGTCACGCCTTTCTTAAAAACATCGAAAACACCGCCATGTCAAAAACCTATAAGATGCCGGTGCTGCTGGCGTTTTATAACGGCGGCAAGATGAAGTTGGAAATCGATGACGAAGATCTTTACCAGAGTTTTAAGTCTTTCTATGAAAAAGGCTCAAACCGGGTCGATCTGCTCCGGGACAAAAGCACCGCCAATGCCATCAGCTGGGGTAAAAAAGAATATGTCAGCCTGGCTAACCGTAACCCGGTTCATTTTCTGGCCCAATCGGCCGGGGAATTCTTTTATCAAAGCGGTGACCGCTTCTGTCTGGCACCCGAACTGGAAAGTTATCTTGCCAACCCGGTTTTTATTAAACAGTTTAAAGATATCATCGATTACCGCACTAAGCGTTTCTACAAAGAACGGCTGGAAAAACTGCAACAAATATAAGATTTTTTACAGGAGAACACCATGAATAAAACCCTGCACTACTATAACCAAACCGCCCATACCTTTGTCCAGGGCACCATCGATGCCGACCTCAGCAAACTGCACCGTCGCTTTCTAAAGCTGTTGCCGTTGCAGGCACACATCCTCGATCTGGGCTGTGGTTCCGGCCGGGATGCCAAAGCGTTTCTGGATGCCGGTTACCAAGTCACCGCCGTGGACGGCTCCCAGGCCTGTTGCAAACTGGCCGGAGACTACATCGGCCAGGAAGTTATCTGTAAAACCTTTGATGAGCTGGATTTTGATCAGACCTTTGACGGCGTCTGGGCCTGCGCCTCGCTGCTGCATGTGCCCTATGCCGAACTGACCGACATCTTCCGGAAAGTCGCCCGGGCCTTAAGACCCGGCGGTTATTTATATGCTTCCTTTAAATATGGGGATTTTGAAGGAGAGCGGAACGGCCGCTATTTTACGGATTTTGATGAAGAACGGCTGAAGGTGCTGATTGAGCAGGTAGCGGGGTTGGAGATTGTGGAGACCTTTGTGACCGGGGATGTAAGAGATGGTCGGGATGGGGAGAAGTGGTTGAATGTGATTGGGGAGAATGACAGTAAAAATGTTTTTGTGTCAAAAAATTATAAAGGAAATTGACCATGTTAATATCAGTAGTTGTTTAGCTTAATTAAAGTGTACGGTTAAAATTCAAATATTTACGTGTTCGTTAAAAACTGATAAACTCATAATTTTATGAGTTTATATTACAAATAAAGCATCGAAAAATTTATGAAGTATTGATCTACAAGGAGTTAATTTAATGCGAAAAAAAACGCCTGAAGAAATCAGTAGTAATATGAAACAAGTGAAAAATAAAGATTCTAAAATCGAAATACTATTAAGAAAAGAATTATGGAGTCGTGGATTGCGATATAGAAAGAATGACTCAAGCGTATTCGGCAAACCAGATATCGTTTTTAAAAGTAAAAAACTCGCTGTATTTTGCGATAGTGAATTTTGGCATGGCTACAATTGGGAAGAAAGAATAAATGATATAAAATCAAATAAAGAATTTTGGATAACTAAAATAGAGGGTAATATTAAACGTGATAAAACAGTGACAACAACACTAGAACAAGATGATTGGTTAGTATTACGTTTTTGGGGAAAAGAGATTGAAAAAAACACAATAAAATGCGCTGATATTATAGAAGAAAAATTAAATTCACGAAAAAAACAATAAAAAAATAAATTTCTATTCTAGTCAATGTTTATTTAATTAAACAATACTATTTTTAATTGGTTGCCTTATAAAATGTTAGGTTAGGTAGCTAATAGTAACAGTATATGGTAAAATTATTGATATAAACAATGAATAAAAATGAAATTTATATTCAATAAAATCATTTTAGAATCAATAAAGGAATCAAAGAGTATCATTGAAATTCAACTGATTTTTAAATTATATTAATTGAAGATTCTAAGTATATTGAAATAAGTTGGGGATTATTATTTTTGAAAGTTGATTTTTCAAGTTGAGGTGAAAGTATAAATGTGTATTCCAGTGATTGATTTATTTTCTGGAGCAGGAGGATTATCTTCGGGGCTCATTCGAGCTGGTTTTGAAGTCAGAGCTGCTGTGGAAATAGACAGTGAAGCGATAGAAACTTATACTTATAATATAGGTGATATTGTTTTAGATAAAAATATTAAAGAAGTAAGTGGTGCGCAACTATTAAATAAGGCTAATTTAATAAAAGGCGATATGTTTCTCCTTGCCGGTTGCCCTCCGTGTCAAGGATTTTCTTCGGTTGGTCCAAGAAATAAAAATGATGAACGAAATCAATTGGTATTTGATTTTGTCAGATTGATTAATGAGACAAAACCATGGTTCATTTTAATGGAAAATGTTGCTGGAATGTCAAAAGGTATTGGTAAAAATATATTTAAACAGGCCTGTGATCAATTAGAACAAGAGTATTTAATCAAAAGTCAAGTTGTAAATACTGCAAACTATGGTGTGCCACAAAGTCGAAAGCGGTTAGTACTGCATGGGATCAGAAAAGATATTTATAAAAAATATTTTCCAAAAGACTATGAATTCGAGATGCCACCTGAAACCCATGAAGACAAGAATAGTTTAAGTAATAACAGCAAACAATCTTGGACAACAGTTGCTATTATTAATGATCTACCACCAATATCAGCTGGGTCTTGTGACGAGACAATACCTAATCATTCATGTATGAAGCTAATAGATAAGAACATTGAACGGATAAGAAATACACCGCATGATGGTGGAAGCAGGACAGATTGGCCGGATAAATTAGGGCTAGCTTGTCACAAAGATAATGTAGGTTATAAAGATGTGTATGGAAGAATGGATAGTAATAGTTTAGCTCCTACAATTACAGCAGGTTGTTTAGCCTACAGCAAAGGTAGATTTGGTCATCCAACTCAAGATCGAGCAATATCGGCAAGAGAAGCAGCGAGATTACAAACATTTGATGACAGTTATGTTTTTTTTGGTTCATTGAGTAATATTGGTAAACAGATTGGTAATGCTGTGCCGCCTAAATTAGCGGAAGCAAGTGGAAATCATATTCTTGAGATGATAGAAACATATATTTATAAAACAGCCAGTCAAAAATAGTGACAAGGAGATATTATGGCTAATTTTAGAACAAAAGCAAGAGCTATAGACTTGCTTGGAAAAAATCAAATTGCAGATTTACCAACATCAATTAGCGAACTTTGGAAAAATGGCTATGATGCATATGGTGACAGATTTCATGCAGACTTATATTGCAAAGGATATAAGGATGTTGAGCAGGAGCTTTTCTTAATAAAAGATGATGGGCATGGTATGTCATATGAAGATATTATAAATAGATGGATAGTGTTAGGGACGGATAGTAAGAAGAGCCAAAGCATTAATCTAAATGAACAAGATAAATTAGGAAAAGAACAAAGAGTTTCACTTGGTGAAAAAGGGATAGGTAGGTTATCATCGGCTTTTTTGGGAAATCATATGTTGCTTATTACGAAAAAAGAAAACGATGATTTTCAAATGCTATTTATTAATTGGCAAATTGGTGAAAATTATAATGCTTTTTTAGAGGAGCTAGAAATTCCGGTTGCTTCATTTAATCAAATTAAGGACTTGCAATTAGTATATACTCAATTACAAAACGAATTTAGAAACAATTTAAAATTAGATAGCTGGAACCACGACATGCTTTTGTTGCAAACAAAAATTAATATTGAGAGTGATCTAACTAATTATAAAATAATACCGAGTGCTATTTTGGATGATATTAATGAATGGTATAAAAAATTTAAACATGGAACTGTTTTTGTTGTTTTCAATCCGATAAAAGAGTTAAAAGATCTTGCAAATAAATCATCTACGGACAATTCCGATACTGGATATTTTACTTCTGCATTAAGTGGATTATTTAATCCGTTTGAGGATGAATTCAAAAAATACTTGGACACCGATAATGATACGGGTGCAAAGATTTATATCTATAAAGAGGAAAATAAAGTTGATTATTTAGCGACAAAAGAGTTCTTCACAAAAGATGACTTAGTTAATTGTGAACATTGGATAGATGGTAATTTTGATGATTTTGGCTGTTTTACTGGAAATATAAAAGTTGATACAGAAGTAATTGAATACATCTGGAAGCCAAATAGATTACCTAAAGAAACCGAGTATAAAAATTTTAAAATAAAATTGGCGTTTATTGAAGGCAAGGAAGGTATTTCCTCCTTATCACCGGAACAATATAGTATCTATAAAAGAAAACTTGATTCCTTTTCGGGTTTATTAATTTATAGAGATGGCTTTAGAGTACTACCTTATGGTAAATTGGATGCGGATTTTTTAGAATTCGAACAAAGAAGAAGTAAGAGTGCGGGTTCACATTATTTTAGTCATCGTAAGATGTTTGGCTACATTGCGTTGAGTAAAGAAGAAAACCCTAACTTATATGATAAAGCCGGTCGTGAAGGTCTAACGAGTAATAAAGCCTATAAAGAGTTTAAAAGTGATTTGATCGAATTCTTTGAAACTCTTGCCAAGGAGTATTATGGCACAAATTCTGAATTGAAGAAAACGAGGGATCAACGCCGTGAGGAACAAAAAAAATTAAAAGAGTTTGAGAAAAATGAAATAGATAATAGAAAGAGACTTCTAGAGGAAAAGAAACAGGCTAAAATTCAACATGATATTTTTAGAAAAGATTTAAAAGAAAGCTATGCCGTACTTAAAGAGTTGATTATTAATTGCATAAAATTTGAAAATGATTTGAATGCAATAATTTCAATGGAATGTATTAATGAATTGGATGAAGTCAGATTTTTTTATAAATTAGATAACTTTGAAAAAATAATTTCGAAATTAAAAATAATAAAGCCGGAGGGTATTCTTTTATCGGATAGAGATAAAGATAGATTATTTTCATATGGCGAAGAATATCAAGAAGCTAAAAATATTCTTAAAAGGTTGAATTATATACTACGTTGCAATACTCGAATTAATAAATTGCTAGACAGCTACTTAGAAAAACAGAAGAAATTTAGCAATGAAATTGTTAATGATAAACAAACCTCAATAGAAAATATTAGTGCGAATTTTAGTGTTATTATAAATAATATCAAAAGTCAATATTCAAAGTATGAAATTGAATTAAAGAGTATATCAAAAGTCGACAACAAAGATAATTCAGGTATTTTAAGATCAAAACTGTTAGAGCTAGACCAAATAGTTAGCGATTATAATGAAGAAAAAGTGTACTTAGAAAAAGCAAGAGATTTTTTTGCCAATATGACATATCAAAAGAATGATATTGAATTACTACATATTTATAAAAATGAGTATACCATATTAGAGAAAAAAGTAAATGAGTTACAGGAATTAGCACAATTAGGCATATCTATAGAATTGATCGATCACCAATTTAATGTTCTATATGGCAATATCCATAAAAGTCTGGTAGATTTGGGGGCTAAGATTAAACCGAATGAAAAGGAAATATTTAGTTCTCTTAAAACCTCATTTGAACACTTGGAAAGGAATCATAAGCTTTTAGTTCCATTATATCGTACTATGCGCAGAAGCAAACGCATGATTACTGGAAGAGATATAAAAAAGACAATACTGGACTTTTATGAAATTTCATTTAAAAAAGAAGACATTGAATTTAAAACAACGGATAATTTTTTAAATTATTCTATTAACACGTTTGAATCTATAATTATGCCGGTCTATATAAATATCATAAACAATGCCTTATATTGGATCAGAAGTACTGAAAAGAAGATAATCCGACTTGATGTTAATGAGAATGGTGAGGTTTTGATTATTAATTCCGGAAAAAAAATGAGTTTTACAGAATTAGATAGGTGCTTTGAATTATTTTATAGCAAAAAACCAAGTGGTAGAGGTATGGGCCTATATCTTGCCAGAACAAATTTAAGAACCGTAGGACTTGATATATATGCAACAAATGACAAAGAATACAACAAATTTGAAGGTGCATGTTTTGTCATAACAAGTTATAGAGGAGAAAACAATGAGCTTTAGTAATATTGCAGAAAAGATAGTGGATGAATCAATCATAAATGTGATTTGCATAGATGATAAATTTGTTGAACCTTATTCAGATATTAGACTAGATACGTTTGATTCGGATGCCGAAGCCGGCAAGCAATTATATAAATCGTTGATAGATAGTAAAAAGAGTGTAGAGCTTGTAAGATATATTGATCTGGATGATACGATCAGTAGAATTGAAAAAAATGATTTAATTATTATTGATTGGCAGTTAACGTCTGAAGAAATTCCGTTTCAGGATACCTTGAAAATTATTGAAAAAGCCTGTGAAAATAAAATCAGGTATATTGCAATATACACACAGGAAGATGTGAATATTATTACTAAACAATTATTTGGTTATTTTTGCAAATATAATAGAGCTTTTTTAGAAAAATGCTCAGAGATAGTTGATGATATTTTAGACGAATATAACGATGATAAAGCTCTAATAAATGAATTTTTGAATGGATTTATTAGAAATGAATCAAAGGTAATTGGAAAAATATTAAATCAGGATCCGCTAAAGAGAGAGTATTTTGTTAATAAACTAAGTGAAGCAAAAGAAGCATGGAATATAGAAATTAATCTGGCTGAGTTGATTAATATTATCGGTATCGTCAAGGGCAGCCTGTTACGCAATGAAAAGGACGGGAAATATTTAAATATACAACTAATAGATAATCTAAATAGCGTATTCAAGCTAGCAGATACTATTATAATTTTATTGGAGAAGAATTCCGTTTCATCGAAGAGGGGTATAGAACCGAATGCTATACTGAACAAACTGTCAGAATTTATTTTGGTTGATCCTCATAACTTTGTTACTTTAACATGGGTAGAGGTGTGTAATAGAGTACGTCAAAACACGAAATACTTACTGTCGAATTATAAAGATATTGATGAGGAAGTGTTTCTGTATCATATTCATAAAAACAATGGCCAAAATATTTTTTCAAATATTTTTATTGATGAAATGAAAAACTTTGGCAGCACTCTAAATTTAGAAACTATAAAATATAAAGAAAATTATATTCAAACCAAAGGAATAGATATAAAAGAAGAAAAAATATCAACAAAAGTAAAAGAAATTGTACATTACAATTCATTGTTAACCGAAAATTTAAGTTTAGGAGAAAGAGAGAATACGAAGTTACTTTTCGGTGATATCTTTAAAATTGGTAGCAAAAAATGCGTAAATATTAAGAATGAAACAACAACTGAAACGGCTGTTGCGGTAAATCTTGATGGTGAAATGCAAATTGAGGTAACCAAAGCAAAAAGTAATAATAAGTCCCAATACATCATATGTATAACACCACATTGTGATTGTGCGTTACCTGAAAAAATTAATAGAAACTATTTATTTGTTGTTGGCCAAGAAACGAGTGCAAAAACATCAATAAAGCATGCAGAAACAGACTGCTATTCATATATCAGAACTGATGGAAAATATATTTCAATTAAATGGTCAACAAAAACAATGACATTTAAAATAGAAGATGAGATTATGGAAAACAAAATAACCGCAAAAAACATCGATGAACTAAATGGGATCGATTTGTTATACTTGGGCAATCAAAAAGAAAACTATACACAGCGTTTAGCAAATAATACAGCTAATCATATCAGTAGAGTTGGGGTTTCTTTGTTAAATATTCCAAATATGCTTGATTCATCAACGGAAAATTAGACACTATGACTAAGTGTATCCTATTTGCTGTAAATCCAATGCTCATACTCGTATACTAGGGCATTTTTAAATAAAAAATGCTGTTCGGTATGCTCATTATAGTTGAAAGTATGTTTATTCAATTTAAATTTGATAACTATCCAGATTTAAAACACATGTCAGAATAGGAGCGTTATTGTGAAAAATACCAATCTAATGAAATATGTTATTGAAAAATGTGATCTCCTTATAGAAGATTCCTTGATTTCAAAGGAAGAACTACTTAAAGTTTTTAGTGAATTTATCGCAAATACGTATGATCAAAAAAAGCATAATGTAGGTTTTATATTACATACAGGTTCTATTTGTTTTGATATTATTCTAATTACTGCAATAGCAATTAGTAATTTGGTGTTGGATGAAACAGAAGTAGATGATGTTATAAACTCCTTCGAAATTGGGGATACTGTTATTTATGACAAGCAAAGATATATTTTTGGTGGATTTGAAGAAAAGGATTTTGGCGTAGGAAATAAGAAATATATCTTGCTTCAAAAGGATGAAACTGACAAAACTTGGATAGATTTTCAGGACAGGTATAAAATTGAACCTTACAAGGGTGATGCAAAGAGGTTGGACGGTCGTGGAATTCGAAAAAGCAATATTAATCGACTTGATTTCATATCAAATGTGTTAGAGATTTCAATAAACAAGATACCAAGCATTATTAATTCTTCAGCAATAGTTGTAATGTCTCGTGAAAGAGCAGATAAAATATTAAATGGTCTTACAATACACTATGATGACAATAAAAAGATAAAATTATTAGAGATTGTAACGGCTTCATATTTTACTGATAATGATGAATACCCTTATGGTGGTAATCGTGGTAAAACAGAACCGGTTATCAAAATCACAGGAAAAGTATCGGTTGCACGAGATCTTTTATTTGAAAATAATGGCAATAAAATAAATGGTTTAATGATTAGTGGCAATGATATCATTGAAAAAGGCAAAACAGAATTACCTGAATTATTAAATCGCAGATCACTTAAATATATATATTTATCCGCTAATATTGATTGCGAAAATTGCGTAACTATTTTGGAATTTTGTGATGACTCAAACGTTTTTGCATGCACAAAAGATTTTCTCATGAAAAATACAGGGCCGATCAATGTAAAAAATGGTCTTACAAGGGAGTTGCATAAGCAAACAGAAAATATAATTAGCAAAATAATACGACCAATTTTTATCGAAAGCCAGCAATCTTGGGAAGATTATAGAGATATAAAAAAAGCTTTATATTTTTTGAGAAATTACGAGAATGGCAGAGAGGATATTAAACAATTCATTATTTATGCATATGCCTTACTAAATCTTTTTTTGACGGCGTTATTTCCAATGGGATTCTTAGAAAGATTAATTACCGAAGGCTATATAGAGGTAGTTTCTCCCTATAAGAGAATCGAGAATTTGTGGAAAGAAGCGGTTGAATTTCCAAATGAACTACAAGAAAAAACAACATACATTTTAAAACAATTAGAGTATCTGTATTTTGAAAATTATATGGTTAGTAACAAAGAAAATGCTTTGAAAAAGGTTTTGCAAAATCAGTGCAAGCAAAATGTCGCAATTATTGTACCAAAAGCTTATTATATCGAAGCTTTGAATAAACGTATGGTTGAGGATTGGGGTGGATCACCGGCTAATTTAACTATTGTTACGTGTAATCGTTTTGATAATTCCGTGCTTTATGACAATATTATTGTTTCCGGTTATTTAGAAGGTAAACGTTTTAATCCTTTCAAGTGTGGTGCTTCTCCTGTTATTACAATACTCACATACGAATTTGAAGCTGAAATCTGGAGATTTAAACTCAATTTAGCAAAAAAAATAGAGGCTAGACTCAATGCGTTATCAACAATATTATTAGATGAAAACGAAACATACCTCGATCTTTTTTATGATGATATAAATGATGACTACACAGAGGTTATTGAAATAGAACATATTACGTATGATCTAACATGTCTTATAAATCAAATGGTTGAACTTGAGGCCAGAGGTATCATTAATAAAACAAACAGTGACAATTCTACATTAACTGATATTGTTAAAATCGGTTCGTTTTCTGATGGTGAAATGATTCTATTTACCAAATTGTATAAAGCACATGTTTTCTATGCTGAAAAGAGTGCTGTTTTTGAGGTCAACGTAGATGAACTTGAACCGGGTAACAAATTAGTCTTCACAAAGAATGATGATTTTACAAAAGATATTGTGGATAATATACTTGAAAATTTGCTGAATACAGGTACATTAAATATAGATGCGCAAATTGCATATGAAAAATCAGGTTATTGGAAGAGTGTTTTACAGAAATTTATGATTGAACGAGACTTGTCATATTATAAACTCTCAGAGGAATTAGCTAAGCATGGTTGTAAAAAACATCAAACAACACTAAGAAGTTGGATTGATAAAAATAATCATGTGGTAGGACCCAATGATGAGGAAGCATTTAATGCAATTGCAAAAATGACAAAAAATCCGGAAATGCTCGATGATGCAAAGAGTTATTGTGAAGCGTGCAAACTTATAAGAAAAATCAGAACAGAAATTTTAAAAATGATCGGGGTATCGTTTATAAACAAACTCAGTGGCAATATACCGAAAAACAATAAATTGTTAAAAGCAGTATTTGAAAATGTTAGTGACCTTGGTATTATATTGCAATTGGATACGATTGTTGAAGTCGATGAATTAAAAGCACCAGCTAATTTACTTAACCGACCTATTAATTACTAGGAGGATGATATGGTATGAAAGAAGATATGATCAAAGCCAGAGATGAATACATTAATCTAATTAAACAAGAATTGCTTGGTCCCGGTTCTGAATATTCAATACCTGATAACGAACATGAATTAATAACAAATCGACCGGAGATTAGGTATTCGATCGGCATTTTATTTCCACAAAACAATGAAATTAAATCGGAAAATGATGAAAGCATGCGTCTTGAGGAAGTAGATACCACAGAAGATTTTGTTAAGGAAGAATTCGATACTGTCAATGAAACGCCAAGCAAACTAATGAACAAAGGTTTACAAGATGAGAACGATGCCGATGAAGAAAATCTCGACGAAGAGATCAGTCTGGCAGCACAGAATTTACCGTCATCTATGGGCATAACTTTCTTCGTTCAAGGTGTTGTAAAAAATATCGTTTGTAATGTTGAGTTTGCCACCTATAGGAAAGCAATGCTTTCTGATTGTAGAATTTCATTTGTGCCAAAAAATCCGAAAACATATGAAGTGCCATTGCCATTACGACATTTCTTGAATTTTGATTCAAAAAATAATTTATTGAATCTGACTTCTTCCATACAAAAAAATGAAATCTATCGGATCAAAGAGAGCGATACAGTTTTAGAGAGTGATGTAGAAATATTTGATTATATATACAAACTTTTCAATCAGTTAAAAACAGGTTATGTAAGAATGCCACATAGCGTAAATATAAATTTGGATTTTTCAAAAGGTGAATATATTGATAATAATCGAAAGCTTGATGGAACAAATGCAAAAATAACGGCACTTAGAAGAAATTTATTCGATGATATTTATTCAGTAACAATAATGTTAGTAAATGATCTTGAAGATTTACCGAATGGAATAAATTGCATAATGCAATCACAAATATCGCTTTCAACTGATCAAAATGCTTTTTCTTTTTACGAATATAACAATATTGATGATCTATCAAATATGGACGATGAAGAGAAAACTTTAGCATTGTTATATAGAAAAAAGAAAGTTTTTGGTTCTGGTCTTGGAACTTCAATCAATTGGATAGTGGATGATATGGGAAAAGGCAAATTATTTAGTAACTACTTCCCAGAATATGAGGTTCCAACAGTTGACTTTAGATTACCGAGTCAAGAAATGATTAGCCCCAATGCTTTATCAATGAAGTTTTTGTCTGATTTAAACGATACAGCAAAAGAAACAAAATTAGAAATGGTTGAAGCTGTTATTAAATCATATGAAAATTGGATAGAAAAGCTTCTGTCAACTGTGGAAACATTGCCTAATTGTTATCAATCACAAGCATATAAAAATATTAAAAAATGCAAGTATTCGTGTCAACGTATGCATGAAGGCATTGAAATTTTAAGAATAAATGAAAAGGCTTGGAGTTCTTTTCAGTTGTCAAACAGAGCAATGTTTATGCAAAGAGTACACTTAAACATAATGGAAGAGACTTCAAACTTTGATCGTTATCCAGATGATGATGAGCTTTCAGATATTCTTGAAAGTATAAATTACATAAATACTAATGACATATATTTTTGGCGACCTTTCCAAATGGCATTTATCCTGATGAATATTGAATCGATAACTGTAGATGGGAGTGAAGAAAGAAGTATTGTTGATTTGATTTGGTTTCCCACAGGGGGCGGCAAAACTGAAGCCTACTTAGGACTGTCAGCTTTTACGATCTTTTATAGACGATTGAATTACTTGCCAATAGCTTCGGGAACCACGGTCATAATGAGATATACGCTTAGATTATTGACAGCACAACAATTTACGCGTGCAGCTACTTTAATATGCGCTTGTGAATATATAAGGCGGGGCAGTCAGCAAAAACGTTCAATTTATAATTCGTATAACCTTGGAGAAGAGCCTATCACAATAGGTTTATGGATAGGTGATACACACATACCAAACAAAAATAAAGTCGCAAAAGAATGTTTGGATAAATTGATTGAGACAACGGCAAGTAATATTCGATATACAAAGGAAAGGTACAATAAATTTCAAGTTTTAAAATGTCCTTGGTGTGGCACAAAATTGGTGAAAGACAAATCAAAAGACACTAAAAAACTTACTGGTCAATGGGGTTACAAAATGCATAATAATAAACATTTTTATATGTCTTGCCCCCAAGAATCGTGTGCATTCAATAAGAGATTACCAATTCAAATAATTGATGAAGAATTGTATTCTAATCCGCCGACATTGCTATTTGGTACAGTTGACAAATTTGCTATGCTACCTTGGAGCAATGAGATCGGTGCGTTTTTTGGTACAGGTAGCAGTAATCGTGCCCCAGAATTAATTATTCAGGATGAATTGCATTTGATTTCAGGCCCATTGGGGACAATGGTTGGGTTGTATGAAACTGCGGTTGAAGCTATCTGTGAAGTAAAAGGCATAAAACCGAAGATTATCGCATCTACTGCGACAATAAGAAGGGCAAAAGAACAGTGTTCATCTTTATATAACCGAGAAGTAATGCAGTTTCCTCCGGCTGGATTGGAATCAGATGATTCGTTTTTCGCAAGAGAAATACCGGTCTCTTACAAAGATGGTATTTATGGAAGGAAATATGTAGGTCTCATGCCTACCGGAAAAACAAAAGCTATGATGGAAGTCAGAACAATTGCAGCTTTGCTGCAAAAAGTCAAAACAATGGATTTACCGGATGAAATACGTGACACTCTCTGGACACTTACAGTTTATTTTAACAGTTTAAAAGATCTTGGAAAGTGTTCAACGTTGATAGATGATGATGTTAAGGATTTCATTAAGCGTATGTCCTATCGGCTGGGTACAGCAAAAGATGCCCGCTTGATTATTGGAGCAGATGAATTAACCAGTCGAGTATCAACGACACAATTAAATGAAACATTAGATAAACTTGAAAAAATGACTTACTCGAAGGAGAACATTGAAAATAGAAGGTATGCTTCAAATGTATTACTTGCAACAAATATGATATCGGTCGGTATCGATATTTCCAGATTAAATGTCATGTTACTTGTCGGGCAGCCGAAACTGACAAGTGAATATATTCAGTCGTCCAGTCGAATCGGTCGGGCTTACCCTGGGGTGGCATTTACACTTTTCGATGGTACAAAAAGCAGAGACCGCTCACATTATGAGCAATTCAGAGCCTATCATGAATCATTTTATAAATATGTCGAACCAACAGGGGTCACTCCTTTTTCAAAACCGGCAAGAGAAAGAGCCTTACATGGTGTTATTGTTTCGTTGATGCGCCATATTGAAGGATTGTCGACCGATATAGATGCGGGCGGTTTTGACAAAGAGAAATACAAAGATGCAATTGTTCGAATTAAACGAATAGTAATGGAACGTGCAAAATTAATCAATGAGCGGACAAAATTTGCATTAAAAGATGAAAGTAATGAAATTGAAGACGAGATCGATGTGTTTTTTGACGATTGGGATAGACTAACTACGAATTTTGAACATGAAAATTTTTATTATGGAAAAAAATTTATGTTTCATAAACCAGATCCAACTCAAGGTCGTTTATTGAAAGTGTTTGGTTCCTCGGATTATGATTCTACTGCCTATGATACAATGACCTCAATGAGAAATGTTGACAGAACCATTGCGAGTAATATTTTAATATGGGAGGAGGAAGTATGACATTGGAAATTCAAAAAGCAAAAAAAACTTTAAATAAAGTAACACATTCGGTCCGAGCAGTGCAGGCGGTATTACAATATGGTGTGGGAGCGATGATAGATTTTCCCGATCAAACCTTAATGACGTCCGCCCCGGAATACTGGGCTGAAAAAGTTATAAAAATACATGATGAACGATTGGAAAAAGCATTAAAGGTCGATTATTTTGGTACCCCCGGTGGTAAAGACGAGGTTCAATTTAGTGAAGGCATTTCATATGTGAGATTTCCAGAGTGGTACTTCTGTCCGAAATGCCGTCGTTTTCAGCCGTTAAATATTTGGTTGGCTGAATATAAAAGGAAGGTAACACATAAGACTCTTGAAATTGATCCATACATGATTAAAAATATGCAATGCAAAATATGCAATCAGGATTTGGTAGTAGCACGTATTATTACAGTGTGCGAAGATGGTCATATCAGTGATTTTCCTTGGATTAAATGGGTTCACAAAAGACATACGGGGGGAGCAAGAGAAGTTTGTGCACACCCGTCACTAACATTTAAAACCGGTTCTTCCGCAAATGAAGGGTTGGAAGGCTTGGTTGTAACTTGTGAGACTTGTCAATCAAAGGCGACATTAAAAGACGCATTTGATCCTAAAATATTCGAAAAATTGGATGCTATGTCAGGTAAAACTGAGTTCTTATGTGAAGGAAAACATCCCTGGAAACATACTAAAGAGAGTTGTTACAAATATCCAAAAGTTTTACAGCGAGGGGCTTCTTCCGTATATTTCCCTTTTACGTTAAGTTCTTTGGTCATCCCACCATATTCAGATAAATTGAATAAAAACATTGAAAATAGTTCTGCGTTTCAAGAATGTATCATAACAATAAAAAAAATCCCAAAAGAATATAGAAGCGAAATTATAAAAAGCGAGATTGGTAAATGGGCACATGATATAGCAGTAGAAATTGGAGTGAAAGTTGAATTAATTGAAGTTGTTCTTAAAAGAAAATGGATAGATCAACCAGAGCCTGAAAATGAATATGATACAATGGGTATTAAATACCGAGCTGAAGAATATGATGCATTGAATGGGTCAATAATAAACGGAGATCTTTCACCTTGTGATTTCGTTAGAGAATCAATGGATATTACTGAGTATCCTATACCGGGACTTAAAAATATTACTTTGATTCATAAAATGCGGGAAGTCCGAGCATTAACGGGTTTTACAAGAATTTCACCTTCAGTCATTCATAATTCTGAGTTGGATTCCCATTTTGTATGTGTGAAAGAACCGGAAACAAATTGGTACCCTGCGTATGAAGTACGAGGCGAAGGGATATTTATCGAATTTGATGAATGTGCCATCGGAAAGTGGCTTAAGAATAATAAAGTTCTGGAAAAACGCTGTTGTGGACTAAATAAACGTTATAACGAATCATTTATGGGCTCGCAGAATGCTCGCAAAATAACGCCTAAGTTTATACTATTGCATACACTGGCACACTTATTAATAAAACAGCTTAGTTTTGAGTGTGGATACAACATCGCTTCTTTAAGAGAACGATTATATTGTGGGGATATTGATGATGGTAAAGAAATGGCGGGTATATTCATATACACGGCAAGCGGAGATTCAGAAGGCACATTGGGTGGTCTTGTTAGGCAAGGGAGATCAGATTCTTTTGTAAGATTATTCAAAAAATCCTTAAAAGGTGCGTTGGTTTGTTCAAATGACCCAGTGTGCATTCTTTCCCACGGTCAAGGACGTGATGACCTTAATCTAGCAGCTTGCCATGCTTGTGCTTTAATACCGGAGACCAGTTGTGAAGAATACAATTTATTCCTCGATCGTGGAGCGGTAATTGGAACTTTTGAAAACAAGGAGATAGGTTTCTATAGTGAATGGGTAAATGAGCATTAGGTGTATAGAGTTTGAAGCATGATGTTTTATTAAAGAAGACAAATTTTCGGGCTTCTTTGCATTTCAAAATTCGTACTACTTTGATGTTAACATCTTTCTAACTTCATCAATAGTGTAGATACCATCAAATTTATTATGAATAATTAAATGACAATTTGGGCAAACCGGTATTAGATCTTTAATGGGATCTATTATATATTCCTCTGAAATTTCGGATAAAGGTTTAATATGGTGGACATGAATAATACCAGCAAAAGTATTACCATAGTTTTCAGAAAAATTAAAACCGCAAACAGAACAGATTGCTCCATAGTGCTCGATGCACTTTTTTCGAGCTACGGGATTTCTTTCATGGGTATTTATAGTTATTGCTTTTTTACAACCCTCTGAAAGTTGATTGGTATCAATTTCTTCTGGATAAATAAAAGAATTTATAACTAACGTACCTTGAATGAATTTGCTGAAGTGCATCAAAGCGGTATTATACATATTGTTACCGGTAGAATCTCTTTTTAAAAATGTGCTATTTAATGATGCAGCTTTATGAAAATTTTGAAACTGTTCAATAGTCTGAATGCTTGAAATATCAAATTCAAGCCAATTACCAATACTATTAATCGCACCTGAGTAATGTTTTTTACTTTTTTCGGAAAGAACAGTGTTTTCATCTAGCCAGTTTTCAAACGATAGTTGCCAATTAGACATGTTTATCACCTCAAGTGATTTTAACATTTTCTTTAAATAAGTACAATTAAATTATTTGGAGACTGGCTGCTAATCAGCAATTGGCAGAAACATCTGGAAATGCTTGTCCGTTATTATCAGTTCCAGCAACTTAACGGAAGAACTTATTAAAAAAATACTCATAAAATATTTGGTGACTGTCCCATACCTGTTTGGGCTTAACCTGTTATCTCAGCCACCAAGGTTCCAAACCGATGTATGCGTATTGGTTTTGACAAATGCTTTGATAAATTTCACAAGTCCATTGTTGTTCTTGCCAATCCCAAGACGGTACTCAATGCCAAATATGCAAAAAAGGAAGTCAAGGACAAAGTGATCCGTGCGGATCAGCTTATTACCTACATCAAAAATGCGGAAAAACAAAGCAAAGAATTGGCGAGCAATGAGAAACATATGAAAGAATGGGCGGAAGGATTTTTAGCTTACCACACTCCTATTACAACAAACTACTTAAAAAAATATGAGGAACTCATCAACAGCCAATCCGAAACCTCGGTCAAGCAAGCGCCAACTCAACCCATCATCGTCGAAAAGCCGCCAGAGCCAATCCCGGTAGCTGAAGCAGCAATGCCACCACTGCCCCAGAGCGATGAACTGGTCAGCAAACTCAAAGACTTTCGTCTAAAACAAAGCCGGGTAGAAAACATCAAAGCGTATTGTGTGTTCACCGACAAACAAATGCAGGATCTACTCAGCAAGATGCCAAAGACCGCGGAGGAACTGTTGGGGGTAACCGGCTTTGGTCCGGTAAAGGTTGAAAAATACGGGGCCGCAATTATCGATTTATTGAACGAGGGGATTTGTTTATCCTAAACCGTTACTATGGGGAGGGTTTATGTTTTTTATATTACTCGCGCTGTTATTAATCGGTGGTTTAGTTGCATTATTAATTCATCAAGTCAGGCTGAAAGGTTTTCTTGGTGAAAAGGCTGTCGAAAAAATCCTGGCGACTTTACCAAAAGAACAGTATGTTATTTACAATAATATTTTGCTAAAAACCGATTATGGAATGACTCAAATTGATCATATTGTTCTTTCCGTATTTGGTGTATTTGTCATTGAAACCAAAAACTATCAAGGCTGGATTTTCGGAAATGAAAGAGACGACTATTGGACACAGAATATCTATGGAAAAAAGACCCGGTTTAAGAATCCGATTCTGCAAAATTATGGTCATATCAAAGCCGTTGAGCGCGTTTTCTCGGATTTTGAGGCTTTAAAAATCATTCCGATCGTCGCTTTTTCAGGAAGAAGTGAGCTGAAGGTGCATGTGAATTCGGAAAAGGTGATCAAATTTTCGCAGTTAAAAGATCAAATCGGATCATATGCGTTAAAGATGATGACGATTGAAACAGTTATGAAGATGGGTGACGTCTTAGTCCAAAACAATATTGACAGTAAAGAAAACCGGATTGAACACAACACAAAAATTAGAAGTAATTTAAAAAATAATAATATGAAACTAGTCAATAATAGTTGTCCCAGATGTGGTGGAAACCTGGTCAATCGCAATGGTAAATATGGTCGTTTTATTGGTTGTAGTAATTACCCGAAATGCCGATTTACAAAGAAAATTTAAAACACACGCTTATTTTGTGATTTTTTATCACTATATTATTTGAATGAAAAAGGTATACCATAAAACCAAGGCATCACCGCTCCGCTTTTTTAACTGGCACAACTTAACATATTAATAATCGATTGATAACGTTTAATTTGAAAAGGAGAACCTGATGAAAAGAAAAATGTTACTTGGTATGTTGCTGTTATTGGCCGTATTGTTGGTTTTTACCGCCATCCCTTTGGGGGTACTGGCCGAGACACCTTTAAATTCGGAGACGCAGACAACGGATGGTGCTGCTGTCCAGGGGACGGTGGCAGAAGCGGAAAAGATTGCTGACACCAGTGTGTCGGCGGTGCAAACCTGTGTTTATCAAACCCATGTTCAGAACCAGGGCTGGCAGGATTGGCGGGCGGATGGCATCATGAGTGGCACCGAAGGTCTGTCTTATCGGCTGGAGGGAATCCAGATCAAAACCAACATCGAAAATCTCGGCGTGACCTACCAGACCCATATCGAGAATATTGGCTGGGAAGCGGATACGGACCGGGGTTGGAAAGCCGATGGCCAAATGAGCGGGACCGAGGGGTTATCCTATCGCCTGGAAGCGATTCAAATTAAGCTGACCGGGACCCAGGCGGCAAATTATGATATCTGGTATCAGGTCCATGCTCAGAATATCGGCTGGATGGGCTGGGCCCAAAATGGCGCAAGCTCCGGGACTGCGGGCTTTGGTTATCGGTTGGAGGGGATCCGCATTGTGATCCTGCCGAAAGGGTCAGCAGCACCGGGTTCCAGGGACAGAGCTTTTGTTGAAAAATTGCAGGTGCCGATCAAGGTGACCTATCAGAATGCTATTTATGATCCGGCTTACAATTATAAAACGGTGGACTTTTATTATCAGCGACCGGTTTTTGCCGGGAATACCCAGGCATTGGCCAAGATCAATGGCTTTTATGATGGTCTGGAAAATCAGTGGCAGGCTAAAATCTCGGGGTTTACCTCAGAAGCCCTTAACTATTGGAATAATGATTCGGTTACCCGAAAAAATTCATATATCAAATATGATGAACGCAGTCAAATGGAGGTAACCTGTCAAGAGGTTTACAATAAAAACAACCTGTTGTCGCTGCAGCAGGATGTCTATTCTGTTTATGTGGGCTCGACCCATGGCTATCACGAACTCACCGCTCATACCTTCAATACCAAAACCGGTGAGGAATTGCTGCTGGGGGATATTTTAAGTATGGATGAATCCCAGCTTAAGTCAAAACTGACCGATGAATTTGCCAAACTCAATCGTGATGATGTGGACCTTAATGATGTCTACGAACAATTGGGACCATCGGCCAAATATTATTTAACCGATGCCGGTGTCTGCGTCTACTTTAACCAGTATGAGGTTGCCAGTTATGCGTCTGGCCGCCCCACCATAACGATTCCTTATTCTCGAACAGATTTACTCAAACCAATTGAAACGATGATCCCATGATCTGAATTAAAGATGATCTGCTGGACATTAACTAAAAAAAGAGGTGAAGAGGATGAATAAACAGATTATCGAAATTGGCAAGCGACGACTTACTATTTTTTCAGAAGCGGATGTCAGCAGTGGCGCCATTCTTTACCTTCACATGGCTTCGGCAGACATGGAGCAACTGGTAAAAAAACTGGACGGGGTGGCAGCGGTTCTGGTTGCCATTGACCAGGTCGATTGGAACCGTGATTTGTCCCCCTGGCCGGCCAAACGGGCCTTTCGGGGTGGTGAGGATTTCGGAGGCGGTGCCGATGCCTATTTAAAGGAACTGACCGAAACCATTGTGCCGGCAGTGGAAGCAGAACTTCGGTTTACGCCATCTTGCCGGATGCTGGCCGGGTATTCGCTGGCGGGCCTGTTTGCCCTATATGCCCTTTACCGTACCGATTTCTTTACTCGGGTTGGGTCGATTTCCGGCTCGCTCTGGTACGATGGTTTTCTCGAATTTATGTTAGCAAACCAGCCGCTAGTGATCCCGGAACGGGTCTATTTTTCGCTGGGCGACCGGGAGAAAATCACCCGCAACCAGCGCCTGGGAATGGTGGAGGAGCGCACCATCCAGGCCGAACAGCTGCTGCATAGGCTGGGAGCTGAGACCATCTTTGAGCTAAACCCCGGCAACCATTTTGATGATGCCCTGGGACGCCTTGCAAAGGGGCTGAAATGGCTTGTTTAAAAAAATTTGGACGTTGCGATAGCTGATCGTTATTAACTGATAATAATCTATCAGTTCGGTTGATATCCCAAAACGATAAAAACCTGTAAACCGGGGTATAAACTGTCACATAAGAATCATCTGAATCTAAATACAGTTTTGGAGAAAGAGGAACAACGATGAAACAGTATGACCGGAACTTTTTGTTAAAACGCATCGTCAAAAATAAAAATACCCCGGCGGTCAGCGGCGAATTGACCATGGCGCCGAAAGTCAAGAAACCCTGGCGGGGACGGCTGGGGGAGACTGATTTTCAGCGGATGATGATGGCGGATATTCCCGAAGCCATGGCGCTGCTGGTTAAAACCCCAGGCGGCTGGGTCTACTGTTATAACAACGGGGAGCACGAAAAACTGACCGGGTTCAGCCAGAAAGCGATTCGCAATCAGGATTTAAAAACCGTTCTGGGGGAAGCCTATTATCAGGTCTATGAAAAAAACGCCGACTGGTGCCAGGAAAGTGGGGAGACCATTTTTTTTAACGGCACCGCCTGCTGGAATGGCCAAATCAAGGATAAAATGTGCCGCATGTCCCCGGTAATGAGTGATGGTCAGGACTTTATTGTGGTCGCGGAGCTGAACACCGAAGCGCTGCTGAACTGGATGAGAAAAAACCATCTTTCAGCGACCCGCTTTGATCAGATGTTTCAGACCCACACTGCCACCATGCTGCTGATCGAACCGGAGACGGGGCGCATCGTCGATGCCAACCCGGCGGCCCAGGCCTTTTACGGCTATTCCCTGGAGGAGCTAAGGACCATGACCATTCAGCAGATCAACACCCTGTCCCAGGAGGCGGTTCAAGCTCTGCGGCAGCAGGCGTTGGCGGGGCAGCAGCAGTATTTTCTGTTTCCCCACCGTCTGAAAAACGGCGCGATCCGGCTGGTGGATGTCCACTCCAGTCCCCTTGAGATTGACGGCCATCAGTATCTCTTTTCGGTTATAACCGATGCCACCGAACGGGAACAGAATGCCGCCGCTCTCTATCAGGAAAAGGAGCTCCACAAAACCACCATGGATGCCATCCATGACGGGGTGATTACCACCGATGCCTAGGGTAACATTACCTACCTCAATCCGGCGGCCGCGCAGGCCAGCGGTTGGCAGATCGACGAAGTCCAGGGCAGACCTTTTGATGCAGTCTTTTCGATGTGCCATGAATATACCCGGGAGCCGCTGGCGGGACTGGTGGTCCGGGTTATTGAGTGCGGCCAAACCCAGGAGATCACGGAGCCCACGATGCTGTTTAAAAAAGATGGCACGATGATTCCCATCGAAAACAGCGTCGCCCCGATCCGCAACAAAAACGGTGCGATCGGCGGGGTGGTCGTGGTCTTTCGGGATATTACCGTGACCCGGGAAAAGAAACGCAAAATTGAATATTTAAGCTACCACGATGCCCTGACCGGCCTTTACAACCGGCGCTTTTATGAGCAACTTTTCAGTCAGAAGGAGAGCGAGCTGGCCCATCCGATGGCTTTTGTCATGGGTGACGTCAACGGCCTGAAGATGACCAATGACGTTTTTGGCCATACCATTGGGGACCTGCTGCTTAAGTCGATTGGCGAAACCCTTAAGGATAGCGCCGGTCCCCGGCATCAGGTGATCCGCTGGGGCGGCGATGAATTCATGATTGTGATGCCCGGGTCAGATCTGAAGGATGCCGAAAAGCTGGTTAAACGGATCAAGGAGCAACGGAAGGACATTCGTATTAACGGCACCATTGAAGCCAGTGTCTCCTTTGGGATGGCACTGAAAAAAAGCCGTGATGATGAACCCGGGGCGGTGCTTAAAAAAGCCGAGGAAATGATGTATCAGATCAAGCTGTTAGAAAGCAAAAGCATGCGGGGAACAACCATTAACGCCCTGTTGGCGGCCCTGGATGAAAATAAGGCCGAAACCAAGGCGCATGCCATGCGATTGTCCGATCACGTCATGAAGCTGGCGGATCAGTTGGCTCTGAACGTCGAAGCAAAGAACCGCCTGACCCTTCTGACCATGCTGCATGATATCGGCAAAGTGGGCATCCCCGATCACATTCTCGGCAAGCCCGGGAGCCTCACCGAGGCGGAATGGTTGACCATGAAAACCCATCCCGAAATCGGCTATCGGATCGCCGCCAATGTGCCGGAACTCCACGTGGTGGCGGAGGAAATCCTCCATCATCATGAAAAATGGGACGGAACCGGCTACCCGAGCGGATTAAGCGGTGATAAGATCCCCCTTAACAGCCGGATTCTGGCAGTCGCCGATGCCTATGATGCGATGACCCATGATCAGGTTTACCGGCCAGCCCGTTCCCATGAAGAAGCCATCCGGGAATTACGGGCTCAGGCCGGAACCCAGTTTGATCCCCGGCTGGTGGAGCGCTTCATTAACCAGGTTTCCCACTGGTTATGATAACCGTAACCTAATGGCAATGTCTGACATTAATTCCTAATTCCCGAACCGATTGACTCAAACCAATTGAACCGATGATTTGAATTAAAAGAATGAAAAGGAGATCTGGTGATGCGACGAACAATTATTTTGGTAGGTGCGGTTATTGCAGTTGGGATCACCGTTTACCTGGTCAGTACGATGAACTTGTTTACAGGGAATAATAATGGCAAGCAGGATGCGGTTTCCCAAGCGACGGCCAACCGCTATCAGGAAAAAGAAATCCGCGAATATCAGGGGGTTCAGCTGGATCCGGCCATTGGCCCCAGGGATAATTCAATCTCCGGGATCAAACAGGTGGATATTAACAGCTATCAGCTGCAGCTGACCGGTCTGGTCGAGAAACCCGTAAATTACAGCTATGAACAGGTCCTGGAAAAAGAACCGGCCCAGCGCCTGATTACGCTATATTGTGTGGAAGGATGGCAAGCCACGGTCCTGTGGGAAGGGGTGCGCATCACCGATCTGCTGGCGGATGCCGGGGTTAAAGACGAGGCCACCATCGTGATCTTTCATTGTGTTGATGGTTATACCACCTCGATGCCATTGGCGACCATTAAAGACAAAGATATGTTGTTGGCTTATTCGGCCAATGGCGTGACCTTGCCAGCGTCGATGGGTTTTCCTTTTATTGTGGTGGCAGAGGATAAACTGGGGTATAAGTGGGCCCGGTGGGTGAATCAAATCGAACTGTCCAATGATGAAAACTACCAGGGTTACTGGGAAAAGCGGGGCTATGCCAACGACGCCACCGTGAATTAAAGACAACCTGCCGGATCTTAACTAAATATCAGACCGAGGCGCTGCCGTTGCTGACTGACGCTGTAAAAAAAGTGGCTGGCGCATTGTAGATCAATCAATAGTTTGTTATAATAAGTGCATCAGGTAACCTCGTCGAACGCGAGCCCTTAGAAGATAAGATTCTAGAGGGCTTTCTTTTTGCTGTGATGAAAACCGCAGACAGCCCCAAAAGGACACGCAAACCGGCGTATTAAGGCCGTTTTAGCCGTCAAAAATAAAATAACGCGACCGTTTCAGTAGAAACACTCAGTTAAAAAGGAGGGATTAATTTGCTTAAAAACGAAGATTTTATCCAGGAGTTTGTTGAAGAAGCCCGGGAACATCTCGAAAATTTCGAACGGATATTGTTGTCTGATCTGGCCGATATCAGTGCCGCACAGATCAATGATGCGTTTCGCGCGGTTCATAGTATTAAGGGCACCGCCGGTTTTTTTGGGTTAGCCAAGATCGTTGAAATCGCCCATGCAATGGAAACAATTCTGGACTTCGTTAATCGCAAAAAGGTCGCTTTTAGTGACGCTGAGATTGACTTATTGCTGGAAGCAAGAGATCGCCTAAACGTGCTGGTTAATGATGTCAAGCGCAGTGACACCTATCCCATCGATGATATCCTCGCTAAATTGCAGCTGGCCGAGGCTGATTTTGTCAATCAGGTTGGACAAAAAGATTATCCGGTTGCGATCGAACTGCCTCAAGATACCAGTCAATTTTTCGCTGTTTTTGATTTTGATCAGGATACCCAGGCAAAAATAGCAGCATTTAGAAAAACGGGATATCATATTTATGGCATCGAAATGGCACTAACCGATCAATATCTCAGCAGCAGTGGTGGGATTGCGGCAATCGCCGATAATTTAACGTCAGTCGCAAAGGTAATTGTGATGATCAGCCAGGCTGGCGAACCGCTTAACTGGGATGATCTAAAAGCGGGAAAATATAACAATGACAGTATCCTGATCCTGGCTGCCAGTATCTTAGAAGCAAGCCTTTTTATCCAGGTGATCGGACTGCCGGCGAACTGTGTTAATGTCCTGGCCGAAGATTGGCAAAGTGCCTCGGCGGCTCAAGCGAATGCGGCGGGCAGTGATCGTGAGGCCCAGGATGCCATGCTAATGGAGCGGTGCCAGACGGACACGTATGAGGGCGCGGAGAGTCTCCGTGTCAATATTAAGCTGCTTGATGATTTGATGAATATGGCCAGCGAACTGGTCTTAGGGCGAAACCGGCTGCTGACCCTGTTGGAACCCGAAAAAAAGAGGATTACGGGGCTGCCCCAGGTGCTGCAAAATGTTGATCGCTTAACGAGCAGTATTCAGGAGAAAATTATGCTGACCCGGATGCAACCGGTGGGAACCCTCTTTAATCGCTATCCGCGGTTAATCAGAGACCTGTCCAAGAAGCTGAATAAGAAACTTGAGCTGAAAATTGAAGGCGGTGACGTTGAACTTGATAAGTCGATTCTGGAAGGGTTAAGTGATCCTCTGGTTCATCTCGTCAGAAATGCTGCCGATCATGGCATTGAAAGTGCAGCGTTGCGAAAACAAAAAGGCAAAAATGAAATCGGCACGATTACCCTTAAAGCGAGTTATGAAGGAAGTGTTGTCAACATTGAAATTAGTGATGATGGCAGCGGCATTGATTTTACCAGAATCTCAAAAATCGCTCTCGAAAAAAAGCTCTATACCGAAAACGAACTCAACAGCTTTACCGAAAAAGAGCTTGTCAAGGTGCTATTCAATCCCGGCTTTTCGACGGCGGATCGCTTAAGTGAGGTATCCGGTCGCGGGGTCGGCATGGATGTGGTCAGGACTAATCTTGACAAAATGGGCGGCAGTATTGAAATTACGTCGAAGTCCGGCTGTGGTACCAACGTCAAACTGACGATGCCCTTAACGGTTTCCATTATCCAGTCATTGGTGGTATCTTCAAACAAGATCAAAATGGTGATTCCGCAGGCGGATGTACAAGAGACCATCAAGCTGAAAAAAGCCTCCCGGGATCAACCAATCGAGGCGATCAATGGAAAATATTTCTATCGGCTCCGGAATGAACTGCTCCCGGTTATCTACCTGAGTGACTTATGGAATCCTGACCAGGTGGGCCGGGTAGCGCAAGATCATAAGATTGTCGTTCTCAAACTCGGGCAGATTCGCTTTGGCTTACTCGTTGAAGTGTTAATCGGAAACGAAGAAACGCTGATCAAACCGTTGCCGGTGATCCTCAAGGAATGTGGCATTTATTCCGGCTTGACGATTATGGGTGATGGGAAGGTGGCGCCGATTCTGGACATCGCCGGGATTGCCAGAAAAATGGCGATCGTCAGTGATGCCGAGCAACAAACGCCGCTTCATCATCCGGAACAAAAAGCGGTGGCTCATGATGATCGCGAAGATTTTATTTTATTTAGAGGCTCCGGAGCTGAAATTCTGGCGTTAAATATCGCCCGGATCAAACGCATCGATAAAATCAAGAAAACCGAAATTGAGCGCGTTGGCGACCGTTATTACATTCATCGCGGCAACCAACCATTACGGGTGATAAGGCCAGAGGATTATCTGGCCATTAATCGCAACCCATACGACGGCTGCGACTATTATGTCATCACGCCAAAACTGACGTCCTTGCCGATCGGCATTTTAGCGACCGAAATTATCGAAAATGTTAACTTTGCGCCAGTCCTGGATTCGCGTCAATTTAAAATGAAGGGAATGTTTGGGGCGGCTGTATTTGACGAAAAAATGATCTTAATCATTAATCTTGATGCGTTATTAGAAACCGTTGAACCAGATCCCCCAAGAGGTGTATAAGATGTTGAAAATTCTCTGTTTTAAATCAGGAAATAATCTTTATGGCATTGAAACCAGATATGTCAAAGAAATCAATCGCCATCCCGAAATAACCGCCATTCCGTTAGCGCCGCCAATGGTCGCGGGGATGATGAATCTGCGTGGTCAAGTCGTCAGTTTGCTGGATTTTGAGAAGCTTTTAGGGTGCCCGACAGAGCAGCCCAAAAAACATTCGATTGTGCTTAAAAAGGAACCGGGCGAAGCGGATGTGATGGCGTTATTGGTTGAACAAGCAGCGGATGTGATCGACGTTGCTGAAGCCCTGTGTGAGCGCCCGATGCCATATTTAGAAAATGAATACGGCACGATCATTAAATTTATTGCCAAACTGGAGCAAGAATTACTGATCATTATTGATAGAGAGAAGCTATTTTAAAGTATTTATTTTAAATTATTTATATTAAATAAAACGAGGTGTTAAATGTTAAGATTTTTTGATAATGCAAAAATGCGGACCAAGTTAATCATTTTTTTTATCCTGACTGGGTTAATCCCGATTGCGATTATTTCCGGGCTTGCCTATACCCAGGCTTGCAATAGTCTGGTCGAGATGAAACTCCAGGAAATGGAGCTATATTCCAAAGTAACCCAAAACCGATTTACGAAAGATTTTGCTGATAAGGCATTTTATACCAGCAATGTGTTATCAAATTTAGCGACTGTCGAAAATCTGATTACTGCCTATCAGGCCGGCGATGGCAATGGGGAACTGCGGAAAACATCTTATGCCCGGGTTGAAGCAGGGCTGACGCCCCAACAAGAGGCCAATCAAATCGAAAGCATTTATATTACAGATACGGCAGGCAATGTCATTTATGCTTCGGGTCAATTAAAGACGACGTTAGAAGGGTCTAATCTGGCGTCAAGAGATTACTTCAAGGCGGCCATGCAAGGACAAAGCAGCATTACCCCGGTACAATATTCGGATATTATCAAAAAATATTATGTGACCCTATCGGCACCCTTTTACAGTTCTCAAAATGGCGCCATTATTGGAACGGTTAATTCACTGGTGTTAATGGACAGTATTGAAGCAATCCTCAATGAAGGGATAGGCGATATCGGGGCGACTGGCAATATTTATCTGGTTGATCAGGCCGGGTTGCTCAACACGAATCCCACTCTCGACGGCGATACCGAGGCGACCGCCTTTTCAACGACGATTACCACGGAAGCGCTTGAGCAACTCCACACCGGTTTTGACAGCGACAATAGTGATTTTCGGTACGCCGGGATGTACCCGGATTATCGGGGCGAAAACGTCTTAGGAACGGCGACATTTGTCAATATTGGGGCAACTAAACTGGGCATGATTATTGAGGTCGAAGAAGCCGAAGCGTTAGCGCCGGTTAAAAATTTACAAGTGATGATGGTGATTGTGTTATTACTGGCCATCGCCGCCAGTGCCGTGATCGTTACGATTTTATCCAAGCGCATTACCAAACCGCTGCAGACGGTCTCAACGCTGATGAACGAAGCTGGACAGGGAAACCTGGCGGTGCGCGGCGAGTTTGACAGCCGCGATGAAATTGGTAAACTCTGTGTTGATTTCAATCAGCTGGTCGAAAAAATCGGCGGTTCATTAAAAGAGATCGTCCACGCCACGGAAGTATTAAATGAATCCGCGGATGCGATGGATCTGGTTGCCAGCAGTATTGCCGTCGGTTCTGAGGAAACAAGTGCGAAAATTAATGTTGTCAGCGCCGCCGTTGAAGAAATCTCGGCGAGTATGGAACAGTCAAATGCGACCCTCCTGACAACGGCCGATAATACCAGTCAAATTGCCTCGGCCATCGAAGAAATCAGCGGCACCACCAGAAATTTGGCGGCTGCCTCGGAAGAAACAGCATTAAGCGTTAATCAGACCATTATCCTGATGGGGCAAATTTTTGAAAGCATCCGGGAGGTGTCAACATCGGCGGAAAACGTCAATGCTGAAGTTAATACGGTCGTTGAAGCGGTCAAAGAAGTTAATCTATCGGTGAATGAAATCAATAAGAACTGCGAAAAATCATTGACGATCACCCAGGTGGCTGACAGTGAAGCCAAAAACACCGGTGAAATCATTCGCACCCTGAATCTGTCTTCCAAAAAAATCAATAAAATCATTAAGATCATTGATGACATTGCCGACCAGACCAACATGTTAGCCCTGAATGCCGCCATTGAAGCGGCCGGAGCCGGCGAAGCGGGTAAGGGTTTTGCCGTGGTTGCCAATGAGGTTAAGGAGCTGGCCAAGCAAACATCAGAAGCAACCGATGAAATTGCGGATCAAATTGAAGGAATGCAGGAGAATATGGAACAGGCGGTTTCGGCCGTTGCGCGAATCAATCACGTCGTTGAAGAAGTGACCACGATAACGACCTTAATTGCAACGGCAATAACCGAACAAAGTGCCTCAACCCAAGGCATTTCAGAAGCGGCGATCAGGGCTTCAGAGCGGTTAGATACGATTACTGACGAAATAAAAGAAATCGATCAAAAAGCCGGAGAAGTAAAACGTGGCGCTGAAGAATCAGGAGCGGCTGTCAGTGAAATTGCTAAAAGCACCGCAGAGCTGGCTCGAGCCGCCGATGATGCCGCCGTGAACACCGAAAGAGCCTCTGTCAGTATGACCCAATTAAGTCGCGCCACCGAAGAAACCTCCAAAGGCGCAGTCGAAATCTCCAGGAGTATCCAGGAAATTAATCAGGCCTCGGAAGAAATCAGCGAAGGTGCTTCAAAGACGTCAATTGCCGCCAATCGCCTGGTCGATCTGTCGCTGAAGCTGGGCGACTCGGTTTCGCAGTTTAAATTCTAAGTGAGTCAGGCGCATGAGCAGAAACAAACCAGCACCTGATTTTGTGCCGGAACTCGTAGTTCTGGCGGCGTCGACGGGGGGGCCAGTCGCCTTAGAAAAGATCATCACAGCCTTAAAAAAAGATTTTTCAATCCCGATTGTGGTCGTCCAGCACATGCCCAGTCATTTCACCGCCGCCTTTGCGAAAGCCTTAGACAAAAAAAGCGAACTGCATGTTAAAGAAGCCCAGGATGGTGACGTGCCAGCAGCCGGAAGCGTCTATATTGCCCCCGGCGGCTGCCACTTGAAGCTGACCCAGGAACTAAAATGTGCCCTGGCGCTTTCTGATGATGCCCTGGTCAATGGCATTCGGCCGGCCGTCGATGTGTTGCTGGGGTCGATTGCCACGAGTCGCTTTATCGATGGCATTGTCGTGGTTATTTTAACGGGGATGGGCGCAGATGGATTAGCCGGCTTGCAAAATTTAAGTCCCCAAAAGCAGGTCTACTGCATTGTCCAGGATGAGATAACCAGTACTGTCTATGGGATGCCCCGGCGGATCGTCGAAGCAAAGCTGGCCGATGAAGTGCTGCCGCTGCCAGCGATTGCCGCGCGGCTTTCAGTGCTAGTCAGAAAGGAGTCATAAGATGGTCGCTTTATCAGAACAAGAATATCAACTGTTTCAGCGCTATATCGCCGAGAAATGCGGGATTGCCCTTGATGAGTCCAAGGCTTATCTGGTCGAATCAAGACTGGCAAAGCTTTTGATTGACTCCCAGTGTGAAAGTTTTTCCGAACTTTTTGCGCTGCTGGAAAGCCATTCCGATGCTAATATTGAAACCCGGGTCATCGACGCCATTACCACCAATGAAACCTATTGGTTTCGCGATCCGGGCTCGTGGCAGATGATTACGACGGAATGGCTGCCCCAAAAAATAGCCGCAATGCAAGCCCGAAAAAATCAAAAAATTCGGGTCTGGAGTGCCGCGGCATCAACTGGTCAGGAAATCTATTCGCTGATTATCCTGATTAGTGAGTATCTCAAGAACAATCACATTACCGCTGTTACGATCGATGATTTTGAGTTTTTGGCGACCGATATTTCAACCAATGTCTTAACGATTGCCAGACGGGGTTATTATGACCCGATTACCATCATGCGCGGCTTAAAACCGGATCTCCGCGATGCCTATTTTAATCGCGAGGGAACCTCATGGGTACTAAAAGAAGCGTATCGAAAACGGGTTCGCTTTGAGCCCTTTAACCTGCAAAACAGTTTTATGCTATTGGGTAAATTTGACCTGGTGTTCTGCCGGAATGTGCTGATTTATTTTACCGAAGCACTGCGCAGCGATGTATTTAAAAAGACCACCCAGGTGTTAAAACCGGAAGGCGTCCTGCTAATCGGTGCCGCCGAGATTTATTATTCGATGGATGCTTATTTTCAAAAAAACATCACCAGTGATGGTACGTATTTTACGGTTAAGGAGACAACAAAATGAAGATGTTGACGATTGATGATTCGGCCGTTGTCAGAAAGATTATTGCGGCGGCGGTGGTGGCACTCGGGCATGAATGTCTGGAGGCGGAGTCCGCCCAGGATGCTCTAAGTCTGCTTGAGGGGCCAGAAAAAATTGAATTGATCTTTCTGGATTGGAATATGCCGGGCATGAATGGTCTGGAATTTCTCAAAACGATCAAAAAAAATGATCAATTCAAACATATTCCGGTCGTGATGGTGACCACCGAAAATATGCCGGAGAGTGTTATTGAAGCAGTTAAAGCGGGGGTGACCCACTATATACAAAGCCCTTTTCGATTGAAGAACTGATGAAAAAGATTATCGAGAGTTTGGGCGGGGAGGTCAATTAATGAATGCTGAACACGAGATCAAGAAATATGAAGTACTTCCCGGGCAAGTTTTTGTCGCCGCGTTATTGGAAACGGTCGAGCAGATGAGTGGTTTTGTTTTGAATGAAGTTAAAAATGATCCAGAAGCCGATCAGGCGCGTGAAATTATTGGCGCCATGGTGCTACAAGGCGAGAACACGATGTTACTGACCCTGGAAACCAATAAAAAGAGTGCCGCCCCGCTGGTTTCATTTATGACTGGCATTGAAACCGCCGCCTTAGATGCGGAGCTGTTAAATGATGGGATTACGGAATTGATTAATATGGTCGGCGGTTCGGCCCGGGCACGTTTGGAAACGACGAATTATAAATTTGTGTTATCAGTTCCCTTCACCCTTGTCGGTGACGGTGTCAAAGTCGTGGTCAAAAAGAGAACGGACAGCTTTATTGCCAGACTGGTTTGTGACGAGATTGAGCTGCTGTTAAGGGTCTATAAATTATAACGAGTACGGAGCAAATGATGAGAATTAAAGAACATAGCACATTAGTAGTATTGAATCAAATCGAAAAGCAGCTCAATAAAGCACTACAAAATTTAGTGATGTTTAGTATGGAACCCAAAGCCAGCCAGCATCAGTTCATGTTAGCTTTTTTTTCGGAAGTCAAGGCCGTGGCGGTCACGCATCATTTCCGCGAATTGGGATACCTGTGTATGAAAAATGAAGAATTTATCAAGCAAAATAAACACGCGCTGTTAAATGACGGGACATCCTTTATCAAGTTGGCTAAAGGATTTGGCGAGGTAACGCAGTGTTTGGAAAACCTTCTGGCCGTGGCTACGTGTCAAGAAGGTGGACGGGGAAGTTTAGTCTGTCATCAGACTTGTGAGATGATTAATCGAAATGCTCAAAACGATGAAATCAGCAGTCTGGCGTTAGGTCGGGTTTTGGTGCTTGATGATGAGATGCTGGTATTAAATGTTATCGAAAGCGTTTTACGTAATCGTGGTTACGATGTCCGGATTACAAACGATTCAAGTCAGGCGCTGGAGATATTAAGAGCCAATGAAGCAGATATTCTGATTCTTGATTTAATCATGCCAGGCAAAAGTGGGATCGAATTTTACCGGGAACTAAAACAAGAAAAAATAGTTATTCCAACAATCGTCTTGACGGCCTCCGCAAACAAGGAAGATCATGTATTAGCGCTGAAGGAAGGGATTGATGATTATCTGAGAAAGCCCTTTGAAGCAGATGTGTTAGTTGCAAATGTCGAGAAATTGATAAAAAAAGAGAAAAAATACAAAAACGCCTATCTGAAAGATGTATTAACCGCTTCCTATACCAGACGTTTTTTTGTAGAGCGATTTGCCCAGGAAAAAGCTCGGTTTCAACGTGACGGCATCGTTTTTTCAGTCGTGTTTATCGACTTGGACTATTTCAAGGAGATCAATGACAGCTTCGGGCATGTCTTTGGAGACGTTGTGTTAAAAAGTTTCGTGGCGGAATTTAAGACGAATTATCGGCCAACTGATCAAATTTTTCGATATGGAGGGGATGAGTTCTTATTGCTTTTACCGGAAACCTCTGCGGTCGAAGCATTTAGGCTTGTCGAAAGAATCCGCCAAAAATTTCAACGCAAAGCATTTAATCCGACAACCAATTCGCGCAAGGTTTTTATAACCTTTTGTGCCGGCATTACTGAATTTAATGGCGAAGACAAAACCCTTGAAGATGTCCTGGATGAAGCCGACCGCCAGTTGTATCGCTCCAAAGAGCGGGGCCGCGCGTGTACCAGTTTTGTTGGTGATGCGATTGAAATCAGCAATGAAAAGAAAAGAGTGTTGATTTGCGATGACTCGTCAACCGTCAGCAAGCTCATTAAAGCCCGACTCTGCCGTTTAGGTCTGGAGACTCAAGCTGTTGCGACCGGGAAAGAGGCCCTGACCCTTTTTCCTGATTTTAAACCGCACTTATTAATATTGGATATTATTCTACCGGATTTAAATGGTGTCGAGGTGCTAAAAGAAATCCGCCGCATCGCGAAGGAAAAACAGGTCAAGGTGATCCTGATCAGCGTTAAAAGTTTAGGGGCAAAGGAGCAGGTGCTCAGCGAATTAGGCTATGATGACTATATCAAAAAACCGATCTCCCTGCAACGGCTTGAGCAAAGTGTGAAGCGATTGCTTTAGATCGAGATTAAGCCCCTGCTGGTGATGATCAAGTGAGCGGAACCGGCATTTTTAAACAGCCGGCAAGCGGAGGGAAACTGCACCCAAAGCAACGATTGTTCGATGTTTTTTAATTTCGTAAATGTCTATAAAATTTAAAATAAGGAGCTAATATGAAATTTTCAACCTTTTATTTTAGCGGCACCGGTAACACCAAATGGGCGGTGGAAGCTTTTAATGCCATCATCCGTGAAAAAGGTCACCAGGCAGAGCTGTTTTCGATTGATCTGGGTGAAAATCTCACCGATGATCGGATCATTGCAATGGTCCGGGATTCCGACGGCATCGGCCTGGCCAATCCCATTTACGGCGGGGGCATACCACCCATTATGAGTGATTTCCTCAACCGGCTAGTCACGATTCTTGGACCGCTCCAGACCCAAAAGAAAGCCTTTGTAATCAATACCTTTGGTTATGTCAACGCCTTTGGCCCCAAAGAGATGGGAAAACTGCTGGCCGGTTCCGGCCTGGTGATGACGGCCTACGTCAACATTCAGCTATGCAACAATGTGAATACGACCAATGCGGTTGACCGGGAGATGTTAAACAAACGGATGACCAAGGGGCAAATGGAGCTGACCCGGCTGGCGGACCGCCTGCTGTCTAACCGCAAGATGATCAAAGGGCATGGACCTCAGCTGATGATTGGTGCCATGATCCGAAAAAAAGTACCCGACGCGATTGGCCGACATTATCAGACCCTGGGTGTGAATGCGGAAACCTGTACCCAGTGTATGGACTGTGTCAATCATTGCCCGACCCAGAGCATCCGCTTTGAAGAAGGGCAGGGGTTTACTTTTCTGCCAGGGTGTACGGCCTGCATGCGTTGTTACAATTTCTGCCCAACCGGCTCCATCACCATGAATGGCAGCTACGCTGATCCTCTTGAGGTGCCCCGCTATCAGGGACCGGTGGAATGAATTAAGTCGGGATTCGGCCCTCGAAAAAGCCCTTTAATCGAGGTTGCTATTTCCGAAATTTTATTTTTTATCTGATAATGAAAAAAATAAAAATCAGATTGAATTACCTTTGCAATGCGGTATAATCAAATAATAAAAGCAAACTGAACTGATTATAACCGAGAGGAGACGCAGTATGAAGAAAAATCAATTTGTTCGATGCAGCCAATGGATTCTGTTAGTTGTCTGTATTTTATTGCTGACCGCCGGCTGCAACGGATCTGGTGAAGCCTGGGATGCTGGTCTCTTATCTAAGGATAATGAAGAAAGACCGCGAACCAGTGCGGAAGTGCTGGGATTATTTTCAAACCTGTCCACCCGGTTTGACAGCCTGTTGGAAAATTTGGATGGCGTTGCCGAGGATGAGAAAATGCAGCAACTGACTCGGCGTCTGGCGGAAACGACCACAATCAATCTGACCACGGGGGAACTGGTGGCCATTCAGTATAATCAGCAGCAGATAAAAATTTTGTCCGAATCCGTCACATCCAGGGCGGCGGAACTGACGACGCTGTTAAATAAACAAAATCAGAATCAGAATACTTTGTCAGGGGAGCAAATCATTCTGCTTGACCGGTTGTTGGAAGAATATGCCAAAGATATCGAAGAGTTGCTACTAGAAGCAGAGGCGAATAAGGCGAGTCAGATGGATAAGCTGGATCTTGAGACCCTGAAAGGTTTTTCGGCGGCAAAATTTATCGGCATGCAGGGTCTGGAAATAGAAGCATTAAGTACCCTTAATGATTATCTCAAAGAGGTCAACCGTATTTTAGATTAAAATCGTCGTAATGATTAAATGTTTAGGGACAAAGAAAAAAGCCCAATCAAAGGCTTTTTTTCTTTGTTTTTTTATCGCTTTTCAAATGAATTAAAGTGAGGGCTTATTTATTGGAAAGATCACAGATATTCAGAAACAATCAATTGCGATTAACCTTGGTCGGACAGCGAAGAATTTAATGTAAAGGAAAACATAGAAAATCAATGAAAACAAAATGAACTAAACGGCATTTATACTCGTAATTAAAAAATGAAAAGGATATTATCGAAATTAGTTGCTATTTTTACCATTAATGTTATAATTGCGCAAATGAATTAAAGTGAGGGCTTATTTATTGGAAAGATCACAGATATTCAGAAACAATCAAATGCGATTAACCTTGGTCGGACTAAGTTTGCTGACCATTATTTTCCTGGCAGTCTATCTCAACTATTTTAGACGGATTGACGTGGTTTATACCCATTTATTTTATGTGGTGATTATCATGGTGGGGTTGTGGTTCAAGCGATATGTGATCCCGATGGCGATGTTTCTGGGGATTTTTCATATCATCATGGACTATCTCAGTAATGGGGCATTTATGGCGGCGCCGGTCTTGCGGGCCAGTATTCTTTTATTTGTAGCCTGCGGCATCTATTTTCTGATTAACCAGTTGGAGTGCAGCCATAATAATCTGGATCGGATCATGAAAAGTGTGGGCGATGGCATCATTGTGGTGGATCAAAACATGAAGGTCACCATGCTCAATAAAGCAGCGGAAAAAATCACCGGCTGGACTGCTGAAGAAGCCATTGGAAAAGACTATAACATCGTATTTAACCTATCTCATGAAAACGCGGAATATCAGGTTTTAAACCCGGTGGACGAAGTGTTTAGAACCGATCACAGCTACGTGCTGACCAATCATGCCGTTATCACCGATCGCAGCGGCAACCAGATCAGTATTGAAGATAGTGCCACCCCGGTAAAAAGCAGCGACGGGCTCACCACCGAGTGGTATCGATTTTTAGAGACATTACCCAGCGCAAAGCTCAGGCGGAAAAAATTGAATATTTAAGCTACCACGATCATTTAACCGGTCTTTACAACCGCCGGTATTTTGAGGAGGAACTCGAACGCATCGATGGCCGTCGGCACTATCCGCTTTCGATCGTTATGGGGGATATTAACAGTTTAAAAATGATCAACGATGCTTTTGGCCACCTTGCCGGGGATGGCATTATCTATGCCACCGGAAAAGTGATCAAAAAATGCTGTCGCCCGACGGATCTTGCCGCCCGCTGGGGTGGCGATGAGTTTGTGTTATTATTGCCAAATGCAGATGGTGATACCGCAAAAAAAATTGTCGAGCGAATGAATCAGGCAGCGGCGCTGGCGTCGGTGGATCAAGGAGTTCTTTCCATCGCTTTTGGTTGGGACACCAAATATGCGGTGACTGAGAATATCATGACCGTCTTTAAAAATGCTGAAAGTCGGATGTATAAGCAAAAGCTGAAAATGAAACCCGAGGTCAGCGAAATGACCATTGCCACGATTATGAACACCCTGTTTGAAAAAAGTGGAGGTGAAAAAAACCACGCCGAAAATGTCTGTTTCTATTGCCGGTGCATAGCCGAGGCGATGCATTTAAGTGAACAAGAAATCGAAATCATGAAAACTGCTTCATATCTACACGACATCGGAAAGGTTGCAATTGATAAAAAAGTCCTCGAAAAAGCAGATTGCCTCTCGGATGAGGAATGGGAATTGATCAAACGGCATCCGGAAATCGGCTATCATATCACCAACACATCGGCGGACCAATCTGAAATTGCTTTAGCTATCTTGGGGCATCATGAATGGTGGGATGGAAATGGTTATCCCAAGGGCTTATCGGGAACCGATATTCCATTATTATCACGGATCATTGCCATTGCCTGCGCCTATGACACCATTTTGACGAAACGCCCCGATAAAAAGCCGGATAACAGTCGCGAGGCAGTTAGCGCAATCATGGCTGGAGCCGGTTCGCAATTTGACCCGGAAATTGTCAGTCTCTTTGTCAATCAGGTTAATAATTTAGCGGTGGAAAAAACCGCACAGCATCACAATAAAATCATTTAAATGGCAATGTTACTGCTTTAAAGACAAAATAAAAATAGATAATTCATTATTATCGACGCATTGATGATACAATACGAAAATCAATTAAAACAAGCGTTTGTTAACTAGAAAAGGGCTATCGTTGTTTGTAAATTTTGACATGTAGATGAGAAAGATGAGGTACATATGTTAATATATGCAATCATTGCAATTACATTGGCGTTGGTATTCTACACCATTGGTGTCTGGAGCGAAAAAATTCAAGGCGGCCTTAAAAAATGGCATTTAGTGATGTTTTATATCGGCTTGATCTTTGATACGACCGGTACTACCCTGATGAGTCAAATTGCTTCCGGCGGATCGTTACTTAGTTTCCATGGTGTTACCGGCTTGCTGGCCATTCTACTGATGCTTTTCCATGCCATTTGGGCAACTGTGGTTCTCGTCAGGAATGATGAAACAGCCAAAGCAAATTTCAACAAATTAAGTATTATTGTCTGGCTGATCTGGCTGATTCCATTTATTTCTGGCGCTGTCTTTGGGATGGCACGATAATCGTTTAAGATCAACATGCACCGACGGGATTTTTCCGTCGGTGCATCTTAGTTTACAATCAAAAAAAGCGGTGATATAATAGAATCGAATCGTTAAACAAAGCAATCAATCATTTTATCAGAAAACCGCAAGGAGAAATAATGTTTTTACTCAATTCGTTTGAACTAATAGGGACCATTGCTTTTGCGATTTCGGGTGCTGTAACCGGGATTGAAAAGAAACTTGATCTCTTTGGAATTATTTTTTTAGCCGTCTTAACAGCCGTCGGCGGTGGAATTTTCAGAGATCTAATCATCGGCAATACCCCGCCGACTGCTTTTGTTAATCCCAGTGCGGCCATCATCAGTATTATCACGGCACTGGTGGTATTTTTTTTATACAAAAAAATCCATAAGTTTGAAAAAATCATCGTCATCTCCGATGCCTTAGGTCTGGGGGTCTTCACGGCCATTGGCTGCCGAATGGCGATGACGCATGGCGCCAGCAATGCCTTCTTCGTCGTGGCCATGGGATTAAGTACCGGGGTTGGTGGCGGCATGATCCGGGATGTTTTTGTCGGCAATGTTCCTTTCGTATTAAAAAAAGAAATTTATGCGATGGCATCAATCGCCGGAGCCCTGTTTTTCTATGCATCCTATCCATACATGCCTGAAATGGTAGCGCTCTATTTTTGCAGTGCAATTGTTTTTGTCATCAGAATTGTAGCCGTCATCCATAAAATAAATCTCCCGACCCGGTATTATGAGCAATAAAAAGCAGCGGCCAGGATAGTAGCGATTTTTAACACATAAAATAAAGTGCCACGGGATTTCCCGTGGCACTTCAGACTGTCAAAAAAGATAACCTAGTACCGACAATTGTTGGCATGTTGTGTGCCTCAAGGCGAACAGTTGCGACGAAACGTCTATAATTAGCCGAATTTTTAATTGCAACTGTACGAATTGCGCGCATACAACAGATTAACAATTGGTCGGTACGGTAGTTTATCGACTTAGTATAAAGAAGGTTTATCCCAAAGGTTGAGACTGACCCCAATGTTGTTTTTGCGGGCATAGTCGTAAACTTCTTTACCCCAGGCCACGTCTTCCACTGGCATCCCGCCGACCGAGTAGAGGATGATCTGGTCGTCGCTTTCCCGTCCGGGCACCTTGCCGTTTAAGATGGCGCCTAAATCATGGATATCGTTTTTTTCCAGCTTCCCGTCATGAATCATATCCATAAACTTGGAACCGAGGATATAAACGATATTGTAGGTCGGGTAGGGGTATTCTTCGGCCCAGGCTTCATAAAGGGAAATATTATCGACAACCAGCTTGGTTTTGTCGCTTTGGATAAATTCATCGGTAAAATCAGCGGCGCCAGGCAAACAGAAGAGCGCTCCGGGCTTAATCCACGCCTCATCTACGAAGGGATAAACCGAAGGACCTGCACCCATCGCGGTTGAGGTGGCAAAGCTTAAAATATCCGAGCCGCGGACGCATTCTTCCAAGGTTTCACAAACGATGATTTCGGTAAATTGCGGACATTTTTCTTTCACATAGTCGATGCAGCGATCAATGGAAGCCTGGCCCCGGCCTTTGATTTTAAGCGTCGTCAGCGTTGGTCGCAGGGCCGCAAAGGTTTCAATGGCAGTGGAATTGATGACCCCAGGGCCGATGATACCAAGCACTTTGGCATCTTTCAGGGCCAGATTTTTGACTCCGACACCGGGAATTGCCGCGGTACGGTAAGCACTGAGCAGATTGGCTGACATCAGAGCTAAGGGTGCACTGGTGTCTTTATCATTTAACATCATCATCAGGATCGAGCGGGGCAGCATTTTGTCACGATTATCAACATTGGAACCGTACCATTTCATGCCGGCGACATCAAACTTACCGCCAACATAGGCGGGCATGGCCATGAACCGACGATCGGGGGCATTTTTAGGCATATTGGGGAATTCCGGTTCTTCCGGGAAGGTAATCATACAGCCGTGAGAATTGCCATTGTCACCACCCATTCGGTAATCGCCCTTGTCTAAGAGCTTTAACAATTCTTCCATACAATCAGTACAGGCCACAACATTGTTGACACCGGCTTTAATCATATCGGCTTCATTTAAATACAGAAAGTCAATTCCAGGTAATTTCATAACATAAACCTCCAAATAATTTTTATTATTATTTATTATTTAATAGCAATTGCAAAGCTATCGTGAGCTTCGTTGCGGATTTGCGCCAAACTATTCTTACACGTTACGAAATAGTTTGTAGAAACCGACATCAAAGCAATGATAGTTTGATGTTTTGAACAAATTGATAAATTTATTTCTCTAATTTTGGCACATGATCTCCGGATTTGGGATTGTGATAGACATGGTAAAGATCATTTTCCATCGCCATAACCTTTTTAAGCGGGATCGGCTTGAAGAGGTCAAGTTTCATGACCTTCTTGACCCAGATGACGGAATAGACCGTCAAGGCAGCAAAGATGAGACCACAAAGCATGTAAATATTCAGTCGGGTTACGGGATCGGACGAGATGTTATAAATCATCCAGACAATCCCCAGGGAACCGACAATCGGGATCACCGGGCCAAAGGGCACTTTAAAGGTTCGGGGAGCCTTAGGAAGACGTTTCCTTAACACCAACACATTGAGGTGGGTGACAATATAGGCGACCATCCAGAAGACCACACCAGTTAAGATCAGGAAGGACAACTGGCTGGTGGTGGATAAGCCGGTTGCATTGATAATCGCCATGATTCCGCCGATGACGAGGATGCCAACATAGGGAGCACCTTTTTTGTTTGTCTTCATAAAAACTTTCGGCATCAGGTTGATTTTGGCCATCCCGTCGGCGATATAAGCCAGGGATGAAATGATGGTATTGATAACCCCGGTAACGGCGCAAATTGAAACCAGAGCCATCCAGATGGTACCAAAATTTCCTAGCAGCATGGTGCCATAAAGAATATGGGGGGTAGTGCTGGCACTCAGATCTGCCCAGGCGGTGTAATTATGAAAACCAAAGACGAGCAGCGTTTCCATCGTGAAAACGAGAATCAGGGTAATGATCAGGCCCAAAGGGACATTCCGCCGGGCATTCTGAACTTGGTTTGAAATCGGAACAATGTATTCCGAGCCGACGAAGAGGAAAAAGGCTAACCCGCAAAGGGCGGTCACATCGGTGAAATTGGTGGACAGAACCATGGGTTGGGCAATCACATCGCCGGTTCCCAACTTGAAAAAGCCAAGTAGTCCCATGATGACCAAAGAACCGATAAGGGTATACGTGACCACGTTTTGAATTTTGGCGAACACATCCACCCCGTTTAAGTTGGTAATCATTAAAATGATGATCAGGGCGACACTATAGTAGTTGCCGGGGATTGGGATATCGGGAAGCACGCTGGCAATGGTGTTCCCGAACATCGCGCACTCGGCACTGCCGACGATGGTATTGCAGAGCAGATACCCGCCGACCATTACGATGATGGTGACAAAGGGTCCCATACAGGCCAGGGTATACTGGGCCAATCCGCCGGTTAAGTTAGGCATCAGCGCATTGAGTTCAGAGACCGAGAGGGCAAAAAGAATATTTAAGATGCCGGCAATGACCATTGAGATGATAAAGGTCATTCCAATGGCGGATGAGCCTATCCCCAGCGAGATCAGGCAGCTGGTGGCGACGACGACACCAACCCCGGTGGCGACGACGCTGGGCAAGCCGAGTTTTTTTTCAGTCATGGTAAGCTCCTTTCATGGGCGAAATAACAGGTAATTAGCGAAATTTAATGAATTGAACAATGGTTTGCTTAGCTGTCAGTTTCACAAACAGTTTCGTGAAACTGATGGCTAAGCTCATGGCAGTTTAGTAATTGCCTGATCGACAGGGATTATAGTTCATTCTGGAACAGGGCATCCAGTCCATCTTCGCCGGTTCGGACCCGGATTGCGTTGGTCACTGTGGAAACGAAGATTTTGCCATCACCGATATGGCCGGTGTACAGTTCTTCTTTGACAAATTCCAGAAAGGCTGGTACGTCTTTGGTAGGCAACACCAGCATCACCAGATCTTTGGGCAGCAGGGTCGGTTCTTTTTTAGGCTCGACTTCATATTCCTGGGTGCCAAATTGGACTCCGCATCCCAATACCTGAGTGATTGTCATCCCGGTAATACCATATTTACCCATGGCATTTTTTAACGCCTCAATTTTTGAGTTGTTGGTAATAATTTCTACACGTGATAATTCCATAATGATTCTCCTTAATTTTTTATTTTTGTTTAATAAGATAGTGCCATGAGCTTCGCTGCCTGTTTACATCAAACAATTTATCCACTGTACGACGTACAGGCTACCGCCTGTTCGTCTACACGTTACAAAATTGTTTTCGTGAAGGCAACGAGCCAGTCACAAGTTTGCTTGTAGTTGGCGACTGCCCGCGAACTAGAAGAAATTCGCATCGCGATTTCTTGTAGTTATGAAAACAGACATCAAAGCAAGATTTGTTCAGTTTTATAGAATAAAGGGGCCGATCCCGTTTTAAATCCGGAGGGCCGTTCCCTGAGACATGGATTTGCGGTAATTCAGGGGAGAGATTCCCGTGAATTGTTTAAATTCCTTAAGCAGGTGAGATTGATCGTAATAACCCATATCCGCAGCGATGGTTGAAATGTGCTGGTTTTTCCCCAGGGCCAGCAAAACATTCTGGAAACGGATGATTTTAGAGAAGGTCTTTGGGGGTAAACCAATTTCATTATTAAAGAGCCGGTTAATGTATCTGGGGGTATAGCCGACGCTTTGGCTTAAGTCATTGACATTGATGATGCCGACAACCTTGGTGATTTCATCCACCATACAATAACTGAACGGTCGGGTTCCCGGGCTATAATAGTTCTGATAATCGGGAATATAAGAATTCAGGTACAATTGAATCTGTTCTTTAAAATCGTTACTTCGGGTGATGCCTTCCATCATGGCCTGATCCTGACAGATTTCCGGCAGCGGAATCGATGTTTCAGTGAGACTGCCGATGGGGTAGCCCTGAGGTAAGTATGCTTTCCCCGGCAGAAAGCGGATGCCAAAGATGATATCATCCAGATGAAAGATTGACGCATAGTCAATGGTGTGCATTTTCAGGACCGCACCGTAGCAGGACACATCCAGATGATCCTGACCACAGCGAAAGACGATGTCCACGGTGCCATCGGGAACGATGGTGGCGGTTTCGATCATTTCCTGGGTAACCCGGAACCGATAAAAGTGGGAGATGCCGTAAGCCCGGTAGTCAAAGAATTGATAACCTTCAGAATGCTGGACCATTAAGGGCTGTTTCGGGACAATGATCTTTTCTTTTCCCTTTTGAGAGGAATCATAAGATTCATACTCTTTTAATAGATCAATCATATCAATAACTCAAAGCGTATGCTTTCCTTTCTGAATGGATGGGATAAAAAAACAAGGACGACGAAACTTCGGTTTCGACATCCTTGTCTTTTTTTGCGTATGAGGTTGTATCACTTATTGTGTATACAATATACCATAGTTCAGAATGAAAGAATAGTAAAAATCGGTACTTCTTTACATAATCAATCATTTTTAAGAAAATTCTGATTGATGCATTTAGCTAGCCAGGTTTTCTTATTGCTTGGGCTTAAACCGGTCGTAGCGCAGGGCGGATAAATCGATGGTGGTGTGACCATCGGCAATCATTTCGGCAATGTTGTAACCAGCTGCCGGGGCAATCCCGAAGCCATGGCCAGAAAAAGCACAGGCGATGTACAGGCCGGGAACTTCTTCCACCGGGCTGATCACCGGAACATGGTCGGCGCAATCATCCAGCCAGCCGGCCCAGGCCCGGACAATTTTTGCGTCAGCCAGAGCGGGAAAGTATTTCATAATCCCTCGGCAGGTGCAGGACGCGCCGATGCTGCTGGAGATGGGGGTGCCATTGTCTTTATTGAAGGGCTCAAAACCGGAAGAACCGCCAAAAACAAAGGAACCATGTTTGGATTGATGGCCGTAGAAGTCGGCTTCGGCGGTGCCTAACATCTGTAAAAACATCGGGGGCTCAGCTTCGGTAACCAGACATTCCATCTTCAATGGCATCATTGGGACATCAATCCCCACCGTGGCTAACAGTTTGCGGCTGTCATACCCGGCTGCCACCAGCACCTTATCGGCTTCATAGATGGCGTCCGGAGTGACGACCTGGCGGATGGCGCCTTTTATTTTACGCAGTTCGAAGCAGGGGGATTCGGTAATAAAGCGGACGCCTAATTCCCGGGCTTTTTTATAGTAACCCAGGGTGGCCGTCAGGGGATTGGCATGGCCGTCAGTGGGACACCAGCTGGCACAGGTGACCTCATCGGAAAGGTAGGGGTTGATCGCCCGAATTTCATCGCCATTGATCATTCGGACATCCAGCCCACAGGATACCGCCTTGTCGGTTAAACCCTGGAGAATTTTCTGATGGGCTTCGGTTTTGCCGAGACGCAGGTTGCCCTTTTGAGTGTATTCCACATCGACGCCCAGTTCCTCGGACAGGCCTGGCCAGAGATTTTTAATGCCCCACATTGCCAGCGGCAGTTCCCGGGTGTCCCGACCGGACTGTCGGACGCCGCCGCCATTACGGGAAGAACCACCAATACCAATGTCCTTGCTGGCTTCCAGTACGGTGACAGACAGGCCTTTTTGGGCGAGATAGTAAGCTGTGGCATTACCGATAATACCGCCGCCAACGATGATTACATCACTATGTTTAGACATGGGTCACCTCCTCATTTCCTAATACTTTCATCTCCACTGGCCGCATTGGGGAACGGCTGTTAGCCGGATCCAATTGGGCCGGGATGACGTTAAGCTCCCGGGCGATCAGGCCTTTAACCAGTTTGCCGCAGGTTTGCCCCTGGCAAAGCCCCATGCCGGACCGCAAGTAACGTCTGATTTCGTTGACGGTAAACATGCCATCGTGGATCGCCTGGCGAATTTCACCCTTGGTGATTTCTTCACAACGGCAGATGATGATGCCGTCATCGATCTGGGAAACGAAGGGACCAATATCCTGTGAACGATCATTAATAGATTTCATATTTTGCTCTCCTGTTCTTTGATTTTGAAGTAATTGCGAAATTCGAAAGAATCGAACAACGATTGCTTTGATGTCAGTTTCTGGTAAGTTGCTAGCTATTCTATGGTTGCGGGGCTTCGCTTTGATAAAACCGGGCAGTCATAGCTTGCTCCACCGGAACTTTCATGGTGACCAGGGCCGTGTGGTCGAAGACTTTGGCGTTGGCAACCGCAATGATTTCGGCGGTACCCAGAGGTTGGCCGCTGCGGCTCAGGGCGGTGCCCACTTCACCTTTTTGAGGGAGTGGCAAAAATTCATAGGGCAGGGTAATGCTGGCGTAGCCTGGTTCGTAGTCTTCGTCGACCAGGAAGATCGCCTGACCGGAACAGGAGGCAATGCACATGCCGCAGCCGGTGCAGGTGCTGTCTTCATCAATCCGGGGCAGGGCAGTGATGGTTTTGCCAATTTTTATGCAACCCTTGGGACAGGCATCCTGACAGGGATTGCAGGGAATATTCTGGGTACATTCAATCACCGGATGGACACCGGATTTTTTATCCGTTTTTTCAGTTTTATTAGATCGAATAAAGCGCTCAAGATCGGCATCATCAAGATAGCCTTTTTTAAGAAGGCTTTGGGAGACCGCAATGCCTTCGTCGGTTTTGGCAATGGCTTTGCCTTTGCTACCGGGGGCAAACATGCCCTGATGCAAGCTTTCTAGGGCAACTTCCAATTGAGCCAGCTGATTATCCCGGTCTTTTTCACTAAGAAAGCCCAGATAAGCGGCAGCGGCCAGACCGGACATCCGCCCTCCAATCATGGCCGAGCTGGCTTCTTCGATGCCGGAGACATCGCCAGCGGCAAAGATCCCGGGGATCGAGGTTTCACCATTTTCGGCCACCAGCGGTACCTGGCCCCCGCGTCGGGGATCATCGACCATATCGCAGCCAGCCATTTTCAGCAGCTGAGACATCGGCGAGAGGCCGACCGCCAGACAGATGGTGTCGACATCAAAATATTTCTCGGTACCGGGGATGGAAGTGAAGTGTTCATCCACCTGGGAAATCTCCACGCCGGTGACGCAATCGCTGCCTTCGGCTTTGGTAATGGTGTGGGAGAGATAGAAGGGCACCCCACAGCGGGCGATTTTGGCAGCATGAACCCCATAACCGCCAACCCGAGGCGCAGCATCGACCAGCGCGACGACGTCACAGCCAGCCTGCATCAGCTGGAAGCTGACCACCAGGCCGACATTGCCACTGCCCAGCATCAGCACCCGCTGGCCGGGCTGAATGCCGTAAAGATTCATCATCGTTTGGGCGGCCCCGGCACCGATGACCCCAGGCAGGGTCCAGCCAGTAAAGGTGACCATGTTTTCAGCGGCGCCGGTGGCAACGATGATGGTATCAGCTTTGAAGTGCTCCATGGCACCATTTAGCTGCACCAGAACTTCTTTGTCCAGATAAATACCGGCGACGGTGGCATTCAGAAACACCTGAACCCCGGCTTCATCGGCTTGGGACAGCAGGGTTTCACCGATTTGGTAGCCCCGGATTTTAGCCTGATGTTCCTTGGAACCGAAAAATTTATGGATCTGTTTGAATAATTGCCCGCCGGGTTTAGCATTTTCATCAAAAACGGCAACGCTCATTCCGCATTTGGCGGCTTCAATAGCAGCAGAGAGTCCGGAAGGGCCGGCTCCAACGACGATTAGATCATATCGTTTCATTCGCTTACCTCCAATGGAATGACGCCATCTTGGGTCTGAATCTGCATGCCCGCAACCAGCGGCGTGATGCAGGTGCGGATATTGGGAACCCCATCCACAATCATGACGCAGTCGGTGCAACGGCCAATGGCACAAAAGATACCCCGGGGCTCATGATTCTTTTGGGTATAGCGGTGGATCATTACGCCGGCGGCTTTAAGGGCCACTGCAATCGGTTCGCCGGCGTAGCCTTCCAGCGTCTGGCCATCCATGAAAAAGGTCACCTTTGGTCCGGTTTCGGTGGGACCGAGTATGGGATGTTCACTGATCCGGTTCATTTGGCACCCTCACTTTCATCAGAAATGTTGGTTTCAGAAATGATGATTGCGGTCATTTCAATCTCACATAATTGGGAGGGGCGGTTGAGTTCTGATGTTCCGACTGCCGTAAAAAGCGGCCGGAATTCTTTAAAGATCTCGGAGTAGGCCCGGCAAATTTCGCCACAGTCAGACATCCGGGTGGCATAACACATTACTTTGACCACATCTGCCGGGGTTGCACCAGCTTGTTCTAAGAGTTTGACGTGTTTTTCAAAAATGTACTTGGCTTGTGCGTAAGGATCGCATTCACCATAGACACTGCCGTCTGGCTGGACCGAGGTGGTTCCGCCGATCATAATCAGATTGCCGATTTGGACCATCCGGGAATAACCTACTCTTTCTTCGAGGGGTGCTCCGGATGAATAATTAATTCTTGACATATTGGTAACGTCCTTTCCTGATAAATTTGTAGAGTCTTTCGGCGATGCATTGATAAAAATAACAAAGACGCCGAAAGTTTCTTTCGACGTCTTTGTCTGGATTTTTCTGTGGTTCTCTACTAAGGTTAACCATAATATAACATAGGAAAAAAGGTAGTAATAGTAACAATCGGAACAATTTACAGAGCTTTACAACTTTTCTTTGTCACTAGATAGTAAAACAACCCGGCCAAATATATTTGATTGTCGATATCAAAGAAACCTATCCTGTCCAGCATTTTGATGTATTTGTGAAAATCGGTTTTGTTGAGAATGGACCAACTGAAACCAGTTCTGATAGAGTCGCCTTAATCTTTGAGGATTATAAAACCCTGGAAAATAACAAAAATGATAAAAAGATGAAAATTTGGGTATGTAAATTTCCATAGTTACATGAATGGGTAAGAGGTACAAAACATGTCGAATAATGAAATGGAAACGTTCAATCATAAGACTAAAGGAAGCCGACATTTAAATCACTTGGTCGAATTTTGGAATTTAATGGCAGTCAAGTATGATAACTTGGGTCTCCCTTATTATGCCAATGAAGTGAGAGGCGTCAGTCCGTATCTAAAACCAGATGATGTGGTTTTGGATTTAGGATGCGCCACTGGTATTTTTTCAATGGAAGTTGCCTCCCATGTGAAAGCTGTGGATGGTCTGGATGTATCACCTAAAATGATTGAAGCGGCGAAAAGAAATGCAGAAATTAATGGGGTAAGAAATGTGTTTTTTCATGAAGGGACCCTTTGTGAAAACGATCTGAGCAGCAGATCATTTGATAAGATTCTGGCGGTGGACGTTATGCAGTATATTTTGAAACCTGATATTGCCATGAATCGTGTCAATTCTTTGTTGAAACCAGGCGGATTATTTATTCAGGAAACGGTTTGTATGGGCCAAAGGTTGACGGCTTCATTTGAAAGCATTTATAAAAATTGTCGAAAGGGTGTCATACCCTATATGAATTTCTTTACCATCAAAGAATTAATAGCATTGACAAATGAAGCAGGGTTTGAAATACTCATGCATAAAGAATTACCAAATAAGAATAATTGTGTTTATATCAATGTAGCAATGAAGATAAGTGAAAAGGATTGATAATCTTACCAATCCTTTTCACTAAATCATGCTTTTGTGACCAAATTGCTTATAAACCTTCCAGCTCGACAGCCGTTAATGGTTCGACCACCGCATCACGCATTTTTTCTTCGGCGGCGCAGTTTTCACCATAATACCAGTCGCGGACAGCTTTTTCAATTTCAGCGTCAGTTCCTACTGGTTTATCAGGATAGACGGCAATCAGTTCTTCCGTTACTATATTTCTTATTCCGACGCGTTTGGCATCTTTTAAAGTATCCATTTTTTTCCTCCAGTTGATTTTGATTTATGTTTTTATTATACCCAACTTTATGGTTTTTAAATACAGATAAATAAAATAATTGGGGTAAGCTTTATTCAGAATGAATAAATAGTATAAACAGGTGACAGTATAAAAATTTCATGTTAAAGTAGGTTTAAAATGGAGTCTTGTGAGGTAAATAGAAATAAAACCGGAAAGCGGATTGCGTTAACCGCACGTCTATTTTATTCGCAAATAAAAATTACTGGAGGCAGACAAATGGACACAAAGATTTTTATGGATTACCCCTATGAACTGAATATGGAAATACTCAACAAAGAGCTTAATCTTCATAATAAAGAAAGTATGCTGGATATTGTTGAAGATTTATTTACAGAAATGCAGAAAATTACCAAACCCAAGGCCATTTATTTTCAAGCCCAGATCACTGATAAAAATGAAAAAAGTGTTCATGTTGATGATGTTCTTTTTGAGAGTCAACTCTTTGGGGGCTATGTGGAAAAAGGCGAAACGGTTTTCCCTTATATTGTCACCGTCGGCACCGAGCTGGATGACTATGCCAAAACTCTGACCGATTCCATGGATATGTTCATGATCGATGAGATGATGAATCTGCTGGTGAATATTGGCAAGGTTTTTGTGTTTAAAGAAGTGATGAAAGAAACTGGTTGGGAAGCGGTGCAGGATTATGTCCCCGGTAATGGCGAGGACTGGTCAACCGAGGAACAAACTCGTTTGTTTAATATGTTCGGGAAAGATACCGAAAAAATCGGGGTTACCCTGGGGAAACACGCCTTTGTCCTGCCGGGCCGTTCCACCATCGGCATCTTGTCCAGAAAGAAATAAAAAAATTACTAAAAAAACAGGTCCGACATGTCGGGCCTGTTTTTAAATATGCGGTAAGAGACCAGCAAGCAGTATAATTTAAATTTTACAGTATTAACAGACAACTTTAACGGAGGGTTCAACCTTTATCAAGCCACTTCTCACAGCGTTAACAAAAATAAGCGCTAATTCAGGATCAAATTGCCGGCCGGCTTCTTCTTCAATAATCGCTAATGAATGATTCACAGAATAGGGTACCTTATAGGAACGTTCAGAGATCATCGCATCAAAAGCGTCAGCAATACATAAAATTCTGGCTGAAACAGGAATATCATCTTTAGAAATCCGGCGCGGATAGCCTAAGCCATCATAGCGTTCGTGATGTCCGATGACGGCCGGGATGACATAATCCAGGGAGGGCAGGTGACGAATAATACCAATGGAATTTTCCACATGGCCCTTCATAATGTCATACTCTGCATCTGTCAGTTTGCCTGGTTTATTGAGGATTGATTCAGGGATCCCAATCTTGCCAACATCATGGAGCAATGCGGCTTCTCTGATAATTTCGGTGGTTTCTTTATTCAACCCGTAAGCGTAGGCTAGTTCGACCGCATAATAGGCAACATTATTGGAATGATCAAAGGTATAGTGATCTTTGGTGTCAATGGCCGCGGTCAGTGCATAAATGGTTGTTTCGTATTCTGAATAGACATTCTCTTTTTTCCCAAGCGTATCTGTGCTGACATTTCCGGGAACAAGATTTTGATCCCGTTCAGAATAGGTCATAATCGCG